>JAZOBV010000119.1:0-99500 GCA_045596145.1 Candidatus Pelethomonas sp.
AAGGGGTGTCCCCTTAACGGTTTTTGGTGACTTTTGTCCGGACAAAAGTCACCCGCCGGAGGCTGAACACGGTTGCTAATCGATGACAGCGGTCTGCCGCGCCAGCGGCACAGCAAAATCTAAATAGTAAGACAAACCCCAGTTTAACGCTATATCTCTGTCAACAAACAGTAAAAAATCCTTTTCTACACCCTGTCATGGAGGACGACAATGACTCGTTTTTGCACCTTTGCCAGCGGTTCCGGTGGAAATGCCGCGCTGGTCTCCTCGGGAAATACGCATATTCTGATCGATATGGGCATTTCCTGCCGCCGGATCTGCCAGTCGCTGGCAAAATTGGGGCTGACACCGGAGATGCTGTCGGCTGTGCTGATCACCCACGAACACAATGACCATATTTCCGGTCTTGCAACTTACATAAAAAAGTATAGGACACCCATCATTACGACCTCGCCCACGGCGCGGCAGCTTGTCTACCGCATCGCGGGGATCGAACCGCTGCTCAGGTGCGTCGAATGGGGAGAGAAGTGCGAAATCGGGAATGTTTCCGTCAGCGTGGTGGCGGCCAGCCATGACTGCGCGGGAAGCTGCGGATTTCGCATGGACACGCCGAACGGTACGCTGGGATATCTTACCGATACGGGTTATATTCCCGGTGAGACTGCCGCTGCGCTGATGGGCGCAAAGCTCCTTGTGCTGGAAAGCAACCACGACATTGAGATGCTGCGCTCCGGTCCGTATCCTTATCATCTCAAGGAGCGGGTGCTGGGGATGCGGGGACATCTCAGCAATGAGGTGGCGGCAGCTTTTGCGGTGGACAGTGTCCGTGCCGGAACAAGAATGATCTTGCTTGCCCATTTGAGTCGGGAAAACAATACGCCGCAGGTGGCGCTGAACACCATAGAGCCGTGGCTCGCGGCGGCTGGCTATGATGGAAGACTGAGTGTTGCTCCCGCTGACGCGCTCAGCGAGATTTATGAAATGGAGTGATCGGAATGCAGAAGGTGACGATCCTGTGCGTCGGAAAAATGAAGGAAAAGTTTTATATTGATGCGGCATCGGAATACGTGAAGCGGCTGGGACGCCACTGTAAGCTTGAGATCCTTGAGATTCCCGAACAGCGGCTGAGTGATACGCCCAGTCAGGCGGAGATCGATGCCGCGCTGGCGCGGGAGGCATCGGCGATCAGCGAAAAAATGCCGAAGGGCGGCGCGGTGATCGCCATGTGCATCGAGGGAAAGCTGATGGGCAGCGAGGAGCTGGCACAGCGGTTCTCCCGCTTCGCGCTGGAGGGGAAGAGTCAGCTGACATTTCTGATCGGAGGCAGCGTGGGGCTTCATCCGTCCATCAAAGCACAGGCGGATCTGAAGCTGAGCATGTCACCCATGACCTTCCCCCACCATTTGGCGCGGGTGATGCTGCTGGAGCAGATCTACCGGGGATATCAGATCCTTGAGGGCAGCAGATATCACAAATAAAAACGTGATTGACAGTGAAGTTTAGTGCATGGTACAATATTTGTATTATTAATAAATGAGGAGGATCTCCACGATGGACTACATGAAGGAATATCAAAAATGGCTTACCAGCGGTGTGCTGACTCCCAATCAGATTGCTGAGCTTGAGGCGATCAAGGACGATCCCAAGGAGATCGAGAGCCGCTTCTACGGTCCTCTGGAATTCGGTACGGCAGGTCTGCGCGGCACGATGGCGATGGGTCTGCACCATATGAATATCTATGTCATCCGCCACGCCACCCAGGGCTTTGCCAATGTCATCTGCGCGGAGGGCGAGGAGGCCAAGAAGCGCGGTGTTGCCATCTGCATGGACTGCCGTCTGAACGGTATGGACTTTGCCCGCGCTGCCGCTGAGGTCTGCGCTGCCAACGGTATCCATGTCCGCATTTTCGAGTCCCTGCGCCCCACTCCCGAGCTGAGCTTTGCCGTGCGCCACTACGGCTGCCAGGCGGGTATCAATGTCACCGCCAGCCATAACCCCAAGGAGTACAACGGCTACAAGGTCTACTGGGCAGACGGCGCGCAGCTTCCTCCCAGACACGCTGCCGCAGTCGCTGATGAGCTGCAGAAGATCGACATTTTCAACGACATCAAGACCATGCCCTATGATGAGGCTGTCAAGGCAGGTCTGATCGAGGTCCTGGGTGAGGAAACCGATGAGGCATTCATGAAGGAAGTCATGGCGCAGCTCACCGATCCGGAGGTTATCCCCGCTGTGGCGGATAACTTCAAGCTCGTCTACACGCCCTTCCACGGCTGCGGTCATAAGCTGGTGCCCGAGGCACTGAAGCGCGCGGGGATCAAGCATCTCCTCTGCGAGCCTAGGCAGATGGTCATCGACGGCAATTTCCCCACGGTGGTTTCTCCCAACCCCGAGAATCCCGAGGGCTTCTATCTGGCTATCGAGCTGGCAAAGCAGAATGATGTTGATTTCATTCTGGGTACTGACCCCGATGCAGACCGTGTGGGTATCATGGCACGGGACAAGGACGGCGAGTATAAGGTCCTCACCGGAAACCAGACCGGCGTTCTGCTGCTGGAGTATCTCATCGGTGCCATGAAGCGCGCGGGCAAGCTTCCCGCAAATCCTGTGGCGCTGAAGACGATCGTTACCACCGAGATGGCACGCGCCGTTGCTGAGGCGAACGGTCTGAAGAGCTTTGACACCTTCACCGGCTTTAAGTTCCTTGCTGAGAAGAAGGACGCACTGGAGAACAGCGGCGAGGGCAATGTTATCTTCGCCTACGAGGAAAGCTACGGTTACATGCTGGGCGGCTTTGTCCGCGATAAGGACGCTGTTACCGCTTCTCTGCTGCTGACGGAAATGGCGGCCTATTATGCCGGAAAGGGCATGACTGTTCTGGAAGCTATGGACGGTCTGTATGAGAAGTACGGCTATTTTGGCGAGAAGACCTTCAATCTGGTCATGCCCGGTCTGGATGGCTTGAAGGATATGGCAAATCTGATGAAGGGTCTGCGTGAAACACCTCCTGCCGAGATCGCCGGTGTGAAGGTGGCACAGTTTAAGGATTATGCTGACGGCAGCGTTCTCGACTGCGCTTCCGGTGAGAAGACCACCATGGAGCTCTCCGGTTCCAATGTTCTGCGCTTCGAGCTGGTGGATGGCACCAGCATCATCGTTCGTCCCTCCGGTACAGAGCCGAAGATCAAGGTGTATATTCTGACCAAGGGGGCTGACCGTGCTGAGCGTGACGCAAATATCAAGAAGTACGGTGAGTGGGTCGATACGCTGAAAAAGTAATGCCGCCGGCAATGGTTTCATTTCATGACTTTGACAGGGCGCGCCGCGATCATTTTGCGGCGCGTCCTGTTTGCTTGAAGCCTTGCACGGAAAAACCATGTATGACGGATCGTGAAAAGTACATTACTCAAAATTAACCGGAATAAATACTTGTTTTTTTCTGATTTATGCCGATATACCAAATAAGAAGGACTGTATTTTTTTGCAAAACTGTGAAAGAGCAGCCCCCTAAACAATGCGAGGAGGATTCCTTATGAAAAAGTTTAAGATCGACCGCCTTACCGTTAAGGCCAGTATTCTGATTCCCATTGTTCTGGTCAATCTGATCATTATGGGCGCGCTGGGGTATTTTGTGATCCAGCAGTCCAGCGAAAATTCCAGAGTTCTTGCCGCAGAGATCGCCGGTGTTTCTGCCCAGTATGCCGCTGCCAGTGTTGATCCGGAGCTGCTGCCCGCTATTGTTCCCGGGGCTGAGGAGAGCGAGGAGTTTAAGGCGATTCTCAACTCGCTTTATGATGTCATGAGCAAAAATCCCATTCTGTATGCCTACACGCTGACCACGGATGGCACTACTGTTTATAACGGCGTAGTCGCCGGCTTTGATGAAAAGATCGGAACAAAGGCAAATGTCGTGTACAGCCATGTGGCAGGTGCGTTTGCCGGAAAAACTGTTCAGGACTCTAATATTCACAAGACCGCTTACGGTCAGCTGATCAACTGCTATGTTCCTATTACAAACGCAGAGGGCGAGGTCATTTCCATTCTGGGCTGTGCTTACAATGCCGCGGAGGTTCTGAAGGACGCGCAGGTCCTCAACACAGTCATCAACATTCTGGTGATCGTGGGTATTATCCTGATGAGCGTCATCTGTCTCGCGGTGGTCCAGAAGGTCACGAAGCCTCTGGAGAGCGCCACCTCTATCATTCACAAGGTTCGTGACTGCGATCTGCAGGAATATACTGATCTGAAGATCCCCAACAACGAGATCGGTGATATTATCCGTGACAGCGTGGCGATGTCTGACGGTCTGCGCGTCATCATCAATGATATCCAGGAGGTTCTGGAGCAGATGGGGCAGGGCAACTTCCTTGTGGAGAGCAGCTGCGAGGAAAACTACGTGGGCTCCTACCGTGAGATCCTTGCTTCTATCAAGGGGATCCGCAACCGTTTGCGTGATACACTGAGAGAGATCCGTCTCAGCTCCCAGCAGGTCAATATGGGTGCCGAGCAGGTCGCTGCCGGTTCTCAGACCATCAGCCAGGGCGCTGCTGAGCAGTTTGCTTCCGTTGAGGAGCTGGGCGGCACCGTGGATGTGATCGTGGGTCAGATCAACGCCACTGCCGAGAATGCGCAGATCGCCGCCCGCCTGTCTCAGGAGACCAGCGCGTCCCTGCGTCAGAGCAACGAGCAGATGCAGCAGTTCAACCTCGCTATGGATGAGATCAAGGAAAAGGCAGGTCAGATCAGCCAGATCATTCAGGCGATCGACAATATCGCGTTCCAGACCAATATCCTTGCGCTGAACGCCGCTGTTGAGGCAGCCCGCGCGGGTGCTGCGGGCAAGGGCTTCTCTGTTGTTGCTGATGAGGTGCGTTCTCTGGCACAGAAGTGCGCGGAGGCTGCCAAGAATACGACCGAGCTGATCGACAGTACCGTTATGGCAGTGGATCGCGGCGCGAAGATCGCGGACGAAACTGCCCAGTCCCTCGTTGCGGCAGTTACCCAGTCCGGTGAGGTGGAGAGCAAGATCGGTGAGATCTCCGGTGCCTGCGTCCAGCAGACCTCCAGCGCCGGTGAGATCAGCCGCGGGCTTGGCGAGATCAAGCTTGTGGTTGAGAATAACAGCAACACTGCCCAGGGTTCCGCCGCAGCCAGCGAGGAGCTGTCCGGTCAGGCAAATCTGATGGAGCAGATGGTCATGCAGTTCAAGATCTAAAAGACTTATGATACACGGAAAAAGGAAGTGCCGCCGGCACTTCCTTTTTTGCCTTTCAAAAAACTGCCATCTTTACGGATGAACCTCCCCGTTGTATGGGATCAACCGTTCGCTTTTCAGCAGACAGAGGATAGCCGGGTAACGCGCAGCGCGGAGATCTGCGGCGGGATGCTCATCGTCATTGCGCCGTTGTATCGAATACGGATCAGATCTCCGGCGTGAAAGCGGGGCGCCTCGCGGGTATTGACCTGCACCTGCTGACGGTTGGACAGGTCGATCACCAGTAAATGGTCATTGCGCACAGAAAAAACGGTAGCTAACATGATCACGATGGTCACCTCCAAACGCTGCCTTACCGTATCCTATGCGCCTGGGGAGAAGCTCGTGCCTGTCCGGGCGCTTTTGTTTTTCCCGGCGCTCACTTCTTGCGCTTTTTGTCTGAGTCTGCTACAATAGTCGCAATAAAAAGCTTTAGAGGTGTTTATGGCATCAACGATCAAAAATATGACAGAGGGAAAGCCGCTTTCTCTCATCGTTTCCTTTGCCCTGCCGCTGATGGCGGGCAACGTTTTTCAGCAGCTTTACACCGTGGTGGATACTATGGTGGTCGGCAAGGCGCTGGGTGTGGATGCCCTTGCGGCTCTGGGGGCAACAGACTGGCTCTACTGGCTGGTGCTGGGCATGATCCAGGGGGTGACGCAGGGCTTTGCCATTCTGATGGCACGGGAATTTGGCGCGCGCCGCTATGAAAATCTGCGCAGCGTTACGGGAATTTCCGTTCTTCTGACTGCTGGGTGTGCCGTGGTATTCCTTGCGGTCAGTCAGCTTGCGGCAGCTCCGGTATTGAACCTTCTGAAAACTCCTGCGGCGGTCATGGGCGGGGCGCTGCTGTATCTTCGCATCATGTTCTTTGGTATTCCTATCGTCATGGCGTATAATCTGCTGGCGTGTATCCTCCGTTCTCTCGGTGACGGACGCACGCCGCTCAACGCCATGATCGTTGCCGCGCTGTCCAATATCGCACTGGATCTTCTGTTCGTTCTGGTCTTCCGATGGGGCATTGCGGGGGCGGCGGCAGCAACTCTGATCGCCCAGATGTTCTCCGGTATTTTCTGCTTCTGCCGCCTGCGCAAAATCGACTTTATGAAGCTCGAACCGCAGCATTTTGCGGTCAAATCCGCCACAGCGGTGCGCCTCATGTCCCTCGGTTGTCCGATGGCGCTCCAGAATATCATGATCGCCATCGGCGGCATGATCATTCAGTCTGTGGTAAACGGTTTCGGCGTGGCATTTATTGCGGGCTTCACCGCCAGCAACAAGCTCTACGGCGTTCTGGAGATCGCCGCTACCTCCTACGGCTATGCTATGATCACCTATGTGGGACAAAATCTTGGCGCGGGGAAGAAGGAGCGCATCCGGCAGGGTATGCGGTGCGCCACCGTGGTGGCAGTCGCTACTTCGGCAGTCATCGGCGGTCTTATGCTCGTGTTTGGCAAGGGGATCGTCAGCCTGTTCATTTCCGGCACACCGGAGGAGGTGGCACAGGCGGCAAAGGTCGCTTATGACTATCTGGCTGTTATGAGCGCCTGCCTGCCGGTGCTGTATATCCTGCATGTGACCCGCTCGGCGGTGCAGGGAATGGGCGACACTGTGCTGCCCATGGTGTCCGGTATCGCGGAGTTCGTTATGCGTACCGGCGGCGTGCTGCTGCTTCCCGCTGTTCTGAATGAGACCGGCATCTATGCTGCCGAGGTGCTTGCGTGGGCGGGGGCGGATATGATCCTGATCCCCAGCTATTTTATCACGCTGTCCCGCGTGTCCGCACGGCTCAGCGGGGACGGGGATCGAAAGGAGCTGATCGAATGATCCGCGATATCATGAAGGATATTGATTTTCTGTCCCAGCCGTCCGTCCCCGCCACTGCTGAAGATGTTCCGGTTGCCGATGACCTTCTGGAAACGCTGGTGGCGCATAAGGACGGGTGCGTTGGCATGGCGGCGAATATGATCGGCGTGAGTAAGCGCATCATTGCCTTTGAGAATGACGGTGGATACATGGTGATGTTCAATCCGGAGATCGTCAAATGCTCATTGCCCTTTGAAACGGAGGAGGGCTGCCTGTCCCTTGCCGGGATCAGAAAGACGAAGCGATTCAAAAGCATCAAGGTACAGTATCAGAATGAAAAAATGCAGCTTCGCTTCAAAACCTTTACCGGCTGGACGGCGCAGATCATACAGCATGAGATAGACCACTGCAACGGCATCATCATCTGATCGGCGAGGTGTTCCATGTATACCACATTGAACGACCACTACCGTGCCCGGTTCGGCTGCAAGGTCTATAAGCTTTCACTGGACGCGGGCTTTACCTGCCCCAACCGGGACGGCAGCATTGATACGCGGGGGTGTGTTTTCTGTTCCACTGCCGGCGGCGGTGAATTTGCGGAAAAAAGCTGCGGTTCCATCACCGCTCAGCTGGAAAACGCGAAAAACCGTGTGCGGGGTAAGCTCAAAGACGGGAAGTATATCGCCTATTTCCAGTCCTTTACCAATACTTACGCTCCTGTTGAGGTTCTGGAGCGCCTTTACCGCGAAGCGATGGGGGCTGAGGACATCGCAGCCATTGCCATTGCCACCCGTCCGGATTGTCTGCCGCCGGAGGTCGTGTCGCTTTTGGCAGAGCTGAACCGGGAAAAGCCTGTGTATGTGGAGTTTGGGTTACAGACGATTCACGAAGAAACGGTTCGATATATCCGCCGGGGATATGAAAACGAGGTGTACTTCCGGGCGGTCGCTGATTTGAGGGCGGCAGGCATCCATGTGGTCACGCATATCATCATCGGACTCCCTGGCGAGGATATGGAGGCATCCGTGGAAACTACCCGGCAGGCAGCCGCCGCGGGAACGGATGGCGTGAAATTTCATCTTCTGCATGTCCTGCGGGGGACGGATCTGGAGCGGGACTTCCTTGCGGGCAGGTTCTCCTGCCTGTCGCTGGAGGAATACGCGCGGCGGCTAAAGGCGTGTCTTGCTGTTCTGCCGAAAGGTACCGTGGTTCACCGCATCACCGGGGACGGTGCAAAGCGCGATCTGGTCGCGCCGCTGTGGTCTGCGGATAAAAAAAGAGTGCTGAATTATTTGAACCGTTATTTAAAAGAATAAACAGGGCGTGCGGCGAGCATTTCGCGGCATGTCCTGGTAGTAAAAAGATGATCGTGTTTTTGGCAAAAAAAGAAGTAACCCTTGATCTGTCAGCTAATCACTCTGACGATCAAGGGTTACTTCCTATAATTCTTGGGTTCCAGCATTTACATAACCTCAACTTTCTATAGTTTGGAGTTTTTGCTTAGTACATTGGACTCACTCCTTTTTGTATCTTTATCATAGCGCATGTTTACCGCTTTTGCAAGATGGGATGTTCCATAAGAATGATGGCAAAATCTTGGGGAAACTGAGAATGGACAGCATCTCCCGCGTTGTGGTACAATAAATATGTTGGGCAAACCTTGGCGCCTAAAACAAACGCAGACACTCTACTTGAAGAGTGTCTGCGTTCTCTTATTTGCAGCCGTCGATCCCGCAGGTTTTGATCTTTTCAACGATCTCGCTGTCTTCTACCGGAGGCTGACCGATCCATGCAAAGGCTTCGTTGAAATCAAAGGTCTTCGCGCCGTCCTCCCGCACGAACAGAGGAATGCCGATGCCGTGGCGTGCCTTGACCGCGTCAAAGACGGGATCGGTATCCCGGATCTCCAGAAACTCCCGGAGATTTCTCGTGTTTTCCGCGATATCAACATATTCCGCTTCAAAACCGCGGTTTTTCTGAATTGCCTTGTAATTTCTGCAGTCAACGCAGATATCTGCTCCGTAAACCTTCATCGTTTTCAAATTCCTTTCGCGTGATTTGTTATCTGCCAACGCAGATAACAAGTAGATTGTAGCATATATTTGCCGCAATGAACAGTAGCGATTCTTTGGCTTACTGTATTTTCCTTGACAATATGATTGCTGTTATATATAATATCATTAAACGATATCAATTAACGATATTGAGGGGGTGACGCAATGCCAAGGAAAGCAATGGACGGTCTGACGGAATCCATGTTTTACGTTCTGATGGCGTTCAGCAACGGACCCATGTGCGGCATTGACATAGCGGAGGCGATTGAACGCTGCACAAAAGGCAGGCTGCGGATCGGACCTGCCACGCTGTACACCATTCTGGGGAAATTTGAAAAGGAAAAGTACATTGAGGAGATCGCGGTGGAGGGACGCAAGCGCACCTACCGGATCACCTCGAAGGGACGCGCGGCTTATGATGAGGAACTCACAAGGCTGCGCCTGTGTATTGAGGATGCGCATCGTGCGAAGGGAGGTTGTCTGTAATGAGCGAAGAGCTGGTAAAGTATGTACACAGGCTTTGCCCTTGTGATCCAACCAATGTGGAGGGTATCCAGAGCTGGTTGGAGGATATGGCTGCCAAGGGGCTGTTTCTTGCGGAGGACGGTGTTTTCTGCGGCGTTTTCTTCTTTGAACGAAGATTACCCCGAAAGGTCATGTACCGTCTGGATGTGGCGCAGAAGCGAAAGCCCCGCTTTCTGGACAGCGGCGATGAGCTGACGGACGAGGAGCTGGAGCTTTACCGTGCTATGGGGTGGGAGTACCTGCTCCGGTATGGGGATTTCCGGGTGTACCGCTCTATGGAGCGCGATGCCCCCGAGCTGAATACGGAGAGCGAGACCCACGCCATTACCATCGGTCTGCTGAAAAAGAAGCACCGTGATTCCTTTGTTTACGCAGTTCTGATGACTCTGTTCTGGGTCTTTTTCGCGCAAAGTGCTTTGAGATATGGTTTTCGGATCGCCGTATCTATCGGAGTGGTCTTCATCCTCTGTGTTCATGGCGCGATTCTGGACGCATGGTTAACTAATCTGTTGAGATTGATCCGTTTTCGCCGGTATGAAAGGCGGCTTTTGAATGGTGACAGTCTGAATCACCGCGTGGAATGGAAGAAAAAGGCTCCGTTCAATTATTTTGTTCGGGCGCTGCCGTTCCTGCTTTCCTTTGGGGTCGTTTTTGGTGTGATGTCCGGTCTCGTTAAATCGGGTAATGAGATCCCCCACGGGGAGTATCCGGGAGAGCCGCCTTTTGCAACGGTGGCAGATGTGTTCCCCGGTGGCACTATAACAGCGGACAATGTTTGGCTGGATTACGGTACTTTCAAAACAGGAGAAACTGCCATTTCCAGGAACGTGGAATGGAAAGAGAGCTGCGATGTGACAACAGCGGACGGTGAAAACTACTTCTGCATTCTTCGTCTCACCTACCACGAAACCGTATCGGAGTGGATCGCCCGGGGATTGGAGCGGGATTACTATGTGTACAACAAAAGCCGCGGTCAGGGCAAGTGGTTTGAGGATATGACCGCGCCAGAGCTTGGGGTGGACAGCGTTCGTGTCTATTATAACGGCTACGGCGTTCTCTACGTGCTGATGCGGGAGGGAAACCGGGTCGTTCATGCTGCGGTAACAATGGATAATCAAACGAACGCGAACCAATGGCACCTGTGGGCGGAGGCTATGGCGGAGATGCTGAGATGATGCCCGGACTATCTTGCCTGCCGAACAGAAATAGATTATAATAGCGGGGAAAGAGGGTGATGGAATGTCCTACCGCATTGCGATCTGCGATGACAGCACGCAGGACGCGGCTTTTGTGCAGAGTATTTTGGAACGCTGGGCGGCGGAGCGCCGTGCCGCTGTTCATGTCGAGCGTTTTTCCTCGGCGGAGAGCTTTCTGTTCCGCTACGAGGAGGATAAGGCGTGGGATATTCTGCTTCTTGATATCGAAATGGGTGAGATGGACGGTGTGACGCTGGCAAAGCGCATCCGTCCCGGCAATGAGAGTGTTCAGATCGTCTTCATCACCGGATTTTCTGATTTTGTTTCCGAGGGCTATGAGGTCGCCGCGCTTCACTATCTGATGAAGCCCGTCCGGGAGGATAAGCTGTTCGCCGTTCTGGACCGCGCCGCCGCCGCCGTGCGGAAAACAGAGCGGATGATCCTCTTAAATGTGGACGGAGAAATGGTTCGCCTGCCGGTGTCCGCAATCCGGTATGTGGAGGCGTTCGCCCACAGTGCGTCCGTCGTCACAGAGGGCAACACTCTTTCCGTGAAACAGTCCATTTCCGAGCTGGAGCAGCAGCTTGGAGAAGCTTTTGTCCGCAGTCACCGATCCTATCTGGTGGGCTTGAAGCATATTGCGCGCCTGTCCCGGACGGAGATCATTCTGGACAGCGGGGAGATCCTGCCCCTCTCCCGTGGTGCGGCGCAGCAGGTACATAAGGCGTTTATTTCCTATTACACAGGAGAAAAAGATGAAGCTTTTTGATTGGATTTTCGGAAAGGCGATCGACCGCCGCATTGCCGCCTATCAGAATGATCTCATTGCCAGACATTGTGACGAGGTGGACAACATCTACCGCACTATGCGCGGGTGGCGGCACGATTACCACAACCATATTCAGACTATGCTTGCGCTGACGGACAACACCGAGGAGCTGCGCCGGTATCTCTGGAAGCTCAATGACGACCTCACCACCGTGGATACGGTGCTGAAAACCGGAAATGTAATGGTGGACGCAATTCTCAACAGCAAGCTGTCCCTTATCAAAAATCGCAATATCGCCGTCAATGCCAAGGCCAACGTCCCTGCGGAGCTGAAGATCTCCGAGATCGACCTGTGCGCCATTATCGGAAATCTTCTGGACAATGCCATGGAGGCCTGCCTGCGGCAGGAGGAGAGATCGGATCGCTTTATCCGCGTCTATATCGGCGTTTTGAAGCAGCAGCTTTACATATGCGTCACCAACTCCATGGACGGCGAGGCGAAGCGGCTGGGTAAGGCGTATCTTTCCTCCAAGGGTTCCGATGCCCACGGCTTCGGTCTGATGCGCATTGACCGACTGGCGGATAAATACGGCGGCTATGTGAACCGTCAGAGCGAGGAAGGAGCCTTTGCTACGGAGGTCATGCTGCCGCTGTAAAAGGAAGAACGAACAGAAAATTTGAAAAGGGAGTGCTGCAAGTTAAGCGCAGCACTCCCTTTTTTATAACGTACCCTGTAAGAAATTTTCACTTACGCCTGCGCCTTCGCGCGGCAGCGCAGGATCGCCTGCTGAAACTGCTCCACGCCGAAGCCTTCCTCCAGCTTCGTATTCTGGCGGTAAACTTTCAATGCCTTCTCGTGGGCATCGGCGGCTTCATTCCATCTGCCCTGCATTTCCCGGATGTAGGCGATGGAGAGATAATTGTCGGTAAAGCCGGGGTTGGGATCAATGGTGGAAGACTTCTCAAAGCATTCTACCGCCTCGTCGTAGCGGCGCTGCCTGACGCGGATATCACCCATCAGGCTCCACGCGTACAGGTTGTCCGGCTCCTCGGAAAGAGCCGCGGTGAACAGTTCCTCTGCCGTTTCCTTCTCACCCATCAGACTGCGGACAAAGCCCTCCATCAGCGTGGGGTAGTAATCGTGTTTGATGCGGTCGATGCGCTGCGTGATCTCCAGCGCCTCCTCCAGACGGAGATCCGCGATCAGGTTATCCAGCAGCCACATGTAGCCGGGACGGAAATTGGGATTTTTCGCCACGAAACCATAGTAGTAGTCGATCAGCTCCCGGTGATTGCCGCAGCACCAGTCGAAGCAGGCACCGTTTGCCGCGTAGGAGAGGAGGGAGTGTCCCGCCTTTTCCTCGGGGGCGATCTCCAGTGCGCGCTTGCACAGGCTTTCTGCCTTGCGGTGGTAGCCGTCGGCACGGTGGTTATAAAGGGATGCCAGCGTGAACAGGCTTTTCGTGTCGTGGGGGTCAATGGCAAGACGGTCCTTGAGGTAGCGCTCGCCATAGTCAAAATCGGCGCGGGGGATAAAGTCCTCGGTTTCGGTCATATTGTCGATGCGCTCGATCTGCGCTTCCTCGCTCAGCTCAAAAAAGTCGTCGATGCGTACGCCAAAGTAGACGGAGAGGGCGGGCAGCAGCGTGATATCCGGCATTGCCTGACCGTTTTCCCAGCGGCTCACCGCCTGCGCGGTCACGCCGATCTCTTGTGCCAGTGCCTCCTGTGTGACGCTTTTGGCGATGCGAAAGGTTTTGATCTTCTTTCCAATATCCATTTTGTTTTCCTCCGATTGATTTGTTTCCGGTCGACCTGGGATCAGTGTAACGCGCCACTGGCAAAAAAACAATCAACAGGACCGGAAAAGCGCTCAACCGGTGATTGATTAAATCAAACGGACCAGTCCGAGGATCAGCAGGTGCAGCGGATAAAAGGCGTAGTACAGGAATTGGAGCGGTTTGCTGTGTGGTCCCTGCTGTCCGCGGTACAGCCAGATGGGGATCAGCGCCAGCAGAGCAAAGCCCTGCTGCGGCAAAAAGAAGCTCTGCCCGAACAGGGAAAGCTCATACCCCAGTCCACCCAGCAGCTCCAGATTGATGTAGGCGAGGCTGAAAAGCTGGAGCAGGAAATTCCACCATCTGCGTCCCCGGAAGAAATAAAACGCCAGTACGGTGAGAATGCCCGCGTGGTAGTAGTCCACCATGGTGAGAAGTCCGGCAACAGAACCGAGAAGCACCGTCAGTACGGCGGTCAGGATGCGAAGGGACCATTTTTCTGTGTGCCGCGCCCGCTCGTTCAGATGGATCAGTCCCAGTGAGATCAGAAAGCTCCAGAGAACATTCTGGTGGAATGGGTAGAACATCGTGCCACCCGCCACCAGATCAAAGGGAAGCTCCGACAACAGGGCGAATACCAGAAGACGCAGGATGTATTTTTTGAAATTTTTCGTATGAAAGTACCCCTCAACGATCAGAAAGGCAAAGATGGGGAACGCGATGCGTCCGATGCAGGTCAGCCAGTTGTTGCCCGGAACAACGGTTGCCCACAGGTGGTCGCACAGCATGAGAAACATGGCGGCGATATGAAGAAACATGGATGTAGTTTCCAATGGAAAGCTTTTGCGCATAAAACGACCTCCTTTTTCTTCAGTATACACCTCGAATGTCCATGATTCAATACGCGGCAGGGAGCAAATGTTCTCCTCACGGTTGTATTTTCAGTTTGCTTATGCTATACTATATTCTGTATGAGTATCATTTTTAGCGCAAAAAGGGCGCTGAATAAAAGGAGCAGGCTATGATCGCAGTAACAACGCTTGACATGTGTACCGCCGTCCGCGGAACGCTTTACGGTGCGGCGGATGTGACCGTCACCACCCTTTCCACGGACAGCCGCAGCATCGGGGATGGAATGTGGTTCATTCCTATCCGGGGCGAACGGTTTGACGGACATGATTATATCGATATGGCTCTCAACAAGGGCGCGGCGGGCTGCTTCTGCGCGAAGCTGCCGGAAACGCTTCGTGAGGATAAGGTCTACATTCTGGTGGAGGACACCAAGGTGGCAATGAAGGAGCTTGCCGCATGGTATCGTGAAAAGTTTGCGCTTCCCATCGTACAGATCACCGGCAGCGTGGGCAAGACGACCACCAAGGAAATGATCGCCTCCGTTCTCGCGCAGCGTTTGAATACCCACAAGACCAAAGGGAATCTTAACGGCGACATCGGCGCGCCGCTGATGGTGCTGGGGATCATGCCGGAGCATGAGGCGGCGGTCATTGAAACGGGGATGGACAATTTCGGTCAGATCCGTTATCTGGGCGAGATGATCCGCCCGGATTTTGCTGTCATCTCCAATATCGGCGAGGCGCACATGGAATATCTGGGCAGCCGTGAGGGTATTTTGAAGGCGAAAAGCGAGATTTTTGAGAATTTGCGCCCCGGCGGAATCGCCATTCTGAACGGTGATGACGAGCTTTTGAACACGCTGGAGCTGCCCTTTGAGACCATTCGCTGCGGTATGGGGGAAAACTGCTCTGTCCGCGTGGAAAACGTGGTGGATCTGGGTGTTGCGGGTGTAACGTGTACAGTCCGCACCGCAAAGGAACGTTACGAGATTGAAATTCCCGCCCCCGGTGTGCACATGGTCTATTCGGCGGCGATGGCTGTGGCTATCGCGGAGCGGTTGGGGCTGAGCGCGGAGGAGATCTGCGCCGGTGTCCGCGCCTTTGCACCGACAGGAGAGCGCCTGCGCGTGGAGCACTTGCGCGGCGGCAGAATTATGATCAATGACAGCTATAACGCCAACCCCCAGTCCATGGGCGCGGCGCTTCGTGTGCTGGCAAGTACAGACGCAAATCGCCGCATTGCCATGCTGGGAGATATGAAGGAGCTGGGCGCCGCCACCGAACCGGGACATCGTGAGATAGGCCGTCTGGTGGGCGAGCTGGGCATCGATACGCTCATTGCCGTGGGACCCTATTGCAGGGACTATATGGTTCCCGCCGCGAAGGAAGCGGGCTGCGCGGATGTGCGCTGGTATGAAGACAAGACCTGTGCTTACGATGAGCTTATGGAGGAGTACCGCGGGGGCGCGGCGCTTCTCTTAAAGGCTTCCCACTTCTCGGGACGGTTTGATCTTGTGGCGGACTATCTCCGGGAAAAGCTGGGGACAGAGGAATAACACATTTTGTTTGAAAGATAGAAAATTATGATCGAAATAAGCGTCAACGGACTGAAAAAGTCCTTTGAAATTGGAAGCAATATCCTTGACGGCATTACCTTTCAGGTGGAAACGGGAGAGCGGCTGGGATTGCTGGGGCGCAACGGCGCGGGTAAATCCACCCTGTTTCGCATTCTGACCGGAGAACTGGAGCCGGATGAGGGCGAGGTGGTCATTGCGAAAAACCGCCGTCTGGGTCTGATCTCCCAGATCCCGGTGTATCCCGAGGGATACACGGTGGAGGATGTGCTGAACACCGCCTTCTCCCGCCATCAGAAGCTGGCGCAGGAGATGGAGACTCTTGCCGCCGCCATGGCGGAGGGGGACAGCAGCGAGGAGACCCTGCGCCGCTACGGTGAGCTCAGTGCAAAGTTTGAGGGCCTCGGCGGCTACGATACGGAAACGGCGGTCAACAAGGTCGCAAATGGTCTGAGTATCCCGCCGGAGATGCGCTCTCAGCTTTTTGATAAGCTTTCCGGTGGTGAGAAGACCCGCGTGAATCTGGGCAGACTTATTCTGGAGGATACGGATATCCTCCTACTCGATGAACCAACCAACCATCTGGATCTGCACGCGGTGGAGTGGCTGGAGGACTATGTCCGCCGCTTCAAGGGTACGGTCATTACCATCAGCCATGACCGCTATTTCCTTGACCGTACCATTACCCGCGTCATTGAGATCGCGGATGGAAAAGCGGAGTTTTATTCCGGAAATTACAGCTTTTATGCCATTGAAAAGGAGCAGCGCTATCTGGAGCGGATGCGCCGCTTTGAAAAGGAGCAGGCGGAGATCCGCCGCCTGACGGAAACGGCGACGAAGATGCACGAGCATGGAACGGAGCTGCTGCACAAGCGCGCGTTCTCCATCGAGCGGCGCATCGAGCGCATCCGTCAGCAGTCCACTGCCCGCCCCACCAGGGCACGTGCCATGACCAGCCGCTTTGGGGAGAAGGAATTCTTAGGTGACGAGGTCATGTATATCCGTGACCTCGAAAAGTCCTTCGGCGAGCGCACGCTGTTCCACGATGTGGAGCTGCAGGTGGAGGGCGGCGAGCGCATTGCCCTTGTAGGCGACAACGGAACGGGGAAATCCACCCTTTTGAAGATCCTTCTGGAGGAGGAGATCCCTGATAAGGGGCGCATCAAGTACGGTCCCACAGTGCGCACCGCCTACCTCCCTCAGATCATCAAGTTTGACGATCCGAGGCGCAATCTGGTGGACACCATGCTCTATGCCAAGCGGGGCATGAGCACCCAGACCGCCCGGGACAGGCTGGGCGCGTTCAATTTCCGGGGTGAGGATGTGTTCAAGAGCGTCAGCGTTCTTTCCGGCGGCGAGCAGAGCCGGCTGAGACTGTGTATGCTGATGGACGAGGAGATCAATTTCCTCATTCTGGACGAGCCTACCAACCATCTGGATATTGCCAGCCGCGAGTGGATCGAGGAGGCAGTCGAAGCCTACGAGGGAACGCTCCTGTTCGTGAGCCATGACCGCTACTTTATTAACCGTTTCGCCACCCGTGTCTGGGAGCTGGAAAACGGCGTGATCACGGATTATCCTGTGCCATTCCAGCGGTATAAGGAGATCAAGGAGCGGGAAAGGCAGCTCCAGCAGAGTCAGCCCAGGATGGAAAAACGGGAGGAAAAGCCTGTCGCGAAGCCTGCCCCAAGGGGCGGCAAGGCACAGCAGGCGGCGCGCAAGCAGCTCACCATCTGCGAGCGCGACATGGCAAAGCTGGAGGACGAGATCGCGCGACTCAATGAGGAACTTGAGGCGAATGCCTGCGATTATGAGAAGTACAGCGCGCTGTACGCGAAGAAAGAGGAGCTGGACGAGCAGCTGCTCGCACTGATGGAGCGGTGGGAGCAGTTGACACTGGAGGCAGAGGGACAGGCGTAATTCTGTATTTTTGAATTTTGGCACAATCTGTTCGATGGCTGGTTCAGCCTGCGGCGCTGTACTTTTTCCTTGGCGAAAAAGTACCCAAAACGCCACATAAGGGGATAACCCCTTATGTATCCCCTTGAGAAAACAGCCTGCGGTATGCCTATTTTCGGCACTTTCTCATTGAAATGGCGCTGCGTTTGCCCCGCTCGCCCGCTACATTGTTTTTATTTGTAGCTTTCTGCCTTGATTTCGGTGTGCCGTGCAGGTGCAACGGTCTTCCGGTGCTGGCTTTTCAGTTAGGCACTCCATGTTAAAGGCACAGACTGCCAAAAAGTACCGCAGGAGCGGGCGAGCGGGGCAAACGCAGCGCGTTTCCGGAAGGGTGTGCCGATAAACAAATAGAAAATGCCCGATATCCGCTTAAACGGGGATATTAAGGGTGTCCCCTTAACGGTTTTTGGGTACTTTTGTCCGCACAAAAGTACCCCGCCGGAGGCAGGCACGCCGAATGTAAGGTTCAGTTTTCATTGCCGCACAGCGGCACGGAAAAAACAAAAGATTTATGAAACGATCAAAAAAACAAACAATATTATATATCACTGCGGCGCTGAGTTTTCTGTTCGGCATCCTGCTCATCAATATCTACTCTGCTGTCCGCTTCACGGGGCTGCTTTTCTGCCTTGCGGGGTGCGTTGCCGCCCTGTGGACAGTTTTGGATCGATGGAGCGTTAAAAGCAAATGGGCGCTGATGGGAAGACGCATTTTGTCTGTGCTTTTGGTGCTGGGCGTGCTGTTGTTTGCTTTTCTGGAAACAGAGGTCATCCGCCGGTCGAAGACAGATTATGACACCCCTGTGGCGGGGGTGATCGTTCTGGGCGCGGGTGTGAACGGAACGGTTCCGTCTTTGAGTCTGCGGGTGCGTCTGGAAGCCGCGCTGGAGTATATCGCCGATAAGCCGGATATCCCCATCGTGGTCACCGGCTCGCAGGGACCGGGGGAGGACATCAGCGAGGCACGGTGCATGGCAGACTGGCTGATCGCCCGGGGAGTGGATGAACGCCGCATTCTTGTGGAGGATCAGGCGGACAACACCCGGGAGAATGTGGCCTTTACCAAGGAGATGCTCCACGAGAACGGTTATGACACCCTTGCAAACTACGCTGTTGTGAGCAGTGATTACCACCTTTGCCGTGCGGCGGTCTACTGGGAGCTTCCTTATATGGTCCCGGTGGCGGCAAAGATGCCCGAACAGTATCAGTATTCACTTTTGACGGTCAATTACTATATCCGGGAGGCGTTCGCCCTTGCCGCGGAGCTGCCCCGGTTTCTCACATGGTATGGCAATACCCTGTATTATGCTTATCGTTACCGCACTTGAAAGGATAGAGAGAAATGGCGAATATTTTGTGCGTATATTACAGCCGCACAGGGCGCACCGAAAAACTGGTTTCGGAGGTGGCGCAGCGGCTTAACTGCGAGGTCGTGAAGCTGGAGGACGGCGTGGACCGCAGAGGACTTTCCGGCTGGCTGCTGAGCGGATTGCAGGCGGTATCGCGCAAGGTGCCTCGGGTCAAGCAGCCGGAAATAAAATTTAAGCTAAGGGAATATGACCTCGTTATCCTTGCGACCCCTGTCTGGGCTGGTCGGTGCAGCGCGCCCATGCGCAGCTTTCTGCAGCAGTTTGGCGATGAGCTGCGGCGGGTGGCGTATGTCATCACCAGAAGCTGTGATGTGCGCTATGAGGAGGTTTTTGAGCAGATGGATCTGTATGTCCGCAAGCCTCATCTGTATGCAACCACCATCCGTCCGGATTCCATCGGATCGGATTTCTGGTGCGAGGAATTTTTGAAAATGATAGGCGGCGAAAGGGGAGAGGATCATGCTGGACAAGCTTAAAAACGTTTCTGACCGCTATGAAGCCATCATCAGCCAGTTGGAGGATCCGGCAATCTATCAGGACCCTGCCCGCCTTGCCAAGCTGACCCGTGAGCAGAAGGAGCTGACGCCTCTCATGGAGGCGTACCGCGCCTACCGCGCGGCGCAGGAGGATATGGAAGCGGCGAAAGAAATGCTGTCCACCCCCGACCTTGCCGAGCTGGGTGAGGAGGAGTTTGAAAACGCGAAAAAGACCATTGAGCGCCTGCGGGAGGAGATCCGAATCCTGCTTCTGCCAAAGGACCCCAACGACAGCCGCAATGTCATCATGGAGATCCGCGGCGGCGTGGGCGGCGAGGAGGCGATGCTGTTCGCCGCCGACCTTCTGCGCATGTACACCATGTACTGCGACAGCCACGGCTTCAAAATGGAGATCGTCAACATCAGTGAAACGGAGCTGGGCGGTGTGAAGGAGGTCAGCGTTCTTGTGGAGGGCGAGGGAGCGTATTCCCGCTTGAAGTACGAGAGCGGCGGACACCGTGTGCAGCGTGTGCCGGTGACGGAGTCCTCCGGACGCATTCAGACCTCGGCAGCTACGGTTGCCGTTCTTCCCGAGGCGGAGGAGGTGGACTTTGAGATCAACCCCAAGGATCTCCAGATCGACACCTTCCGTTCCTCCGGTGCGGGTGGACAGCACGTTAACAAGACGGAGTCAGCCATCCGTATCACACATCTGCCTACCGGCGTGGTGGTGGAGTGTCAGGACGAGCGCAGCCAGCACAAGAACCGTGACCGCGCTATGAAGATCCTCCGCTCCAAGCTCTATGAAGCTGAGCAGGAAAAGCGCAGTGCCGCCATTGCCGCCCAGAGAAAGAGCCAGGTGGGCAGTGGTGACCGCAGTGAGCGTATTCGAACCTACAATTTTCCGCAGGGACGTGTGACTGACCACCGCCTTGAGGGCGATACAAAGAACTTCAACATCGACGCTGTGATCAGCGGCGGTTTGGATCCCATTATCGATGCGCTGACGACAGCGGAGCAGGCCGCTCTGCTGGCGCAGCAGGATTAATCACTATGGAAACAAAACTTTTTCAAATAACCGACCCCGCCGCCCAGCGGGACGAAGTTCTCGCGGCGGCAGAGATCCTGCGCAGCGGTGGACTGGTTGGTATCCCCACGGAAACGGTCTACGGTCTGGGGGCAAACGGTCTCAACGAGGATGCTGTCCGCGCCATCTTTGCTGCGAAGGGACGTCCGCAGGACAATCCGCTGATCCTCCATATTCCCGGTGCGGACTGGCTGGAGCGGTTCTGCTGCGATATCCCTGCTTCAGCTTATTTGCTGGCTGAACATTTTTGGCCGGGACCGCTGACCATGATTTTGAAGCGGCGGGAAAATGTGCCCAATGTGACCACCGGCGGGCTGGATACCGTGGGCGTGCGCTGTCCCGACCATCCCGTGGCGCTGGCTATCATTGCGGCGGCGGATGTTCCCATTGCCGCGCCCAGCGGCAATATATCCGGCAGACCCAGCCCTACCTGTGCCCGCCACATGGTGGAGGATATGATTGGGCGCATTGATGGTATTGTGGACGGCGGTGCCTGCGGCGTGGGCGTGGAATCCACCATTATCGATCTCACGGTAACGCCTCCCCGCGTACTGCGTCCCGGCGGGCTGCCGTTGGAGAAGCTGCGCTCTGTCCTTGGAGAAATCGCCGTGGATAATGCGGTGACCGCACCGTTGGCGGAGGGGGAAAAGCCCCGGGCTCCTGGCATGAAGTACCGCCACTACGCGCCGAAGGCGCCTGTCACCGTGGTGACGGGGGAAAGCGGTGAAACTGCCGCGTATATCCGTGAAAAAGCGGGGCGGCGGACGGGTGTGATCTGCTTTACGGAGTATCGGGAGCAGTTTGCCGGCTGCACGGTTGAGTGTATCGGCTCCGCGGCGGACAAGGCGGAGCAGGCGCGGCGCATTTTTGACGCGCTGCGCGCCTTTGACGAAACCGATGTGGACGCGATCTACGCCCAGTGTCCCGATGACGAGGGACTTGGACTTGCCATTGCCAACCGGCTGAAAAAAGCTGCCGGATTTCAGATCGTTGCGCTGAAGGAGGAAGAATGATGACTGTGATCGGCATCACCGGTCCCACCGGGGCGGGAAAAACCACTGCACTGCGTGTCCTTCAAAAGCGTGGATTTGAAGTGGTGGACTGCGACCGGCTGTATGACAGCCTGCTGGAGCGTGACGAGAAGCTGCGTGCGAGTCTGCGCAAAGCCTTTGGTGACATTTTTCTTGCGGACGGCAAGCTGGACAGAAAGGGACTCGCGCAGCGGGTCTTCTCGGATCAGAAGGAGCTCAATAAGCTCAATGCCGTCGTTTTTCCTGTCGTTTACGCGGCGGTAGAGGAGAAAATTGAAAAAAGTACACAAAAAGGTATTGCTATTGATGCCATAAATCTGGTAGAATGTAAGTTAGGGCAGTTGTGTGACGTGACGGTGGCGATTACCGCCGATCCTGCGGTCCGCGTGCAGCGCATCATGGCGCGGGACGGGATCGACAGGGAGCGTGCACTTGCCCGTGTCAATGCACAGAAGCCGGATAAATTTTACCGCAAAAACTGCAATTTCCTCTTGGAAAACCGTGCGGGAAGCGCGGCGGAATTTGAGCGGCTGATGGAAGAATTCATGGATAACATATTATTTATGGAGGAATAAAACAATGGATGCAAAGGAACTCAAGAGCAAGCTTCTCATGGACAAGAAGAATGGCTACGCCGCTCTGTCCGAGGCCGACCGCAAGGCAATGAACGAGTACTGCGAGAGCTACAAGGCATTTCTGGATGCCGGTAAGACCGAGCGCGAGTGCGTTACCGAGGCGATCCGTCTGGCAGAGGCTCAGGGCTTTAAGAAGCTGGAGCGCGGCGCTCAGCTGAAGGCCGGCGACAAGGTCTATGCCAACAACCGCGGCAAGATGCTGACTCTGGCAGTCATCGGTACCGAGCCTCTGGAGAAGGGTGTTCAGATCACCGCCGCCCACATTGACGCTCCCCGTCTGGATCTCAAGCCCAGCCCCCTGTATGAGGATAGCGAAATTGCTTACCTCAAGACTCACTACTACGGCGGTATCCGCAAGTATCAGTGGGTCACTGTGCCTCTGGAGATCCACGGCGTTGTCGCTCTCAAGGACGGTACCAATGTTGAGGTTCGCATCGGCGAGGGCAACGAGCCCAAGCTGGTGATCAGTGATCTGCTGCCCCATCTGGCTGCCGATCAGAACAAGAAGACTCTGCCCGAAGGCATCGACGGTGAGCAGCTCAACCTGATCGTCGGCAGCGAGCCTCTGGAGGGCGCTGAGGGTGATGCTGTCAAGCTGCAGGTCATGAAGCTTCTCAACGAGAAGTACGGCTTTGTTGAGGCTGACTTTATCTCCGCTGAGCTGGAAGTCGTTCCCGCTTACAATGCTACCGATATCGGTCTGGACGGCAGCCTCTTGGGTGCTTACGGTCACGATGACCGCGTCTGCTCCTACGCTGCGCTGAAGGCTATGTTTGATCTCACGAAGACCCCCGCCAAGACCTCTGTCTGCATCCTGGCAGACAAGGAGGAGATCGGCTCTGTCGGTGTCAGCGGTATGCAGACTGCTGCCTTTGATACCTTCATCGAGGATCTGTGCGAGGCTAAGGGTGAGCGCGCCCGTGTCTGCCTGGAGAACTCCTTCTGCCTGTCCGCAGACGTTGCCGCGGCTTACGATCCCAACTTCGCCGGTGCTTTCGAGAAGCGCAACAGCGCCCGTCTGAACTACGGTGTCGGTCTGGTCAAGTACACCGGCAGCCGCGGTAAGGGTGGTGCCAGCGATGCTTCCGCTGAGCTGGTGGGCTACGCACGCCGCATCTTTGACGAGAACGGCGTTATCTGGCAGATGGCAGAGCTGGGCAAGGTCGATCAGGGCGGCGGCGGCACCGTTGCTGCCTACATGGCAAACCGCAACATCGATACTCTGGATGCCGGTGTGCCTGTTCTGGCTATGCACGCTCCCTTCGAGATCGTTGCAAAGCTCGACTGCTATATGACCTATAAGGCAATGAAGGCTGTTTACGAGAACTGATAACAATAAAAGTCCGGGAGTGCCGTGAGGCACTCCCGGTTTTTCACTTATGTCGATTTTTTGGCAAGCGCCTTGTTTTCATACATGGCGGAATCTGCCTCCTGGAAAACATCATCAAAGGAGGTGTGGCGGCTCGGATCGTAGTCGCAGATCCCCAGTGCGGCGGTAAGGGGAAGCTCCTGCTCACCGGCGAAGAAAGTCGTGACCTTCATTTGAGCTGCAAACTTTTCGACCAGATCTGCGCGGTTTTCAAAATCGGAATGCTCCAGAATGGCGATAAATTCATCGCCGCCGATCCTGCAAACCGGACTGTGTTCAAAAACCCTGCACAGGAGCTGAGCGGCACTAATGATGAGTGCGTCACCCGCCTTGTGACCGTGAACGTCGTTGACTTTTTTCAGATTGTTGATGTCCATCATGGCGATGGAAAAGTGGGTGTGAGGGTCAGTGAGGAGCTTTTGCTCCATTTTTTTTCTTAAAATGGAATAGGCTGCGTGATTTTTCAAGCCTGTCAGAGAGTCGGTGAAGGCGAGAACGTCCAGATGGCGTTCCCGGTGACCGTGGAGCTGAATATAAAGATAAATCAGCGAGGCAACAAACACATGCCAGGGACTGATGTAATTGATAACCGTACATGCCAGAGAACCCAGATAGCTGATCAGAACACACATCAGCATATGAAATGCGATTTTACGCTGGTCTACAGAGGTGGATCTGCTGCGAAAATAGAAGGTAAGACACAGAATCAGGGAGATGGTCAGATAGATCATGGGGGCGATGATCGCCCAGATAAAGCCGGGACCGCGTACTACGGAATTATCCAGAATATAGAATGCGTAGCCGGTGCGGGTATTGACGGCGAGCATGACCAGCGTAAACAAAACCGGAATATACATCAGAACGCTCAGTGCTTTGCTAAGTGTTTTACCTGTAGTGTTCAGACAATATACCATGAAGTACAGGGGAAGGAGCGCCTGAAGCAGGTAATACAGGGTCTGCACGAGCATGAGGTGGTGATCCGCATGGGGAATAAGGTTGCCCATAAAGAACCAGGATACAATATCCACCACCATGATGCCGACGGAAGCCCACAGAAGTGAGTTGAAAGCAGTTGAACCCAGAAAATCAAATACCTTATGTCGTTTTTGCTGTGAAAACAGCAGTATGCAAAACAGACAGGAGAGAATATCGGTTTCGATATGAATACCTATGTTCATAATTGAGCCTCCCAAAGTGTAGAGCGGATGGTGCCTTTCGGGAAAGGAAAACAATATCACACACATTCATTATACCATATAAGTCAAGCCTTTTTGTCGATTTCTGAGGAAATTTGTCAAATATTTTAGGGCGAAAGACATTAAAAAAGCACGACCGATATGCCCGGTGGCGTATCGGTCGTGCTTTTGATAAAATCAGTTGATGTAATCGTTGATCATGCAGATGATTTTTGCGACTTCGGCACGGGTGATGAGTTTATCACCGTAGAAATAATTTTTGGTGCCAACAAAGCTTCCGTTGATGATGCCTGCGTTATACAGCGCATAGACATAGCCATTGGTGCTGTCGACCGGACCGATGATACCGGAATTAATCCGGCTGGCCTGACTGAGTCCCAGAGCCTTTGCGGCAAGCTCAGCGATGGTGTTGCGGGTAACAGCGGCATCCAGATCAATGTCAGTAGAGGACACGATGCCCTTCTTGTAGGCAAGATTCAGATAATTGCTTGCCCAGTGGGTTCCGGTGGTTTCGTTCTGCTTGGGATAACCTGCGGCGGTCAAAATCATTTTAAGGGCCGCGCCGTAGGTCATGTTGGCCTCGGGGGAGAAGGTATGGGCGGTATCGGAGGTGCCGGAGACAATACCGCTGGCGTACAGGCGGTTGATGTAGGGGGCGGACCAGCCGTAGGGACCGTTGGGATCCACATCCTCAAAGTTTTTAGCGACAACATAGATCCGGATCTTGCCGCTGATAGAGGCGTTGGAGAGAGTATAACCGGAGAAGGGAATCTCAACAATACCTGTGAAACCGTCCTTGGGAACGTACGTAACCGTGTCCAGAAGGTTCACACCATATGCGGACTGATAGGAAAAGTATTCGCCGGAGCGAACCAGAGTGCCGGATCCGTTTGCGTAGTTTTTATACAGAACACCGGAGGAGGGAGTACCGAAAGAAATATATGGAGCTTGGAGCAGGGGACTGTTCTGTGTGTAAAAATCGTTGCTGGAGAAATTAAGCACGGGAGAAGTCATGGTATAGGCGACAGTAAGCTGCTTGGAGGAGAAGCTCACTGTGCCGATATACAGAATCTTGGTGCCGGAATAGGCAACATAACGGACGGTTTCGCCGCTAGACGAGCGAATACCGGGGACATATGCCAGCTTGGTAATGGAGTTGATGCCTGTGGACTGGCTGGAGAAGGAAATAATGGAATGGTTTTTTGATGTTAATGCGATGCTGTTAAGCGGACCGTAAAAGTCATTGGTGTAGTTG
This sequence comes from Candidatus Pelethomonas sp., assembly GCA_045596145.1. GTDB lineage: Bacteria > Bacillota > Clostridia > Oscillospirales > Oscillospiraceae > Pelethomonas. The sequence continues at coordinate 26,184 of JAZOBV010000119.1, forward strand.
TAGTAGATGGTTCCGTAGGCGGGAGTATCAAGAAAACGGATAGAAAATTTGGGGTTTTTCTCCTTGCTTCCGGTGACAGAGCGGTAGACTGCGGTAAAATCGGATACATCAAACATCACATGGGTGGAGGAACAGTTGTAGCTGATATTTTCGACCTGCTTGTCGGTATAGAAGATAATGATGCTGCCGTTAAAGGTAACGGATTTTTTGTTTCGGTCTGTTCCGCTAGCGGTAAACTCGATGGTCACAGTACCGGAGGGGTATTTGTTGGAAACCTTGGAGGGGACAAAGGTTAGATCCGTCAAAGCCTTCTGCGTGGCGTTTTTGGGAGCTGTATACATGAACAGTCCGGAAGCGTTGGCATGCCGCTTTTCCGCAGCGGAATGGCTGTAACAAAGGACACCGTTAACACCTGTGCAGGAGGTAATGTTGACATAGTCGAGGGTAACACGGGGGGAGACGGACTCCCAGAAATCTGCGAAAGCGGATGCAGGGATCGTTACATTTTCGCCCGGGGCGGCGGTGTAGATCATGTCCGCGCTGATATGGGGTTCGATCACAATGGTCAGCTTACCGCTGACGACCTCTTTGCCGTCCAGAGTCACACTGTAATATGCGGTCCACGTTCCGTGGTCGGAGATGGAGAGATAGACTTTTCCCAGATCGGACAGTGCGCAGCGGGATTTACTGTTCAAAGTGGCGATTTTTGAGGAAGCGGGGTCGAAAGAAATATAATAACGGCTTGCATCTATTCCGTTGCGAAGATCCAGAATGGCGAGAAGCTCACTGTAGACAGAGGCTCCGGTCTGGGTTTCCGTGCTGGTAAAGTAGAAGTCCCGGAGATTTTCGCTGATAGTCAGCTCAATATTCTCGGTGTTTTTCACGGTGAGATACCATGTGGCTTCAGCGGTTTTGACCGTTCCATCTTTATAGTGTCTGGCATATACGGAACAGGTAAGAGTGTACTCAGCAGGGGAAATGTCAGCGGGAAGCTCATAGTAGTTTGTGGAGGAAACCTTTGAGTTGTCAAGATACCAGGAGAAGCTGAAGGAATAATTTTTGGTAACATCTGTACCATCAAGCGCTGTTATTGAGGGGAGGACATAAAACTCGGTAGAGTCTGTTGAGTCAATAGTAATGGGACCATCTTCGGGAGAGACAGAGAGCGTCAGCGTATCGGATTCGGCGGCAAACGCGGTGGCCAGCAGAACACTCATGGCTGCCAATGTTAGAATGAGCTGAAGGAGTTTTCTAAAACAATGCTTCATATCGATAGTTCCTTTCCTAATTGTACTTATGGTGGTTGGATTACACGGTGAAGAAACGGTACTCTGTGGTGTAGTCATAGCGCTGACCGGGACGCAGAAGGATATCGCCCCATTCACTGTGGTTGGGACTGTCGGGGAAGAACTGGGTCTCCAGACACAGTGCCTCGTGCTTTCCGTAGGGCTTTCCGGTCTTGGTGCCGGCATCCGTATCGAGGAAATTGCCGCAGTAGAGCTGTACACCGGGCTTTTCCGTCCATGCTTCCATGACGATGCCGCTTTCTTCGCCGGTCAGCCGGGCGGCATAGCGCAGTCCCTGGGCGGCATCCAGCACAAAATTATGGTCATAGCCGCGGGTAAGGCGAAGCTGCTCCTCGTCAGCGAAGATATCCCGCCCCACCGGCTTTTCCGCAGTGAAGTCAAAGGCTGTGCCGGCAACGGGGACTGCCATCGCGACGGGGATACTGTCCGCGTCGATGGGGGTGAAGCGGCTGGCGGCAATGTGGAGCCTGTGCCCGAGAATATCGCCGTGACCATTCAGGTTAAAGTAGCTGTGATTGGTAATGTTGCAGTGGGTGGGTTTGTCGCTCTCTGCCTCGTAGCGGAGAACGAGAGCGCTTTCCGTGAGGGTATAGGTAGCGCAAAGGGTGAGTTTGCCGGGATGACCGCCTTCACCGTCAGCGGCTGTATAGCGCAGACGGACTGCGCTTTCCCCAATGACCTCCGCGTCAAATACCCGGTGACTGAAGCCGACAGTACCGCCATGAAGCTGCTTTTTGCCCTCATTCGCCTCAAGCCGGATGCGCTTGCCGTCGATCTCATAGCTGGCGTTGGCAATGCGGTTGGCATAGCGTCCCACCAGCGCGCCCAGATAACCGCCATTTGCCTCATATCCGGCAACGCTGCTGTAGCCGAGCACAACATCAACGCCTGCGCCGTTTTTATCGGGCACGCGAAGAGCGCGGACAGTTGCGCCGAAGGTTAGGATCTCGGCCTCCATGGCGCCGCAGCGCAGGGTGAGCAGTTCGACGGTCTGACCGTTCCGGGTCGTGCCGAACGGGGTTCGTGTAACGGACATGGTACTTCCCTCCTTTGTGGAGCTGTCAAATTTTATAGATAGTTACATTATACTTCTTTTGACAGGGAAAAACAAGCCAAAATCAGCGCAGAAGAAGGTTGACTTTTTCGGGGATTGGGGTATACTAAATTGTTAGTTTTTGAATAGGAGCGTTTCCATGAATATTTACTTACAGATACTTATTGTGACTACCCTGACAGGCGTGGGCGGACTGGCGCTGGGCGGAGTGCTTGCCGTGCTGGTGCACGGACCGTCTGATAGGCAGATGAGCCTGCTGCTGCGCTTTACTGCGGGAGTAATGTTCAGTGTGGTCTGCTTTGATTTGATCGCTGATGCCCGGGAAGGCATGGGGATCGCGGCGGTGATCATCTGGGTGGCGGTTGGATTCTTTGCGACCTATCTGCTCAACTGCTGGATCGATAAGCGTGCCCACCACGCCCATAGCCATGATCACAGTCACGGTCACAGCCATGACCATGGACACGGTGACACGGAGGAGCTGTGTGCCTGCGGAAGCCATACGCTGCATACCGCGGGTCTGGTGCTGGCTGCGGCAGTGGCGCTGCATAATATGCCGGTAGGTATGGCGATCGGTGCCACCTTCGCGGGAGCGGATCACGCCGGTACCCACGCCGGGGCTCTTGCCGCACTGATCATCGGTCTGCACAATCTGCCGGAGGGTATGTCCATCGCCGCGCCGATGCTGTCCGGCGGTACCCGCCCGGTCCGTGCCATCGCGCTGGCGGCAGCAAGCGGTATTCCTACGGTCATCGGTGCCTTGATCGGCTACAGTGTGGGCGCGATGAACGGTGCCCTGCTGGGCATCTCGCTGAGCTTCGCGGCGGGCGCGATGCTGTATGTGGTGCTGGGTGAGCTTCTGCCCGAGGCAGAGCAGCTCTGGCGGCACCGCTTGTCCGGCTTTGCCACCCTTGCGGGCATTCTGTTGGGCCTGGCACTGATCGCAAACGGGCATATCCATGTACATTGATCGCTCTTAAATGTGAACGGGGAAGGGGACAGAATGAATATTAAGACGATGAAGCGGGATGAATGGTGCCGGGTCCTTGAAAAAGAAGTCGTGATACAGAATATCTCCTGCAGCGGCTGCAGCTGCAAAGGAAGACGAGTCTGTCCGCTATCTGATCGCCTGTTTCATCAGCTTTAATAGGTTCTAGGATAAAACGTAAAACTGAACGAAAAACCTCCGGTTCACTTTTGAAGTGAACCGGAGGTTTTTCGTTCATAAATTAAACTCTGCGCCAGGAGGCACCGTCCTTGGTATCTGTGACCTCGATGCCCTGTGCCTTCAGCTCGTCGCGGATACGGTCGGCCTCGGCAAAGTTCTTTGCCTTCTTCGCTTCGGCGCGGGCAAGCACCAGTGCGTCAATGGCACTGTCGCCCTCGCCGGTGATGACAAAGCCGCCGGAAAGGCTGGCAGAGGCTTTCGTTTTGACATCAACCTCACGCTTGGCAGCTGCCTTCTCAATAAGATCCAGCTTCAGAACGGTGTCAAAGTCTGCGAGAAGCGCAAGCTTGGTGGCATCGTTTGCGCTGACCTTCAGCGCGTCGTACAGGGCGGTGATGCCCAGAGAGGTGTTCAAATCGTTGCCCAGTGCTTTGAGGAACTTCTCCTTCTGGGCAGCGAAAACAGTCTCGTCGATCTCACCGGGAGCGGGATCGAGGGCGGCGATCTTGGCGATCAGCTTGTTGTAAGCGCCCTGAGCGTTGTCCAGATTTTCCCAGGTGAAGACAAGGCTCTTGCGGTAGTGGCTCTGCAGGCAGAAGAAGCGGTAGGCGAGGGGATCGTAGCCCTTTTCCTCCAGCAGGGAAACGGTGAGGAACTCACCCTTGCTCTTGCTCATTTTTCCGCTATTGGTGTTCAGATGCAGAACGTGCATCCAGTAGTTGCACCACTTGTGACCGAGGAACGCCTCGCTCTGGGCGATCTCATTGGTGTGGTGGGGGAAAGCGTTGTCAATGCCGCCGCAGTGAATATCCAGATCCTCGCCCAGATGCTTCATGGAGATACCGGAGCATTCGATGTGCCAGCCGGGATAGCCCACGCCCCAGGGGGAATCCCACTTCAGTGCCTGATCCTCAAATTTGGACTGGGTAAACCAGAGGACAAAGTCGTTCTTGTTGCGCTTGTTGGTATCCTCCTCCACGCCATCGCGGACACCCACAGCCAGATCATCGGCATCGTGGTCGTTGAAGACGTAGTAGCGCTCCAGCTTGCTGGTGTCGAAGTAAACGTTGCCGCCGGCTGTGTAGCCGTAGCCCTTGTCAACGAGGGTGGAAACGATGTTGATATACTCCGCAATGCAGTTAGTGGCAGGCTCCACCACATCGGGACGCTTGATGTTCAGTTTCTCGCAGTCGGAGAAGAAGGCGTCGGTGTAGAACTTTGCGATGTCCATAACGGTCTTGTTCTCCCGCTTGGCACCCTTGAGCATCTTGTCCTCGCCGGTGTCGCCGTCGCTGGAGAGGTGACCGACATCGGTGATGTTCATAACGCGCTTGACGTTGTAGCCCTCGTAGCGCAGGGCACGCTCCAGAATATCCTCCATGATGTAGGAGCGCAGGTTGCCAATGTGGGCAAAGTGATAGACGGTGGGACCGCAGGTGTACATCTTGACGATATCGGGGCTGTTGGGAACAAATTCCTCTTTTTTGCGGGTCAGTGAGTTGTAAAGATACATGTTGCGTGATCCTCCTGTATGGTGTTCGTGGGGCAAAGCCTCACGGTCTGTATTGAAGACGGTGAAAAAGAAAAAAACGCCCGCCGTCCTCATGGGACGGAGAGGCGCTGGTTGCGCGGTTCCACTCTCCTGTTTCACTCGAAAAAAGCCTGTATCGCGGCTCAGACGGGGGACATTACTCCCCGCACTCCCGGACGCACCTTCCCCGCGCTCCCCGTAAGACCGCTTGCAGCCGGTGGCGGTCTCTCTCTGTCCGTTTTGAGCGGGTACTCTTTCCGTTCATCGTGGCTAACGGTATTATATTATCAGCGCAGCCCGATTATGTCAAGGAATTTGAATGATTCTTTGGGAGGACCGAAAAAGTAGGAGTGCAAACTGCACTCCTGCTTTTTTATATTTTCAAAAACCGCATTAGGATCACCGCTGTCTGAGCGCGGTTGGCGGCATTGCCCGGAAGAAGCGCGCCGTCGGAACCGTTAATGAGTCCCGCGCCGCACGCCCACTTCATCGCGTCCACCGCCCAGCTGCTGACGCTGGCGCTGTCACGGTAACGGGAAAACGCGCCGTCCTCCCCTGTGGTCACGTCCATTCCCTTGTATTTCGCGTAGCGCCAGAGGATCGTTGCCATCTGTTCGCGGGTAATGGCGCCAGTTGGATCGGAACCATCGGATATTCCAGTGGAGATCATCCACTCCTGCGCGTCACTATACCAGTTTTTCTGGCTTTTGGAGCTGGAAAGTCCCTCTGAGCGGTAGAGCATGACCCAGAGCATGGCTCTGGTGGTTGCCTGATAGGGTGCAAAGCTCACGGTATCCGTTCCATTCAGAATTTTCTGCTCCGCAGCCTCGTTGACTTCACGGAAAAACCAGTCCACAGCGGCTACATCCCGGAATTTCTGCCCTGTTGCGGCGTAATGGAGTGCGTTTTGCACATCCAGAACACCCCAGCCGGTGCTGTCATCCCGCCCCGGGTTGGCAATATCGCGGGCAGACGCGAGCAAAATCTGTTCCACCTGCGCGGCGGTCAGCTCCGGATGCTCCGCCATCAGCTTTGCCGCGGCGCCGGAAACGTAAGCGGCGGAAAAGCTGGTTCCGTTCACGGTAGTCAGAGTTCCGTCCGGCGCGGCGACAGGGACTGCCACACCCGGTGCGGCGATGTCCACATAGCCGTGTACGTTGGAAAAGTCTGCCGCGCCGCTTCCTTCCGGATCAACTGCGCCGACACAAAACGCCTCATCATAGCCTCCCGGGTAACGTCTGTGTCCATCGTTTGTATTACCCGCGACGGATACCAGCAGAACGCCCTGCTCCCGTGCGTACTCCACGGCCTCTCTCAGATAGGGTTTTGACAGGATCGCGGCTGAGCTGATATTGATAATATCGCAATGATAGACATCGACCGCATCCCGGATCGCCTGCGCAAGCAGTTCCAGATCTCCTGTGATCTTTTTACCGCTGTCGGAAACACCGATATAGACCAAAGGCACCAGCACCGCCTCGGGACAGATACCTTCAATTCCGGCGGTCTCGCTGCCGACGATAATGGAAGCGATCGCTGTTCCATGCCCATCCACGTCTTCCGTGGAGCGGTCGGGGAATAGGTAGTTTTGTCCATCAGCAAGCTTATCTGCTGAAATTGCGGTAGTGGAGATGCCCGTGTCGATCACCGCGACACGCACGCTCTCCCGCTCCTCTCCGGCACTTACCGGCATGGTAAGCAGCAGAAGGGCAAGCAGCATTGCGGTTATCTTTTTCAGTTTCATAGCGTTTCCTCCGTTTTTCTTCCTTTGAAACCAGTATACCACCGCTGTTTAGCTAATTCAAGATACGAATAAATCGGGAGTACCGCATACGGTCTGCGGTACTCCCGTTCTGTTATCCCTGCTGTCTGGCAAGCTGTTCCTTGCTGAATTGCAGGGTATAGAGGTGGTGGTAGGCGCCCTTCTGGGCAAGAAGCTGCTGATGGGTACCCTGCTCCACGATCTTGCCGTGGGACAGGAGAATAATATTGTCGGAGTGCTGAATGGTGGACAGACGGTGTGCCACGATCAGCATGGTGCCGATGTTCTTCATCTTCTCCAGAGAGTCCTGAATGAGAATTTCAGTCTCGGTGTCGATATTGGCGGTAGCTTCGTCCAGGATCATAACGCTTGGCTTATGGATAATGGTGCGTGCGAAGCTGAGGAGCTGACGCTGACCGGCGGAGAAGTTGTTGCCGCGCTCACGGACCTCATCATCCAGACCGCCCTCCAGCTTGTTGATGAAGCTGTCGGCGTTGACATAGCGGCAGGCCTCCCAGACCTCCTCGTCGGAAACATCGTCCATGCGCAGGAGGATGTTGCTGCGGATCGTGCCGGAGAAGAGGAAGACATCCTGCAGCATCTGACCGAAGTGGCGGCGCAGAGAGGAGATCTTGATTTTCTTGATGTCGATGCCGTCGATGAGAATCTGACCCTTCTGGATATCGTAGTTACGGCAAATCAGAGAGAGAATGGTGGACTTGCCGGAGCCGGTGGAGCCGACAAAGGCGACAGTCTGCCGGGGTTCAACATGGAAGGAAACATCCTGCAGCACCCACTCGCCCTCCTTGTAGGCGAACCAGACATTCTTGAACTCGATCTCACCGCGGATATTGTCCAGCTCGATGGCATCGGGCTCGTCAACGATCTCGGGCACCATATCCATGATGGTGAAGATCTTCTCAGCGGACGCAAAAGCGGACTGCAGCGCATTGAACTGCTCGGCAAGGGTCTGGATGGGATTGAAGAACTTGGTAATGTAGGAATAGAACGCGACCAGCGTGGAGGCGGTGATGACCTGACCAAAGAAGGTGGTCCCGGTGATCACGCCCTTGGCGCAGAAGTAGAACAGGCACATGACAGAGCTGACGTTCAGCATGTACACCATAGGACGGAAGATACCGAACACGAACATCTGGTCGCGCTTGGCACGGCGCAGCTTGACGCTCTTTTCCACGAACTCCTCGTACTTGCGCTCCTCACGGTTGAAGATCTGGGTGATCTTGATACCGGAGAGGTTCTCGGAGAGGTAGGTGTTGATGTCGGTGGTGCAGTCCTTCACGCGGCGGTAGACCTTGCGGCTGAATTTGCGGAAGATCACCGTGAACAGGATCACGAAGGGAACGAAGCACAGCACCATCAGCGTCAGGAAGTAGTTGAGCATCAGCATGGCTGCCAGAACGCCGATGATGACGAACACATTCTTTACCATCGTGACCAGAACGTTGGTGAACGTCATGGAGATGGCGTTGGTGTCATTGGTGACACGAGTGACCAGCTTGCCCACGGGGATCTGGTTGAGCTGGCTGTGGGACAGGCTCTCAATGTGGACAAACACATCCTGACGGAGAGAGGACAGGATCTTCTGACCGGTCTTTTGCAGAATGATGGACTGGAAATAGGTGCAGCACAGGGAAACGATCAGGATCGAGGCGTAGACACCGACCCAGCGGAACAGTACCGACAGCTCAAACTCCTCCTGTACCATTTCCACGATCTCACCCATGATAAGAGGAGAAACGATATCGTAGGCAATGGAGACCGCCATGATGACCAGCACCAGAGCGAAGGACTTCCAGTGGGGCTTGGCATACTGCAGCAGGCGGACGATCAGCTCGCCATCTTCCATGTGGCGGTCAAAGCCGATGGCTTCTTTCTGCTTACGGATGCCCAGATACGCGATGGTAAAAATGATGGCAAAGACACCAATGATGCTGCCAACGATCAGAATAGGCAGATACTCACGCATTCTTAACCTCTCCTCCTTCCTCTTCCAGCTTCTGGAGATCGACGGTGCGCTTATATTCCTCGCAGTTTGCGTAGAGCTCCGCGTGGGTGCCAACGGCAACGATTTCGCCATCGGCAATGAAAATGATCTTATCCATCTGCTCGATGGTGGAGATGCGGTGGGCGATCAAAATCGTGGTTTTGCCCTTGCGGGTCTTGCGCAGGTTCTCCAGAATTTTGCGCTCGGTCTTGGTGTCGACTGCGGAAACGGAGTCGTCCAGAATGAGGATGGGGGCATCCTTCAGCAGAGCACGGGCGATGGAGATGCGCTGCTTCTGACCGCCGGAAACGGTCACGCCGCGCTCACCCATCATGGTCTCGAAGCCGTCGCGGAAGTCCATGACATTGTCATAGATATCTGCCAGGCGGGCAACATTTTCCACGTTGTCCTCGGTGGGATCATCCACACCGAAGCCGATGTTGCGGGAGATGGTGTCGGAGAACAGGAAGTTGTCCTGCGGGACATAGGCGGAAGCGGCGCGCACCTGACGGATGGGCATGGAATTTACGTCGTGCCCGTCGATAAAGATCGTGCCGTCTGGGACATTGTATGTACGCAGCAGCAGATCCACCATGGTGGACTTGCCGGAGCCGGTCTTGCCCACAAGACCCACGCTCTCGCCTGCTTCGATGCGGAAGGAGATATTCTTCAGACAGTCGTACTCACCGTCAGGATAGCGGAAGGTGAGGTCCTTAAACTCGATATCGCCCTTGATGGCGGGGATCTCCTCCACATTTTCGCGGTCCACCACATCCTGCTTGGCGTCCAGCAGCTCGCTGACGCGCTTGAGGGATGCCTTGCCGCGGGAGGTCATGTCGATCAGCTCGGAGACTGCCATGATGGGCCAGATAATATTATTAAAGTAGCCGATAAAGGCAACCAGCTGACCGGCGTTGAACACACCATTGTATACCAGATAGCCGCCGTAGCCGAGAATGACGCAGATCACAGACTCGACAAACAGAGAGACCAGAATACGGAACAGCACCGAGGAGCGGGTATACTCCACGTTGGCGACCTCGTTCTCCTGATTGAGCTTCTTGAATGCCAGCAGCTCCTTGGACTCCTTGACGAAGGCCTTGACCACAGCGATGCCGGAGAAGCTCTCCTGACTGAAGTCAGAAAGGTCGGAGTAGGCCTCCTGGCGGCGCTCCCACTTGACGCTCAGCCGCTTGCCCACGATGGTGGATGCCGCCAGCAGAAATCCCATGGGGATCAAAGCGAGACAGGTCAGCAGCAGATTCATCTTCGCCATTTTGAAGATGGACATGGCACCCAGGCACACCACGTCGAAGAACATCAGAAGGCCCCAGCCGAAGCACTCCTGAACGGTTTCAAGGTCGTTGGTGAACAGACTCATCAGATTGCCGACCTTGTTGACCTGATAGTACTGCTGGCTGAGATCCTTGGCGTGGTTGAACATTTTGTTGCGCAGGTCGGTCTCCATCTTGATGGCTGCGCCGAACAGGCACACACGCCACAGGAAGCGGCCGCTCACCAGCGACAGGATGATCACCACAAAGGGCATACAGATCTTGTCCAGCAGGAAGTTCATGTCGAAGGCGTGGACAGTGCCGTCCACAACGACCTGACCCTCCTTCATGCCGTTGATGACCATTTCGTAGAGCTCGGGGATAAACAGCTGCACATAGTCCACTGCGATCAGAGCAGCCACACCCAGCACCAGCCAGTGCAGGTACTTCAGATAGTAGCGGTTGATATGCTTTCCGAATATCATGATTCTTCACCTCTCTATTTTTTTCACTAACGGCAATTTTAGCACACTAAATAATTGTTGTCAACATACGTTGCGCCATCTATTGGCAAAACAAAAGCCGCCCCGATGGGCGGCGCGCTGCAAAATGTAGGGAAGCAAAGCAATAAGAATGACCCTTGACTGCATCTTTTCTCGCACAGTCAAGGGTCATTCCTGTTCGTTCTTGGTATCTAGCATCCTTGATTAACCTCTCTTTCTTCAGATTTACGATGCGGCTTTCTTTCAGTCCGTTTGCTTTGTACTTACTTTCTCACTTACTTGATTTCTGTCTTGATCTGTTTGCTTTTTTTTTGCCAGTACTCAAATCTCAGGGAAATTTATGTAAATTCGAAAGCCTGCATCGTGGGGAATTTAGCTGTACATTGGTATCACCTCTTTGTGAGTATAATTTACCACTTTGAAGCGTTAAATGCAAGTGGTGTTTTGTACGAATAAATGGTGATTTTCTTGTATATACCGGAGAAAACTGCCGGATTTGTTGCGCATGGATTGACGATGAGCGCTGATTTGTGATATAATAAATACGTTGGGCGCGCTGTTAAGGCGGGCTTTTCACATGAAAAAACAGGGAGCGCTGAAAAGCGCTCCCTGTGGCATATTATGCGCGGGGCTTGGGGACATAGGAGACCTCGTTGACGTTATAGACGGTAACGAAAGCGGCGGGGTCTGTTTTGGATACGAAGCGCATCAGCGCGGCGTACTCCTGCTTGTTTACGATCACAACGATCTCCTTCAGAGGAGTATTGTTGTAAGCGCCGATGGCGTCGTAGATCGTGGCACCGCTGTGGAGCTCAGTCAGAACAAAGGAGCGGATCTCATCCAGCTTGGAGGAGAGAATGCACACGCGGCGCTTGATGTTGTTGCCAAAAATGAAGTAGTCAAGAATGATGCCGTTGAGGTAGGTGCCCAGAACAGACAGCACGACGATCTTGAGATCGGAAACGAAGTAGGACATCAAAGCAACGATCAGTCCACAGGAGGCGACCGCCTTGCCCAGATCAACGCGCAGATACTTGTTGAGCAGCTTGCCGATAATATCCAGACCGCCGGAGGAGGCGTTCACGTTAAAGAGCGTCGCCTGGGCAAAGCTGACAAGGAACAGGTGGCACAGAACATCCTGAAACGGATCGCCGATGATGGGCTGGGGATTGGGCATGATGATCTCCATAACACCCAGAAAGACAGGCAGCAGGAGAGAGGTGTAAACCGTCTTGATGCCGAAGCCCGTTCCCAGGCAGATGAAGCCGACCACCAGCAACACAGCGTTGATTACCAGCGAGATCACGGAAATTGGGATCGCGCCCTCCGTCATTTGACTGAGCACCATGGCGAGACCGGAAACACTACCGATGGAAACTCTGCTGGGGATCATGAAGATGTGAAAAGAAACAGCGAGCAGCGCAGTTGCGAGCGTGATAATAGTAAATTCCTTAGCGATCGTGAGTTTTTTCATAAAATACTCCTCTTGTGGTTGTACGGTGTTTGGTACAAGTGAAACTGTATAGCAAAACTTAGTTTTTGTCAATAAAAGTTGTATGGAAAAACAGCGAAAAGTTTGCGGTTTTCCTTTGCAAAGCATGGAAAATGTGCTATACTATACGCTGTGTTTGTGTAGGTTTTTCTACTTTTATTTGACAGGAGCGTTTAAGAATGGGTCTGATCACGAAACTTTTTGGAACATACAGCGAGCGGGAGCTGAAGCACATCTATCCCATTGTGGATAAAATCGAGGCGCTGGAAGAGGAATACAAGGCGCTGACAGATGCGCAGCTCACCGCGAAAACCGCAGAATTCAAGGAGCGTCTGAGCAAGGGTGAAACGCTGGACGATATTCTGCCCGAGGCATTTGCCACTGTGCGCGAGGCATCAGTGCGTGTGCTGGGTATGCGCCCCTACCGGGTGCAGCTCATCGGCGGCGTGATCCTGCATCAGGGCCGCATCGCCGAGATGCGTACCGGTGAAGGTAAGACGCTGGTGGCAACGCTGCCCGCCTACCTCAATGCCCTTTCCGGCAAGGGCGTGCATATCGTCACGGTCAACGACTACCTCGCCAAGCGCGACAGTGAGTGGATGGGCAAGGTTCACCGCTTCCTCGGTCTGACCGTTGGTCTGATCGTCCACGGTCTGGATAAGAAGGAGCGCAGAGCCGCTTATGCCGCCGATATCACCTACGGCACCAACAACGAGATGGGCTTTGACTATCTGCGTGACAATATGGCGCTGTACAGCGGCGAGCTGGTCCAGCGTGGACACAATTTTGCCATTGTAGACGAAGTGGACTCCATCCTGATCGACGAGGCGCGCACGCCGCTGATCATCTCCGGTATCGGCGAAAAATCCACCCAGATGTATGATATGGCGGAGGCGTTTGTCCGTCCTCTGAAGAAGCTTGTCATTGCCGAGACCAACGACAAGGTGGAGGAGGATGAGAGCATCGATGCCGATTACGTCGTTGATGAAAAGAGCAAGACCGCTACTCTGACCGCCCGCGGCATCAAGAAGGCGGAGGAGTTCTTCCATGTGGAAAACCTCTCCGATCCCGAAAACTCCACCCTTGCCCACCACATCAACCAGGCCATCAAGGCACACGGCGTTATGAAGCGCGATATCGACTACGTCCTCAAGGATGGCGAGGTCGTTATTGTTGACGAGTTCACCGGTCGTCTGATGTTCGGCCGCCGCTACAGCGAGGGTCTGCATCAGGCCATCGAGGCGAAGGAGCGTGTCAAGGTCGAGCATGAGAGCAAGACCCTTGCCACCATCACCTTCCAGAACTACTTCCGTCTTTACAGCAAGCTCTCCGGCATGACCGGTACGGCGCTGACCGAGGCGGAGGAATTCGGCAGCATTTACAAGCTGGATATCATCGAGATCCCCACCAACCGTCCCGTTGCCCGTAAGGACAACTCCGATGTGGTGTACAAGACCGAGGCGGGCAAGTACCGCGCGGTCATTGAGCAGATCAAGGAGTGCCACGCCAAGGGTCAGCCTGTTCTGGTCGGTACGGTCTCTATTGTGAAGAACGAGCATCTCTCAAAGCTGCTCTCCCGTGAGGGCATCAAGCACAACCTGCTGAACGCGAAAAACCACGAGCGTGAGGCGGAGATCGTGGCGCAGGCGGGTAAGCTGGGCGCCGTGACCATCGCCACCAACATGGCTGGTCGTGGTACGGATATCAAGCTGGGCGGCAACGACGAGTTCCTTGCCAAAAATGACCTGCGCAAGGCGGGTATGAGCGATGAGCTGATCGCGGAAGCCACCGGTTACGCGGAAACGGACAATCAGGAGATCCTGGATGCCCGCAGAATGTATGCCGAGAGTCTCAAAAAGCATCAGGCGGAGATCGAGGGCGAGGCGGAGAAGGTTCGCGAGGCAGGCGGTCTGTTTATCATCGGCACTGAGCGCCACGATTCCCGTCGTATCGACAATCAGCTGCGCGGACGTGCCGGACGTCAGGGCGATCCCGGTGAGACCCGCTTCTATCTGAGTCTGGACGATGATCTGATGCGCCTGTTCGGCGGTGAGCGGATCACCGCGCTGATGGACCGTCTGGATGTGGACGAAAATATGCCCATCGAGACCAAGATGCTGACCAAGACCATTGCCAATGCTCAGACCAGCGTGGAGTCCCGCAACTTCCAGGCCCGTAAGAGCACGCTGGAATACGATGATGTTATGAACAAGCAGCGCGAGATCATCTACGGGCAGCGCAAGCAGGTGCTGGACGGCATGGATATCCGCGAGGTGATCTCCGGCATGATCTCCGGCATGATCTCCGACAGTGTTAACACCGCCTTTGGTGATAAGAAGCGTTTGGACGAGGAAGGCTTCCATGCCATGATGCATGAGCTGGAGGGTACCTTCTTCGCTGCCCGCAGCTTCGAGCAGGAGGATATCATGAAGCTCGATGCGCAGGAGTGCATCGACCTGTTTGTAGGCAAGGCGATGGAGGTCTATGCTGCCAAGGAGCAGGAGGTCACGCCCGCCGTTATGCGTGAGCTGGAGCGCGTAATCATGCTGCGTGTGGTCGATGAGTACTGGATGGAGCATATTGATGCCATGAATGATCTGCGTCAGGGTATCCGCCTGCGTGCCTTCGCCCAGAGCGATCCTGTTGTGGCGTATAAGCAGGAGAGCCTGCACATGTTTGAGGAAATGATCGACGCGATCCGTCAGGACACGGTGCGCCGTCTCTATTCCGCCCGTATTAAGGGCGATCAGGAGGTCAAGCGTGAGCGTGTGGCTTCCGGCATCACCGAGGGACGCGGGGATGGCACTGTCAAGAAGCAGCCCCGCCGTGTGCAGAAGGTCGGCAGAAATGATCCCTGCCCCTGCGGAAGCGGCAAGAAGTATAAGAAGTGCTGCGGCATGAATGAGTAAAAGCCTTAAAAGGAGTGCTGCTGACGCAGCACTCCTTTTGTAGATTCAGCATAGAGGAGAAAAATATGACCTACGACATTATCCCCATGACCAGTGACCATTTGGATCAGGTCGCTGAGATCGAAAAGCTGTGCTTCAGCGATCCATGGTCCCGGCGTATGCTCTCGGAGCATCTGGAAAACGAGTGCGCCGCCACGTTGGTGGCACAGGGAGCGGACGGCACGGTCCTCGGCTATGCGGGAGTTCTCGTCATACTGGACGAGGGTTATATCACCAATGTGGCGGTGCGCCCGGACTATCGCCGTCAGGGCATTGCGGGGGAGCTTTTGAATGTGTTCCACCGTTTTGCCGAGGGCAGCAAGCTGGCGTTTCTGACGCTTGAGGTGCGTGAGGGCAACGCCCCTGCCCGGGCGCTGTATGAGAAATACGGGTATAAAGAGGTGGGTGTGCGCAAGAATTATTACGACCACCCCAAGGAGAATGCGGTTATTATGACTTTGGAGTTTGATAAATGATGCTGCATCGCATGACGGCGGAGGAGCTTCGCCGCGCCTATGAAACAGACCTGCGGGAGGCGTTTCCTCCCTCGGAATTAAAGCCGCTTTTTGCTATGGAACAGCTTTGCGCGAAGGGACTGTACGATCCCTTGTGCCTTGTGGACGAAGAAAACGGAGTGCGGGGCTATGTGCTGCTCTGGCGGCATGAGGACGGAAAACATATTCTGATCGACTATCTCTGTGTCCCCACGCGGCAGCGAAACCGGGGCATCGGCGCAAAGCTGATGGAAGCGATGCGCAGGCATTATCCGGCGGATACGGTCTTCCTCTGGGAGTCCGAAGCACCTGCGGGGGACACTGAGCAGGATGAGATGATCCTGCGGCGGCTGGGTTTTTATCAGCGCTGCGGCGCAACTCTGATGAATTATGAATGCGCGCTGTTTGGCGTGCGATTCAAGACTCTCTGCTGCGCGGAGCGCCTGCCCGATGAGGATATGGTGCTTCAAAAGCATCGTGAGATCTATCTGCATCATTTTGGACAGGAGCGGTATGACCGGTATATTCAGATCCCTCTTCGCCCCGGCGAAGAACCGGTTCCCGTAACGGACTGGACGGAGGAGTAAAGATGGAAATTCTTTTGGGAACGCATAATCCCTCTAAAAAGGAATATTTTGCCCGCCAGCTTGCGGAGTTTGATGTTTCCTTTGTGACGCTGGCGGATCTCGGCATTGAAAAGCTGCCGGACGAGGACGGAAAGACCGTTCTGGAGAACGCTGAGATCAAGGCGGCGTATTACGGACAGTTCCACGACTATGTGATTTCGGCGGATTCTGCCCTCTATGTCCGCGAACTGCCGCTGACCGATCCCCGCCAGCCGGGGCTGACCATTCGCCGCGCGCCGGATGGACACAGCATGAGCGATGACGAGGCGCTGGAGCATTACAGCGCCCTTGCCCGCTCCCTTGGGGGAAGGATCACCTGCTGGTATCAGGATGCTTACGCGGTGTGCAATCATGGCACGGTGTACGGCTTTATGGATGACGGCCCGATCAATGATGTGTATGCGTTTTACATGGTGGACAAGCCCCATGAAAAGCGCAATCCCGGTTGGCCGCTGGACAGCATTTCGATCCGCCGCTCCAACGGGAAATACTTCGTGGAGAGCGAGCAGCAGGCGGCAGACGCGGCAAGCGAGGTGCTGATGAAGGACTACCGCAGACGCTTGATGGCGTTTTATGAAGAAAGTCTGGGCTTGAAACGGAGGTAGCACTCTACGGAGCGTCGATTGCGTTTTTCCCTGCCTTTCGGTATGATGGTTCTTAAAGGGAGGCGAAAAGCATGGATCACGATAAAATCGGCGCGTTGATCGCGCACCTGCGCAAAGAGCAGGGGTTGACCCAGCGTGAGCTGGCGGAGCGTGTTCTGGTCAGCGATAAGGCAGTCAGCAAATGGGAGCGGGGTCTGGGGTGTCCGGATGTGTCGCTGCTGGAACGGCTGTCCAATGTGCTGGAGGTGGAGTTGACAGCGTTGCTCACCGGTGAGCTGCCTTCCGGAAAGGAATCGGGAGGAAATATGAAAAAAGCGAAATATTATGTCTGCCCTGTCTGCGGCGCGATCTCAATGACTACAGGAAACGCGGAAATTGCCTGCTGCGGGCGCAAGCTCCCCGCACTGACGGCGAAAAAAGCGGAGGATGACAGCAAGCTGATTGCGGAGCGGGTGGAGGATGAGTGGTTTATCACTTCGTCCCATCCCATGACCAAGGAGCATTATATCGCGTTTGTTGCGTTTGCCAACGGAGAACGGGTGCAGCTGGTGCGTACTTATCCGGAATGGGATATGCAGGTTCGTTTTCCTGCCCGGGGACGCGGAACGTTGCTGTGGTACTGTACGCAGCATGGACTTTATTATCAATACATTTAAACAACAAAATGGCGTGTTGCAAATGCTTTGCAGCACGCCATTTGTCATAATTGAAGGGGTTCAGATTTTGAAATCCTCTTCTGTGAGCTTTGCGGTTTCCAGCTTCACCGGTCTGGGCGGCTCACGGCGCAGAGGATCGTAGCGAAAGCCACGGCAGTGATACTCCATAGACACGACACCCTTGCGGGAGCAGATGACCTCCCGCTCGTTGATGACGCTTCCTCTGGAACAGTAAGCGCAGCGCGGTTCAATGTTTTTGCGGAACAGAAACATGGTGGATGCGCCTCCTTTACAGTGTGCGCAGAATAACCGCGTCGTCCTGCGCGGTGGCGGAAAGCTGGGTGATGGGGTGGTCGTAGCTTCCGATGATCTCCAGCGCCATAGCGTCCTCTACCTCTTTCTGAATGGTGCGGCGAAGGTTGCGCGCGCCGTAGGTAGCGGAGTAGGATTTCTTTACCAGATAATCCACCAGCGCGTCATCGTAGGTGAAGGAGAGACCCTTTTCCTTCATGCTGGCCTTCAGTTCATCCAGCATCAGGCGGGCGATGGGCTTGAAGTTCTCCTCCGTGAGCTTGTTGAAGTAGACGATCTCATCCACACGGTTGATGAACTCGGGACGCAGGAAGCCCTGCAGCGCCTTCATGGCGCGGTCCTTGCCCTGTTCGTTGACTGTCTTGTTGAAGCCGACGCTGCCCTCCTTGCGGTCGCTGCCCGCGTTGGAGGTCATGACGATAACGGTGTTCTCAAAATTCACCTTGCGTCCATGGGCATCGGTGATCTGCCCATCGTCAAGGATCTGGAGCAGCACATTGAGCACATCGGGGTGTGCCTTTTCGATCTCGTCAAACAAAATCACGCTGTAGGGCTTGCGGCGGATCTTTTCGGTGAGCTGACCGGCTTCATCATAGCCCACATAGCCGGGAGGGGAGCCGATAATGCGGGAAACGGAGTGTTTCTCCATAAACTCGGACATATCCAGACGGATGAGGCTCTCCGGCGCGTTGAACAGATCGTCGGCAAGCTGCTTGACCAGCTCCGTCTTGCCCACACCGGTGCTGCCGACAAAAATAAAGCTCACGGGCTTATGCTTGGGGGAGATACCCACGCGGTTTCGGCGGATAGCGGCGGAAACAGCATCAATGGCTTCGTCCTGACCGATGATCTTTGCCTTCAGCCGCTGATCCAGCTCACTGAGTCGCTTGAACTCCTCCTCTCGGATCTTGCTGGCAGGAATCTTGGTCCACAGCTCGATGACCCGTGCCAGATTTTCCATGGTCAGCTCGGGAGTGCCGTGGGCGGTCAATTCGTCCAGCTCGGACTGGAGCTGGAGCTCCTTGCTTTTCAGCTCCGCCATGCGCTCGAAATTGGGCTCTTCGGCAGCTTCCAGAAGCTCACGCTCCCTGGCGTAGTCCTCCAGCTCCCGCATGACCTCCTGACGGCGGTTGATGCTGTGATCCTTCAAATTCATGTCAGAACAGGCCTCGTCGATGAGGTCGATGGCCTTGTCGGGCAGGAAACGGTCGGTGATATACCGCTCACTGAGCAGCACCGCCTGGCGCAGAATGCCCTCGGGGATATGCACACCGTGGAAGGATTCATAGTAGTGGGCGATACCGCGCAGGATCTGCATGGTATCCTCCAGATTGGGCTCGTTGACGGTGACACTCTGGAAACGGCGCTCCAGCGCGGTGTCTTTCTCGATATGCTTGCGGTACTCGGTGAAAGTGGTGGCGCCGATGACCTGAATCTCGCCGCGGGAGAGGGCGGGCTTGAGAATGTTGGCGGCATTCATGCTGCCTTCGGCATCGCCCGCGCCGACGATGTTGTGGACCTCGTCAATGACAAGGATGATGTTGCCGAATTTGCGGATCTCCTCGATCAGACCCTTCATACGGCTCTCGAACTGACCGCGGAACTGAGTTCCTGCCACCAGCGCGGTGAGATCAAGAAGGAAAACCTCCTTGTCCCGCAGCTTGAAGGGAACTTCACCCCTGGCGATGCGCTGGGCAAGCCCCTCCGCGATGGCGGTCTTACCAACGCCGGGTTCACCGATGAGGCAGGGATTGTTTTTCTGGCGGCGGTTGAGGATCTGGATCACGCGCTCGATCTCCTGCTCACGGCCGATCAGGTTATCCAGCTTGCCGCTTCTCGCCCGCTCGGTGAGATTGATGCAGTAGCTGTCCAGATATTTGCGCTTGGGCGTTTTGTCCGCCTTGCGCTCCTTGCTTTCGCCACGGGGCTGCTCGGGGTTCGGCGCGGCGGGGGGATTGGACGCGCCGCCGAACAGACGGTTCAGAAAGGGGAAGGTGGCGGTCTTGCCGTCTTCCTCGTCCTCGCCGTCTTCGTCGTTTTCGGCGGGGATCAGACCCTCCATGGATTCCGCGCCGCCAAAGGCGTGCATCATTTCCTCGTTGATGGCCTCCAGATCCTCGTCGTTGATGCCCATGCGGCGCATGATCTCATCGACCTGAGGCATTCCCAGCTCTTTGGCGCATTTTAAGCACAGTCCGTCGTTAACGGCTTCACCGTTTTCCAGCCGGGTGATGAAAACAACGGCAACGCGTTTTTTGCATTTGGAACAAAGGGTAGGCTGCATAGTGTTTTACCTCCATCGCCGGCACAGACGTGTCGGCTGCTTGTTTGAAAATAGCTGCGTGACGATCACGCATGACTGCCGATCAAGCAGTTATATCAGCTCGCGCCCGAGGCGCGGTCACAGCGGTGCAGCGTTATTGTAGCATAACGGCGTGCCAACCGAGTGAACAAATTGAAAACTTTATAAAGCTGCGGTATTTCCCAGACCAAAAGTATCCAGCAGCATAACGGCGGATTTGAGAAGGTAGGACTCAGCGATGACCTCCTCGGTAAGATACATGCCGGTCAGACGCAGTGCCCATACTCCGATCAGCACGAGCAGAATGCCTCGCACCGCGCCGGATAAAAGTCCGCCAAGCTGATTAAGCTCACGCAGGAGGGGCAGCTTGAACGCCTGCTCGACCATCCAGATGACCGGACGCAGGGCGAGGGAGATCAAAGCAAAGCACAGAATGAAAATCACAGCGGACAGAATATCCCGCACCGCGCCCCGCAGGACGGTATCGACCAGCTCGCAGCCGATCCTGAGCACGGCGTCCCGCGTGAACTCGCCGGTGGGGAGGTTCACGGTGGAGAGAAGCTCCATTGCTTTTTCCCGCACAAGGTCGTTTTCGATGGTGCTGATGATCTGTTCGATCTGCCCGATGCCGTCAAAGCTCTCCGGACTGAGCTCATCCGCGTGCTGTTCAATGGCGGCAAGAGTCGCAGGGCGGATCACCCGCTCAACGATGAGCGCTGATGCGGTATCGGCGATCTGAGAAGCAACGATCAGAGTGAGAATCATGCCCGCAAGGGTAAGCAGACCGCGCACCATGCCCTTTGTCCATCCAAAATAGATGCTGAGTGCCAGAATGGCGGCGATCAGAAGATCAATGATAACAGAAACAGACAATGGGACAGCATCCTTTCTTAGTAACCTTTTTGATCAAGGCAGGAACCGCCGCGCGGAGCTTTCCGCGATCAAAAGCGCGGTCCCGTCAGCGTTCATGCGGACGCTGCCTGCGTGCCCGGTGTCCTCCAGACGGGCGATCTCCGTGAGTGTCCTGTCATAGAGGACCAGCGCATCGCTGTACAGCACGGCAAGACGATCCCCCGCCGCACTCATGTCCAGCACCTCGTCTGTCAGTTCCAGCGCGGCAAGCTGTTCTCCTTCGAGAGAGAAGGTGACAAGCCGGCAGACATTTCCGGACTGGTAGCGTCCCATCAGCAGGGCGCAGAAATCCTCGCCGGTCAGCGCGTAATCGTGGAGGTACTGCTCGCCATACGCATAGTTGAGCGTAGTTTCTCCGTTGAGCGTCACGATGGCGAGCCGCTTATCGCATAGGAGGACAGCGTTTTCACCGGAAACCGCCGCATCCAGCGCAAGACCGTCAGACAGGGGGTACTCTCCCAGACGCTGCACGGTGCTGAGATCATACACGATCACGGTGGAAGCGAAGGTCCCGTGGTTTTCACCCAGCGCAAGGACGACCAGATGCTTTCCGTCGTCCGTCACGATGGCATCGCTGAGATAGCTGTCGTGGGAATCGAAGCGGAAAATCAAAGTTCCCTTGCTGTCATACACGCTGACGGATGCCTTGTAGCCGTTTTTCTGCTCCGTGACGGCAAGAAAATCGCTGCTGCTGAGCCGCGCGCAGTAGCATAGAAGTCCTTCTGCGCTCTCGTGCTTCCAGCGCAGACCGCTGCTGCTGAGAACATAGACGGTATCGCCCTGCGCGTCACAGACCGCGGCAAGCTCTCTGCCCACTGAGATCACCGGCGCGGTCATGCTGACCTGCAGCTCATAGAGCGCCGTGCCGTCCCGGTGGAGAAGCTGGATGCTGTTGGGGTTGACCACCAGCAGCTCCTCACCGAGCTGCTCATAAAGATTGCTCTGGTGGGAGGCGTAGGTATAGAGATCCTGTGTTTCGGCGCTGTCACCGTACATCAGATAACGGCGCAGAGCGGAAAAATGGTTGCCGTCCTCCATGGTGGAGAGGACAGCGATCGTCAGAACGATGACAAGAATGACGACCGGCGGCAGAAAACGCCGCAAAAAGGAACGCTTTTTGGGTTGCTTTTTTTCACCGGCTTCCTGGGAAGCCTGTTCGTTTTTGAGTTCTTTATTCGCCATTGAGTCGTTCATCCTCATACCACAGTTTGGTCAGATATAATCCGCCGGGGGGGACGGTGGGACCGGCAAGGGTGCGGTTGCCGCTTTCCAGAATCAGCGGAATATCCTCCGGCGTGAGCTTGCCCTCGGCAGCATACAGCACTGTGCCGGTAATGGCGCGCACCATATTGTAGAGAAAGCCGTTGGCGCAGACCTTCAGCTCCAGAAGGTCGCCGCTGCGGGTAACGTAGCAGTAGTGGATCGTGCGCACGGTGGTCTTGGTTTCCGTTCCCACGCTGCGCACCGCGCGGAAATCGTGAGTACCCTCGAAAGCCCGGGCGGCGCGGTCCATGACCGCCTCGTCCAACAGTTTGGGGTAAAAATACGCACGGTTTACATAAAACGGGTTTCTGATCCGGGAGTTGAAGATGCGGTAGGTGTATTCCTTCTTGATGCAGGAGCCGATGGCGTTGAAGTCCTCTGCAACGTCAAAGGCGCGGCATACAACGATATCGTCCGGCAGGCGGGAATTCACCGCCAGAGGGATGCGCTCGGCGGGAATGGTGCAGCTTGTGCGGAAGTTTGCGATATAGTATTCGGCGTGGACGCCTGCATCCGTCCGTCCGCAGCCGGTGACCTTGACCGGATGACCGCAGATGGTGGCAAGTGCCTTTTCCAGCGTTTCCGCCACTGTGATCTCGGTCTTTTGCACCTGCCAGCCGTGGTAGGCAGTTCCATTGTACATCAAATGCAGGGCGATATTTCTCATATTCTGCCTCCCGGGTTGGTTCAATAGAAGCTTGCGCACTTCTAACATCTCATTATATCGAAAATACCGCGTCAAGTCAATGTGGGAAAAGAAACCTGCCGCGGCACGGTGTCCGCGGCAGGGAAGAATGGCTGTTTATTTGTGCAGCAGGGGGGACAGGGGCTTGTAGATCAGGAAGGTCAGCGCGGTGGTCAGAAGTCCCTTGAGCAGGGTGAAGGGGGCGTTGAAAATGATCAGGCAGGTGAGAAGACCATCCACCGAGGGGATCAGCGCCTGATACATGCTGATGATGGCATCCAGCGGAATAAAGGCGGTGTAGACGGGGTAAGAGATAAAGTAGTTGATGGGGATACTGAGCAGTGCCATGGATAGTGCGCCGAGGAAAGCGCCAGCGAGAGCGTTTCTGCGGGTTTTCCTGCGCTTGTATAGCAGACCGGCGGGAACTACAAAGCAGCAGCCCAGAAGAAAGTTGCACACCTCACCAATGCAGCCAGTGGTGGTAAAGAAGGCGTGGACCGCATTCTTGATGAAGCAGACTGCAACGCCGTACACCGGACCCAGACTGAAGGAAGCCAGCAGGGCGGGAAGCTCGGAGAAGTCCATTTTCACAAAGTCCGGAATGAGGAACGGAATGGGAAATTCCATCAGCATCAGGACGACAGCCACCGCGCCGAGCATGGCGGTGACGGTAAGCTTGTGGGTGCGGGTTTTGACAGACATAAAAAATACACTCCTTTGCGGATTTTCACCGAAGATCGTTCCATCCCCGGAGGACCCATGCAAAAGAGTGCCGCAATGCGCCGCAGATTCCCATGCAGATCTTCTTCCATCCAGACTGTAACTGTCGGTACCGGATTTGCACCGGTTCAGCGCCTGCGCGCTCGCGGACTGAGGGGACACCCATCACCGCCGGTGGGGACTTTCACCCCGCCCTGAAGATGTTGATTCGGCTGTAGGCACCATTATACACACTTGCGGCAAAAAAACAAGAGAAAAATTTTCTTTACAAAATAGAATATATGTTCTATAATTCCGGTGAGGGGGCGAAAGAATGGATAAACGGGAACAAACCTGCTGCTTTACCGGACACAGGCCGGAAAAGCTTCCGTGGGGGAAAAATGAGGAGGATATTCGCTGCCTTGCCTTGAAAAGAAAGCTGCGGGACGCACTGGAGACTGCTTGCGCGGAGGGAAAACGCCATTTCATCTGTGGAATGGCGCGGGGGTGCGATTTTTATTTCGCGGAGGCTGTTCTTGCTTTGAGAAATGAGCATCCTGATATTACGCTGGAGGCGGCGATCCCCTTTGCGGGGCAGAGTGAAAAGTGGACGCCGGAGCAGCGGCGGCGCTGGGAGCGGCTGGTGGCGGACTGTGACCGCAGGACGGTTTTGCAGGAATGTTACACGCCCGACTGTATGCACCGGCGCAACCGGTATATGGTTGAAAAAAGCTCTCTGGTCATCGCTGTCTATGACGGCTCCGGCGGCGGTACACGCCGGACATTGGAGTATGCGCTCCGCGAGAAGGTCCCTTTTGTGGATATCGACCCGAGCGGAGTCTGACAGGCTGCGGAAAAGATACATAGTTTCAAATGTTTTTGGAAAAACTGTAGACAATCTGTAACAAGGCTGGTATAATATTAGGCGAAATACATAGGGACGGAGTGATACGCTCCGTCCCTATAAAAATTACGATAAAGTATGAGGTTATGGAATGAGCAAGCGCATTGTTATCGCTCTGGGCGGAAACGCTCTGGGTAATACTCTCGCCGAGCAGGCGGAAGCGGTCAAGATCACTGCCCGCGCCATCGTTGATTTGATCGAGGACGGCAACGAGGTCGTTGTCGCCCACGGCAACGGTCCTCAGGTCGGTATTATCAATAACGCAATGTCCGCACTGCAGAAGGAGGATCCCGCACAGGGCTTTACTCCCCTGCCTGTTTGCGGCGCCATGAGTCAGGCGTATATCGGCTTCGACCTGCAGAATGCCCTGCGGGAGGAGCTGCTGGACCGCGGCATTGCAAACATTCCCGTTTGCTCCATCGTTACACAGGTGGAGGTCGATGCCAATGATCCCGCGTTCGAGAATCCTACCAAGCCCATCGGCAAGTTTATGAGCGCGGAGGATGCAAAGGCTTACGCGGAAAAGACCGGCTATCTCGTCAAGGAGGATGCCGGACGCGGCTGGCGCCGCTATGTTGCTTCCCCCAGACCCAGACACATTGTTGAGATCGACGCGATCCGCACACTTGTGGGCAGCGGCGCGCTGGTCGTGTGCTGCGGCGGCGGCGGTATCCCCGTCAGCCGTACCGAGGGCAACCACCTTGCGGGCGTGGGTGCCGTTATTGACAAGGATTTTGCCAGCGAGCTGCTCGCCGAGCAGCTGGATGCCGATACCCTTATCATCCTTACCGCCGTGGAGAAGGTCGCCATCAACTTCCGCAAGGAGGATGAGCAGTGGCTGTCCACCATGACCCCGGAGGAGGCACGCAAGCACGCTGCCGACGGACAGTTTGCCCCCGGCTCCATGCTGCCCAAGGTTGAGGCGGCGGTGAAATTCGCTGAGTCCAAAGAGGGACGAGAGGCACTTATCACTCTGCTGGAAAAGGCAAGGGACGGCATCGCCGGACGCACCGGCACTTCTGTCAAGTGCCGCTGATAAAATGAAAGAGGAAGCACTGCTTTGTTTGGCAGTGCTTCTTTTTTTGCGACAAATTGGGATTTGCCATTCTGATGAATGCAAAAGGGTGTGCCGCGAATGCGGCACACCCACTATGTCCAAAATTTACTTATTTTCCTCTGCAAATTCCGTTTCCAGCTTTGTTCTCTGTGCCTGCACCTGCTCGGCGGATACAGCGCGGAAACGCATACGGGACTCATGCAGCTCGTCCAGTGCTGCCTGGACAGCCTCCTCCGCACGGCGGAGCGCGTCATCGGTATACTCATTGGTAACGTTGATCATGCTCTTGGAGCGCTCCTCAGCGCGGTGAAGGATCTCCGTCGCCTTATCCCGCGCCACGCGAATGATCTCGCTCTCGCCGACAATGGTTTTGGCATCCAGATCTGCCTGGCGGCGGATCTTATCCGCCTCCTTTTTGGCGTTTTCCACGTATTCATCTCGGGCGCGGATCAGATCCTGTGCCTTCTTCAGCTCCAGCGGAAGCTGACCCTTCAGTTCGTCGAGCAGATCCAGCGCGTCCTCGCGCACGATCATGCACTTGTCGGGTGCCATGAGAACGCCCTTCGCGCCGTCGATCATCTCATAGAGCATATCGATCAAATACTGTACATCATTTGCCATAGTATGGTTCCTTCCCCTCTGTGATCTTTTTGAGGACTGCCGCGGCTCCGGCAGGCAGATAGTTTTCTAAATTTCGATGATAGCGGATCATATCCCGCACCATAGTCGAGCTGATATGCACATGGCAGGGACGGGCGGGCAGCAGCACGGTATCCAGGTTCGGCTCCAGATCCCGGTTGATCTGTGCCAGTTGGTACTCCCAGTCAAAGTCCATTCCGTTGCGCGCGCCCTTGACCAGTGCGCACGCGCCCTTTTCCCGGGCAAAATCCGCCAGAAGACCTTCTGAGATCTCGGCGCAGACGTTGGGCAGATGCGCTACCGCCGCTGCTGCGATCTCAAGCCGTTCCTGCGGCGTAAACATCGTGCGCTTCTCTCCGTTGACCGCAATGCAGACAATGACCTCGTCAAACAGCGCCGACGCGCGTTCGATCAGGTCAAGATGTCCGACGGTGATGGGGTCAAAGCTTCCGGGACAGACAGCGATCCTCATTCTCCGCGCCCCTCCTCACGGTGGTAGGTGGTCACCTTGATCCTGCCGTAGCGGTAGGTGCGGTGGAGGTAGTAAGGCGGCTGCATTTCGGGCATCTCCTGCTCCATCGGTGATTCACAGACGATTATACCATGATTGGATAAAATGTCAAACCGGGAAATAGCTGCGAGAGCGCTGCTCCAAAGCTTGTCGGCATAGGGCGGGTCAATAAAAATAATATCAAACTTTTCCTTTGCGGAGGCAAGGTATGCCATCGCGTCACCGCAGATGACTCTTGCACGACTCTCCAGCTGCGTGGTCTTCAAATTGTCCCGGACGATGGCTGCCGCGTCACGCCGCTGCTCCACAAAGACCGCGCTTGCGGCACCCCGGCTGAGCGCCTCGATGCCCATCTGACCCGTTCCCGCGAACAGATCCAGCACGCGCCGTCCTTCCAGATCAAACTGAATAATATTGAAAATGCCCTCTTTCACCCGGTCAGTCGTGGGGCGGGTATCCAATCCCTCCAGCGACTTGAGCTTGCGGCCGCGGGCTGTTCCTGTGATCACTCTCATGCGTGCCTCTCCTTCGCTTGCGAAAAAATACTTCTCCGGCAGTATGCGCATTTATTTAATTTACTATATGCTATTACGGCGTTTTTTTCAATACCCAAACACGAATTTTGTCTGATTTGCCCGAAGTTGACCAGAATTTCTGCGGTTGTTTTCAAAAAAAGGGAAGAATTTTCCTAAAAATTTCCGCTTTTATGCTTGTTATCCGGGAGAAAATAGTATATAATAAACTGCTGTTATGTATCTTTTAATAGTGTAATCCCGCTGAAAGGATGTTAATTATGGTAAAATTGCAGACCAAGAAGGGTGAGATCAGCATCAACGAAGCTGTCTTTACCAACATCACCGGCAACGCCGCAACCAACTGCTTCGGCGTCAAGGGCATGGCGATGCGCTCTATGACTGACGGTCTGGTGCATCTGCTGCGCAAGGAGGCGATGGGCAAGGGCGTGCATGTCACTTATAATGACGATGGTTCCATCTCTATCCAGCTCCACATTATTGTGGAAAACGGCATCAACATTGCCGCTGTGTGCCGCTCTATCATGAGCGAGGTCAAGTACAAGGTCAACAAATACACCGGTATCCCCGTCCAGCGTGTGGACATCTGTGTCGACTCTGTCGTGTCCAATTCCAAGGGGGTATAACAGGCATGATCCATACCATTGACGGAATCCAGTTCAAGCAGATGGTGCTTCACGGCTCCGCTGCCATCGCTCTGCAGAAGCAGAAGATCAACGATCTCAACGTTTTCCCTGTGCCCGACGGTGACACCGGCACCAATATGAGTCTGACCATCGCCGCTGCCGCCACCGAGCTCAAGCGCAGCGAGCCTGAGTCTATCGGACAGGCTGCCTCCACTACTGCCAGCGCCCTGCTGCGCGGCGCGCGCGGAAACAGCGGCGTTATTCTCTCTCTGCTGTTCCGCGGCATCGGCAAGATCCTCAAGGGTCACGATACTGCTGACGCTGCGCTTTTTGCCGCCGCTCTGCAGGAGGGTGTCGGTGCGGCCTACGGCGCGGTCATGAAGCCCGCTGAGGGCACCGTTCTCACCGTTTCCCGCCTTGCCTCCAAGCGTGCCGTGGAAGCTGCCGCTGAGAATGACGACATTGAGTTTGTTCTCGCGGAAGCCATCCGTGAGGGTTACGAGGCTCTCGCACAGACCACGGATATGAACCCGGTTCTGAAGAAGGCAAACGTAGTGGACGCGGGCGGTCAGGGTTATCTGACTATTCTGGAGGGTATGCTGTCCGCGCTGCGCGGTGAGCCCATGCCCGAGGTGGCTGACGACGCCGCTCAGGAGAAGGCGGATTTCGCCTCTCTTACCGATGAGGATATCACCTTCACCTTCGACACAGTTTTTATTGTTCGCAAGAACAGTGAAAATGTAGATCTCGCTCCCTTCCGTGCCTACCTTAACTCTATCGGTGACAGTCTGGTCATTGGTGAGGACGACGAGGCATTTAAAGTCCATGTCCACACCGATATCCCCGGCAATGCCCTTAATGAGGCGCAGAAGTATGGCACACTGGAGCTCGCCAAGATCGAAAATATGCGCACCCAGTTTGAGGACATGGCTGCCGGTCGCGAGACCCACAGCACCGATGATCTGGATGCCATCGAAGCCGAGCTGGAGAACGGCGGCAAGGACACCGTCGCCGCTCCCGAGAAGCGCTATGGCTTCCTCTCTGTCTGCGCCGGCAGCGGCATCGCCGATGTTTTCCGTGATCTGGGCGTGGACGGCATCATCTCCGGCGGTCAGACCATGAACCCCTCCACTGAGAGCATTCTGAACGAGATCAACAAGGTTCCCGCCGAGGTGGTCTTTGTCCTGCCCAACAACAAGAACATCGTTATGGCAGCCCAGCAGTGCGTTGGACTGACGGAAAAGGAAGTCATCGTCGTTCCCACTCACACCATTCCTCAGGGTATCACCGCTATGATGGCAGTGGATACTGATCTGGATAACGATGCCCTGCTGGAGACCATGACTGCGGCCTTCGAGAATGTCACTACCGCGCAGATCACCTACGCCGCGCGCAACAGTGATTTTGACGGCTTCGCCATCACCGAGGGCGACTATCTGGGCCTTGTGGGCGGTAAGCTCTTTAACACCGATAAGGATATCACTGCTCTGCTGACCAGGCTGGCGGAGGAGGCGGCAAGCCGCAGCGCGGAATTTGTCACCATCTTCTACGGTGAGGATGTGACCGAGGAGCAGGCGCAGACAGCGGAAGAAATTTTCTCTCAGCACTGCCCCGGCGCGGAGGTTTCTCTCCTGCCCGGCGGTCAGCCCGTCTACTACTATATCATCAGCATCGAATAACATTTAAAATAGCAAAAACCACCGGATTTTCCGGTGGTTTTGCTGTTTTATAACACATCTGCCAGTACACGTTCGACATTTCGGAAGGCGATCTTTTCGATTTCAGCAGCCGTGAATCCTGCTCTTTCCAATGCTGTGAACAGCAGCGGCATCTGATGGGCGGAGCTGATCTCCAGCTTACCGTTCATGCCGTCAAAATCTGTTCCGATGGCGGCACAGTCCTCACCGCCGACCTTTATCATGTGGCGAAGCTGCGCGGTAAGCATATCGCAGGTGGCACGGTCGTTCTCCGTATCTTCGACCAGAAATGCGGGGCAGAAATTCACACCCATCACGCCGCCCTTATCCGCAAGAGCGCGGATCATCTCATCCGTCATGCTTCTGGGGTGGGGATTCAAGCTGCGGCAGTTGGAGTGGGTGGCAAAAAATGGCTTTTTTGTTATTTTTGCCACATCCCAGAATCCGCCGTCAGACAGGTGGGAAACATCAATACCCATTCCCAGCTCGTTCATGCGAATGACCGCGTCCCTGCCGAAAGCGGTCAGACCCTTCGACATGATCGAAGCGTCCGGTGAATTGGGTGCGCCGAAGCAGTTTTCCTGATTCCAGGTCAGTCCAATGACACGCACGCCCATATTGTAATAGCGCTCCAGTTTTTCCATCCTGCCGTCCACGCTGCGTCCGTCCTCCATAGTTAAAACGGCGGATACCTTTCCCGCACGCTCGTTTGCGAGAATATCGGCAAGACCTGTCGCCCGGGCGGCCTCCTCCGGATGGCAGTCCAGTGTATTGCGCAAAATATCCGATAGCTGGGCGATATAATCGTCATCATTCATAGCTTCCAGTCCCATGCGCTTTTTCATCCCCGGTGAAGGGAGGAAAATGGCGAAAAACTGCGCCTTGCAGCCGCCCTGCGCCAGCCGCTTGATGTCCACCATCATCTCGGGTTGGTCATAAATGTCGCTTTGTTTTCTCATCCACGCCAGCATCAGTGTGTCACAATGCATGTCAATGTACTTCACAAAAATCACCTCGCTGTTGATTTTACACCCTTGCGGGAAAGCATTCAAGCGTTTTTACGGTTTTGATAAATTGAAATTTGCTAAATGGAATAGACTCTCAGCTCCCGTATCGACATCGAACGGGAGCATTTTACATATTTTTATAGAACATGCGTTTCATTACTAAAAAATGGATATTCGGGGCGAAATTCCCTCTTTTGATGGTAAAAAATTAAAAATTTCCCCTTGCAATTCTTGCGAGAATACTCTATACTGTGAAGTGAAGTGGTGGCAAGTGTGGAGAAGTGGGGGAAAATCCCTGCAATATGCCACCCGACACAAAAAGAAAGGCAGGTGGTTTCCGGTGATCGGACAGTATCAGCACAATATCGACGCCAAGGGCCGCCTGTTTATTCCTGCCAAGTTTCGTGAGGAGCTGGGGGAGACCTTTTATGTCACCATTGGTCTTGACGGATGTCTTTCGGTCTACTCCGATGCCAAGTGGGGCGATTTGATCGAAAAGTTTGACGCGCTCCCCATTGCGGCGGCGCGCAAGATGCGCGCGCTGTTTGCCAATGCCGCCAAGTGCGAGCCCGATGTGCAGGGGCGTATTTTGATCCCGGCGAAGCTGCGTGAGTACGCCGCGCTGGAAAAAGAGGTCGTGATCAACGGAATGAGCAAGTGCGTGGAGCTCTGGAATCCGGAGCGCTGGGCACCCATCGAGGATACCGGCCTGGATCCGGACAATCTGGCAAGTGCTATGGAGGAGCTTGGATTCTGATATGGAAAAGGATTACGGACACAAGCCGGTATTGCTGGAGGAATGTCTGGACGCACTGGCGATCCGCCCGGATGGCATTTATCTGGACGGCACGCTGGGACGAGCCGGTCACTCCCTTGAGATCCTGCGCCGCCTGACCACCGGACGGCTGATCGGCATTGACCGGGATATGACCGCTATCGAAGCGGCAAAGGAACGCCTTGCGGAATTTAGTGACCGGGTGACGCTGGTACACAGCAATTTCAGTGAGCTGGGCAGTGTTTTGGAGCGGCTGGATATCGGCGGCATTGACGGAATGCTGTTTGATTTGGGGGTGTCTTCTCCGCAGCTGGACGAGGCACACCGCGGTTTCAGCTACATGCAGGACGCGCCGCTGGACATGAGAATGGACGAGAGCGCCGCGCTGGACGCCCGCGAGGTCGTCAACACATGGAGCGGCGATGAATTGAAGCGCATCCTGCGTGACTACGGCGAGGAGCGCTATGCGCCGCAGATCGCCCGCGCCATCGTGCGCGCGCGGGAGAATAAGCCGATCGAAACTACGCTGGAGCTGGTGGATGTCATCCGCTCGGCGATGCCCGCGGCAGCGCTGCGGGAAAAGCAGCACCCTGCCAAGCGGAGCTTTCAGGCGATCCGCATCGCGGTCAACGGAGAGCTGGACGCCCTTCCCCCTATGCTGGAGGCGGCAACCAGAGGACTGCGCCCCGGCGGACGGCTGGCGGTGATCACGTTCCACAGTCTGGAGGACCGCATCGTCAAGCAGACCATGCGGGAGCTGGCGACCGGCTGCACCTGCCCGCCGGAGTTCCCGGTGTGCGTGTGCGGTAATAAGCCCAAGCTGGAGCTGGTCAGCCGCAAGCCCATTGTGTCGGGTGCGGCGGAGCTGGAGGAAAACCCCCGTGCAAGAAGCGCAAAGCTGCGTGTGGCGCAGAGAACGGAATATTAATGAGTACTTCTTGTGTATGTCAAAATCAAGGGCTTATCTGAAGCATTGTCAGTGCGCCCGAGGTGAGAAGATTTTTGCGCAGGACGAGGCGCTTTGATGCAGGAATACTTTGTGTATTTCAAGGAAAAGCAACGCGGTATTGCGCAAAAAGATGCCATATCGGGTATGCTGACAATGTTCGGATATGCCCGAAATAAAAAGAAAGGGCTCCTGACGGGTTTCGTCCCGGGGAGAGAGGGTCAAGGATATGCCTGCGAACAACAGACGCGATATCAAAACATATAGAACCCCCGGCGTTGTCGACGGAAACCTGGCCCGCGATCTCAGGAGCCGCGAGCTGGAGCAGCAGCTGGAGCACAGCGGACAGCTTGATTTTGATAAGCAGTACCGCCAACGGCAGGAAACTGAGGCGGACAGGCTGTCCCGCCGGAGACAGGAGACCCGCGCCACGGTGCGCGAGGCGCAGAGCGTTCCTGTTATGGCAGTACTGGGCGGTGTCGTGGTGGCAGTGCTTGCAGTGCTTGTAGTGGGCAGCCATGTGCGGCTCAATCAGATATCCCGCGACATCGTCAGCATGAAGCGCGAGATCGCCCAGCTTGAGATCGAGCAGGTTGCCCTGCAGACGCAGCATGAGCAGGCGTTCGATCTCTCAAGTGTAAAGGAAGCCGCCGAGGCGGTTGGGATGCAGCAGCCCAGTGACGGACAGATCTACTATATCGATCTGCCCGGCGAGGACCAGGCGGTTGCCTGCAATCAGAGCGAAGAGGGCGTGCTGAGCCGGGTATTTGCGTCGATTGGTCAGCATATCTACTCAGTTTTGGAATATTTTCTCTGATCGAAAGTATAATTAGGGCGTATCTGAACGCCGATGGTGGATTTGGTATATACAGTCGGCTTTCAGATAGGCCCTAATGGTAAAAATACACTGCCCGGCAAAAATCCGGGAACGGTGAATGGAAATGCAGTGACCGGACGGGGAGTGAGGGAATTCGTACCTTGCTCCCTGCTTGACTTTGAGCCTTTTGAGGAGGATACCTATGAGCAGCAAGCCGAAAAGACAGGTCGATCCCGCCCGGCGTGCCCAGCAGACGATTCGGCGCAGAACGCTGTACTTTCTTTTGATTTTCGGCGTTTGTTCTTTTGTTGTACTGTTCGTGAAGCTCTATGACCTGACCATCAACCGCCATGAGGAGATGCAGGAGCGTGCCGCGCGGCAGCAGACCCAGAGCACGACCATCTCCGCTTCCCGCGGCACGATCTACGACCGCAACGGAAAGATCCTTGCCGTATCCGCCACGGCGGACACGGTGTTTCTGGATCCCAAGGCGATCCAGGCCCGCGCGGAGGAGCTGGATAAAGAGCGCGCGAAGAAGCTGGTGGAGGGCTTGAAGGAGGGGGAAACGCTCCCCTTGAGCGGTGAGGAATATAAAAAACTGATCGCGTCCACACTGGCACCCATTCTGGAGCTGGAGGAGGAAAAGATCCTTCAAACCATGGAGAAGACCTGGTCGCAGTATGAGATTTTGAAAAAGCGGGTGGAGAAAGAGGTTGGAGACCAGATCCGCACGTTTATTACCAATAATGTGACCGGAAAGAACATTCAGGGCATCCACCTGCAGAGCGATGCCAAGCGCTACTATCCCTACAGTAGTCTTGCTTCCCATGTTGTGGGCTTCCTCGACGGCGATAATCAGGGCGCTTATGGTCTGGAGGCGATCTATAACGAGGAGCTGGAGGGCAGCAGCGGTCTTGCCGTTACCGCCCGCGATGCCAATAACCAGGAGCTTCTCTTTCAGTATGAGCAGTATTATGACGCGGAGAACGGCAACAGCCTTGTGCTGACCATCGACACCACTATCCAGTACTATGTTGAGCGTGGACTGGAGGATATGATCTCCCGGTATGGCGCGGCGGGCGGTGCCACAGGCATTGTCATGGATGTGAATACCGGAGCGCTCCTTGCCATTGCGTCCAGCCCCAGTTATGATGTCAATTTCCCGAGAGAGATCTACGATGCGCTGCTGCAGGAGCAGCTTGCTGCCGCTCAGGAAAGCGAGGATGACGAAAATACTCTCACGCTGGGCGATGTGCAGCGTAAGCAGTGGCGCAACAAGGCGGTAAACGACACCTATGAGCCCGGCTCGACCTACAAAATCCTTACCCTTGCCGCCGCACTGGAGGAGGGAGTGGTAACAACGCACAGCACCTTCAACTGCGGCGGCTCCGTTGTGGTGGACGGCTGGACCATGAAATGCTCCAATAAGAGCGGTCACGGGTTGCAGGACCTCGCCACTGCCACGGCAAACTCCTGCAACCCCGCGTTTATCAATATCGGTCTCACTATCGGGACGGATGTTTACTACCAGTACATGAAGAGCTTCGGTCTCAGAAGCACTACAGGCGTGGATCTTCAGGGCGAAGCACTGGGCGTTGCCGCCAGTGAGAAGGACTTTAAGCCCATCGACCTTGCATCCTACGCCTTTGGACAGAACTTTACCGTCACCCCGGTGCAGCTGATCGCTGCCCAGGCGGCGTGCATCAACGGCGGATACCTCTACACTCCCTATGTGGTGGAGCAGGTGCTGGACGATGACGGCAACGTGATCTCCCAGCACGACGCAACTCCCGTGCGGCAGGTGGTCAGCGAGGAGACCTCCGCCATCGTTCGTGAGATTCTGGAGGGCGTTGTCGCCAACGGTACGGGACGCAACGGTCAGGTGGCGGGCTACCGCATCGGCGGCAAGACCGGAACGGCTGACCAGGGTAAGACCGGAAACGTTGTTGTGTCCTTTCTGTGCTTTGCTCCGGCAGACGATCCCCAGATCATCATGCTGCTGACGCTGGATACCCCTGCCCGCGACACCGGAACCTATGTTTCCGGCGGCAACATGGTCGCGCCTACGGCATCGGTCATTATGGCGGATATCCTGCCCTATCTGGGCATTGCGCCCCAATACAGCGAGGATGAGCTTGCCGCGGCAGACTCCACGGTTCCCTATGTGGTGGGCTTGACTGAAGCGGAGGCTGCGGAAAAGCTCAAAGAGTACGGCTTCACCAGCTACCGCACGGTGGGCAGCGGCGCAACTGTGACCGATCAGACCCCGGTGGGTGGTGCGATCGTTCCCGCCAGTGCACAGATCGTCCTGTACATGGGCGAGGAAAAGTCCGCGGAGCTGCGGACAGTGCCGAACCTCATCGGTCTGACCGCCTCGCAGGTCAACAAAAAGCTTGCTGATGCGGGGCTTATCATGAAGCTCACCGGCGCGTCCGGTGACAGCACTGCCATCAAGGCAATTTCCCAGTCCCATGAGGCCGGGACGCAGGTGGAGGAGGGCACGGTCATTACAGTGCAGATGGGACAGAGCTCCACGACGGCGGATTGATACCTGGCTGCGCATTTTTTGCAGAGTTTTTGACACTATTAATGGTTTACAATGCAGATAGCGGTATTATACTGTCTGTGTACTGCCGAATACCGGCAAACTAACGACTATGAATGGAGAAAAATAGCATGAAGCTTCGCGATCTGCTGAAAGATATCAAGGTGATCGAGTGCAGTGCCGACATGGAGATGGAGATCTCCGGCGTGAGCTACGATTCCAGAACCACCGGCGCGGGTGAGCTGTTCGTTGCCATGACCGGCTATGAAACCGATGGTCACCGCTTTATTCCTATGGCTCTTGAGAAGGGCGCGGCGTGTATTCTTTGCGAGAGAAAAACGGATGACGCGCCCTGCGTGATCGTTGAGAACAGCCGCGCGGCACTTTCCCGGCTGGGACAAAACTGGTACGGCGATCCCGCCGCGTCCATGACCATGATCGGCGTTACGGGAACTAACGGAAAGACCACTACCACCTATCTGCTCAAGGATATTCTGGAAAAGACTCGCGGCGCGAAGGTGGGACTCATCGGCACCAATCAGAACATGATCGGTGACACCGTTCTGCCGACTGAGCGCACCACTCCCGAATCCTTTGAGCTGCAGGGACTGTTCCGCCGCATGAAGGACGAGGGCTGCACCCATGTGGTGATGGAGGTTTCCTCCCACGCGCTCTATCTGGGGCGTGTGGCGGGCATTCGCTTCGCGGTGGGTATCTTCACCAACCTGACGCAGGACCATCTGGACTTCCACAAGACGATGGAGGAATACTGCGATGCCAAGGCGCTGCTGTTCCAGCAGTGCGAGAACGGTGTTTTTAATACCGATGACCCCTGGGCAGAGCGTTTGACGCGCAATGCAGCGTGTAAGATGGTGTCCATCGGTGAGGAAAGCGCGGATCTGCGGGCAGAAAATATTGCGCTGGACGCAGAGGGTATTGCTTTTGACGCGGTGGCGGAAAACGAGTCTGTCCATGTGACCGTTGGTATCCCCGGCGGTTTCATGGTGTACAATACGCTGGGCGTGCTGGCAGCGGCGCGGGCGCTGGGCGTTTCTCTCACGGAGAGTGCTGCGGTGCTGCGCTCCACCGCCCATGTGAAGGGCCGCGTGGAAGTCGTTCCCACGGATGGGGACTATACCATCCTTATCGACTATGCCCACACGCCCGACGCGCTGGAAAATGTTCTGAATGCCGTGCGCGGCTTTGCCAGAGGCAGAGTGATCGCTCTCTTTGGCTGCGGCGGCGACCGTGACAAGACCAAGCGCCCCATCATGGGCGGCATCGCCGCGCGGCTGGCTGACGCGGTGATCGTTACCTCTGACAATCCCCGTACCGAATCACCCAGCGCTATCATTGCGGATATCGTGGACGGTATGATCGGCACGGAGACTCCGTATGTGGTCATTGAGAGCCGCATTGAGGCGATCCGCTTTGCCATTGACAATGCAGAGAGTGGTGATGTGATCGTTCTGGCAGGCAAGGGACATGAAACCTATCAGATCATCGGCAGAGATAAGCATCATCTCGACGAGCGTGAGGTGGTCGCCGAGTATCTGAGGGAACGGGCAAATAAGAAAAACTGATTTTCACGAAAAGATAGGGGAGAAATGCTATGGAAATGGTGATCGCGTTTGTTGTCAGCTTTGCGGTGACGGCACTGGTGGGCGGAAAGGTCATTCTGCCCGCGCTGCGCCGCCTGAAGGCGGGGCAGGCTATCCGTGAGGATGGTCCAAAATGGCACATGGGCAAGGCTGGCACGCCTACGATGGGCGGTCTGATGTTCATGCTGGGGATTTTTGCCGCGATCATCATTGCCGGCTGGAAGAACATGATGGCGGGCGATTTAAGCCACTTGTATATTTTCCTGTTCGCGCTGGTGTTCGGCGTGATCGGATTTCTGGATGACTATGAAAAGGTCAAGAAAAAGCAGAATCTGGGTCTGACCGCATTGCAGAAGTTTGTTTTGCAGCTTGCGGCGGCGGTGGCGTTCCTCATGCTGATGCGTTTTGAGGGACTGCTTTCTCCCAATCTCTATATTCCGTTCGTCAATATCAGCATTCCGCTGAGCTGGCCACTTTATATGGTCTTTGCCGCCTTCGTGGTGGTGGGTGCGGTGAACGCGGTGAATTTGACGGACGGTCTGGACGGTCTTGCCACCTCCGTGACCATCCCTGTGGGACTTTTCTTCGCGGTGGCCGCCGTGTGGTGGGGCTACACGCAGCTTGGCGTGTTCGCCGCGGCGATGCTGGGCGGTCTGTTTGCCTTTCTGATTTTCAATGCCCATCCCGCAAAGACCTTTATGGGCGACACCGGCTCCCTGTTTCTGGGCGGCGCGGTGGCGGGACTGGCGCTGGCGTTTGATATGCCGCTGATCCTGCTGCCGGTGGGTATCGTGTATATCGCGGAGACCCTGTCCGTTATTTTGCAGGTGGGTTACTTCAAGCTGACCCACGGTAAGCGCCTGTTCAAGATGGCGCCCATCCACCACCACTTTGAGATGTGCGGCTGGAATGAGGTAAAGGTCGTAACGGTCTTCACGCTGGTCAGCGCGGTTTTCTGCGCGCTGGCACTGTGGGGCGTTGTCGGACGCATGGGCGCGTAATTTTGGCATACAATCTATTTTCAAACCGGGAGGAGGAACGGCATGACTCGTGAGGAACAAATTCAGCTCAAGCGGGAACGCAAGCGTGAGCAGCGCCGCAAGGAGCGCGAGGCGTGGGAGCTTGCCCGCGGACCTCTGGATCTGCCGTTTCTGCTGCTGGTGCTGATCCTTTTGAGCGTGGGGCTTATCATGCTGCTGTCGGCAAGCTTTCCGTCGGCACAGGCAGAGGGCGACGCGTTCCATTACATCAAGCGTCAGGCGATATTTGCCGTGCTGGGTGTCCTTGCGATGCTCTGGGTGGGCAAGATCAACTATCAACGCTTCCGCGGTGTTGCAAACATCGCGCTGATCCTGAGTATTATCCTGCTGGTGCTGGTCATTATCCCCGGAATCGGCATTACGAGAAATAACGCCACCCGCTGGCTGGGCATTCCCAACACGGAGCTGACCTTTCAGCCCTCGGAGGTGGCAAAGCTGGGCATTATCGTCTATTTTGCCGCAAGTATTGCAAAAAAGCGTGAACGCATGCTGACAGTTAAGAACGGCATTGTTCCTTACATTGTGATCCTTGGTATCATTGGCGTTCTGGTGCTGCTGGAGCCCCACATGTCCGGCGCGATCCTGCTGGTGGGTATCGGCGCGGTGATGATGGTGGTGGGCGGTATCCACTGGGGCTGGGTGGCAGCCGGAACGGCGATCGGATCGCTGGGTGTCTATCTTGTCTTATTTACCGATCTCATGGAAAAGATCGGCTATAACTCCCACCGCATCACCACATGGCGCGATCCCTTTTGGGATTCGCTGGATCTAAGCTATCAGATGGCACAGAGCTTTATCACCATTGGCTCCGGCGGACTTCTGGGTGTTGGGCTTGGAAAAAGCCGCCAGAAATTCATGTTCCTGCCTGAGGAGCACAATGACTTTATCTTCGCTGTGATCTGCGAGGAGCTGGGACTGGTGGGCGCGACGCTTATCATGCTGCTGTTCGCGCTTTTGATCATCCGTGGCTACTGGATCGCCATTCACGCCCGTGACCGCTTCGGAAGCTTGCTGGTCGTCGGTGTTACCACGCAGATCGCTCTGCAGGCGTTTCTCAATATCGCGGTGGTCTCCGGCGTGATCCCCGCCACCGGCATTTCACTGCCGTTTTTCAGCTACGGCGGTACGGCGCTTGCCATTCAGCTTGCGGAAATGGGTATCGTTCTGTCCGTATCAAGGCAGATCCCCGCGCCAAAGAGTGATTAAGGCAGTGCTTTTTTGATCTAAATTATGCCGCGCGGCGGCGGAATGGGTGAATGATATGAAAGTGATTTTTACCTGCGGCGGCACGGCGGGACATGTGAATCCCGCGTTGGCGCTGGCGGGGTTGATCCGTGAGCGTCAGCCGGGGAGCGAGATCCTGTTTGTCGGCGCGCGGCGCGGTATCGAGCGGCGGCTCATCGAGGAAGCGGGCTGGCCATTCAAGGCGGTGGAGGTGTCCAGCTTTCACCGCTCTCTGAAGCCGAAGGAGATCCGGCATAATCTGATCTCTGTAAAAAACTTTCTCTTCTCTCCCGCGGAGGCCCGCGCCCTGCTGGATGAATTTCCCGCGGATCTCGTTGTTGGCACCGGCGGCTACGCAAGCTATCCCATGATCCGCGCGGCGGCCAAGCGGGGCATTCCCACCGCCATCCACGAGTCCAATGCCATTCCGGGTCTGACCACGCGCCTGCTGGAGAAGCATGCCCGGCTCATTATGGTGGGCTTTGAGGAGTGCCGGAAGAATTATAAGGACCCGGATAAAGTTCTGGTCACCGGAACGCCGGTACGCGGTGACTTTTTCACACTGAAACGCGCTGAGGCGAAGCAAAAGCTGGGGATGGACGATGGAAGGCCGCTGATCGTGTCCTTCTGGGGCAGTCTTGGCGCTGCGTCTATGAACCGCCAGATGGCGGATTTCCTTGCGCTGGAGGCGAAGGAGCGAAAATTTCACCATGTTCACGGCGCGGGTGTCGTGGGCTGCAAGATGATGAATGAGTATCTCGCGGCGGCGGGCGTGGAGCTTGATGCCGTGCCGGAGATCGAGGTGCGGGAGTATATCAGCGACATGGGTACGCTGATGCGTGCGGCGGATCTGGTCATTTGCCGGGCGGGCGCCAGCAGCAGCAGTGAGCTGACGGCGCTGGGTGTTCCCGCGATCATCGTGCCCTCGCCCAATGTGGCAAACAATCATCAGGAGCACAACGCGCGGGTGCTGGCAGATGCCGGCGGCGCGGAAATGATATTGGAAAAGGATTGCAGCGGCAAGCTGCTCTACGATACCGCCTGCGCCATTCTGAGCGATGACGCGCGGCGCAGGAAAATGAGCGAGGCAATGTCCTCTCTCGGCACCATTGACGCATCGGAAAAGATCTACAGTGCGGTGATGGCGCTGTGTAAAAAGTAGCACCGCCGCCCCAAACGCATAAGATGGGTTAGTCAATAACCATCTGCGGAGGGGTAGCCATGAGTGAGATCATTATTGAGGGGCAGCGGCGGCTGGAGGGCTCTCTTGCCGTGCAGGGAGCCAAAAACAGCGTGCTGCCCATTCTGGCGGCGACGCTGCTCCATCCGGGTCAGAGTGTGCTGTACGGTTGTCCCCGTCTGAGCGATGTGGATGCCAGCATCCGCATCCTGCGGCATCTGGGCTGTCATGCCCGGTGGGAGGGAGAAGCTCTGGTAGTGGACGCATCCAGTCTGGAACGCTGGGATATTCCGGAGCAGCTTATGCGCGAGATGCGTTCGTCGGTCATTTTTCTGGGGGCGATCCTTGCCCGGCTGGGCAGGGCGGAGCTGTCCTATCCCGGCGGCTGTGAGCTGGGACCGCGTCCCATCGACCTGCATCTCAGTGCGCTGCGCTCGCTGGGGGCTGAGATCCGCGAGCGGTCCGGTATGCTGGACTGCGAAGTAAAGATTCTGAAGGGACGGGAGCTGACGCTGGCGATATCCAGCGTCGGCGCGACGGAAAACGCCCTGCTCGCCGCCTGCGGCGCGGAGGGGGAGACCGTTATTCTGAACGCTGCACGGGAGCCGGAGATCGTGGATCTTCAGAATTATCTCAATGCTATCGGCTGCACGGTGCGCGGGGCGGGCAGCTCTATGATCCTGGTGGGCGGCAGGCAGGAGACCCATGATGCGGTGCACACCGTCATGCCGGACCGAATTGCAGCATCAACATATCTGGCAGGGGCAGCCGCCGCAGGCGGCGAGATCGAACTGAGAAACGTCGATTCCCGCCACTTTTCAACGGTTACATCAGCACTGTACGAGGCGGGCTGCCGAATCGTCAGCGACGATAAGCGTGTGGTGCTGCAAAGCAGCGGCACGCTGCGCGCTGTCAGTCCTGTTCGCACTGCGCCTTATCCGGGGTTTCCTACAGATGCGCAGGCAATTTTGATGGCGGCATTGCTGAAAAGCAAAGGTGCGACAGTCTTTATTGAGAACATATTTGAAAACCGTTACCGCCATGTGGATGAGCTGCGCCGAATGGGCGCGGAGATCAGCGTGGCGGACCGGGTGGCGGTGGTGACAGGTGTGGAGCATCTGCACGCTGCCCGGGTGCGCGCAACAGATCTGCGCGGCGGCGCCGCGCTGATGGTCGCGGCGCTGGCGGCGGAAGGGGAGAGTGTGATCGGGGACACCCATCATATTCGACGGGGCTATGAGGACCCGGTGCGGGATCTCTCAGCCCTTGGGGCAAGAATTGCGTGGAAGGACTCGTAGCAGGAGATTTCATTAGGGAAATTGGGGTTGAAACCCCAATTTGACGATTTCTATTATCAATAACTCGGAATACCGAAATACTTTGCGGTACACACAAACGAAGGGGGCGACAATATGGCGCAAAAAAGAAATAACCGCCGCCGGCGGCGCGGCAGGGGAAGCTTTGGTCCGCTACTGCGTCTGCTGTCAGTGCTGCTGACAGCAGTGGTCATTGTTGCCGCCCTCACTCTGTTTTTTAAGGTGGAGAACATTATCGTCAGCGGCAACAAACGTTACACCGCTGACGAGATCATAGCGGCCAGTGGTGTGGAGCGGGGGGATAACCTCATTCTGCTGGATAAATATCAGATCGCCAGAGAGCTGTATACGCAGCTTCCCTACATCACAGATGTGCGCGTCAACCGCACGTTTCCGGACGGACTGCGGGTAGAGGTCACAGAGACTCGTGCTGTCCTCGCCATTGAGAGCGCGGGTGCGTGGTGGCTGGTGAGCGGTGTCGGTAAGATCGTTGATGTTACCGACACCGAGGGTGCGCAGGGGTATCTTCTCCTGCATGGAATGACGGCGCAAAATGCCGCTGTCTGCAATACTCTGGCGCTTTCTGAGGAGGATCATATCACGGCTGAGCGTGTAAAAGAGCTGGTGACTGCGTTGAACGCACGCGGTATGCTGGAAAAAGTGTCCTCCATCGACGCTTCCAACCGTGATATGCTGGTTATCGCCTATGACGGACGCTTCGATGTGGAGATCGGATATGATGCCGATTTTGAGTTCAAGCTCGATTGTCTGAAGGCGGTGGTGGATGAGCTGGAGCCCAATGAAACGGGTATCATCCGCATGACGATGGAGGATGAAAACGAGGTGCGTCTCATTCCGTACAGCCGGGGATGACTCGTGCGGAAGCCTTGATTTTATGAAAAAAACGTGAAACAGCTATTGACCAAATCGCAGAAAACTCATATAATAAATAGAAGACTATACATATATCTTGAGAGAAACCTCTCAGTGAAATACGCAGGATAAGACTTGTGGTAGGAGGATCAATATGCCTTTTGAATTGGTAACCGCGCCTGACAGTGTTGTAAAGATCAAGGTGATCGGTGTTGGCGGCGGCGGCAATAATGTTGTCAACCGTATGGTACGCTCCGGTGTGACCGGAGTTGAGTTTGTTGCGGTCAATACGGACAAGCAGGTGCTGGATAAGTCCAGCGCCGGATATAAGATCCAGATCGGTGAGAAGCTGACCCACGGCATGGGAGCGGGCGCAAACCCGGAGATCGGACGCAAGAGTGCCGAGGAAAGCCGCAGTCAGATCTCCAAGGCGCTGGAGGACACCAATATGGTGTTCATCACTGCCGGTATGGGCGGCGGCACCGGAACCGGCG
The DNA here is from genome assembly GCA_045596145.1 of Candidatus Pelethomonas sp. GTDB lineage: Bacteria > Bacillota > Clostridia > Oscillospirales > Oscillospiraceae > Pelethomonas. The sequence continues at coordinate 69,567 of JAZOBV010000119.1, forward strand.
CTGCTCCCATTGTTGCTGAGGCTGCCCGTGAGCAGGGCATCCTTACCGTCGGCGTTGTGACCAAGCCCTTCGGCTTCGAGGGCGCCCGCCGTATGCGCCAGGCTGAGGCTGGCATCGAGGAGCTGCGCGACAAGGTGGATTCCCTTGTCATCATCCCTAATGACCGGCTGAAGCATGCTACCGATCAGAAGATCACCTTCGCAAACGCCTTTGAGATCGCGGACGATGTGCTGCGTCAGGCAGTGCAGTCTATTTCCGATCTGATCCGTGAGACAGGTTTTATCAATCTGGACTTTGCGGACGTGACCGCCATTATGAAGGACGCGGGTCTTGCCCACATGGGCGTGGGTCGTGCCGCAGGCAAGGGCAAGGCGGAGGAGGCCGCCCGCATGGCTATCTCCAGTCCCCTGCTGGAAACCTCCATCAACGGTGCCCGGGGTATCCTTATCAATGTTACCGGTTCTATGGACATTACGCTGGAGGAGGTCGAGCAGGCCGCTTCTCTGGTGCGCGAGGCTGTACATCCCGATGCGGTCACCATCTTCGGTGCCGCCTTCGACGATTCTATGGAGGATGAGATCCGCGTGACTGTCATTGCCACCGGCTTTGATGAAAAGCCTCAGGCGGCAGCGGCAGCCGAGCAGACTGCTTCCACAGCGGAGAGCGTGAAGACTGCCAATAATCCCCACGATGCTTTTGTGAACACGATTCTGAATCCCCAGAACACAAAGACTGATGAGCCTGAAAGTGATCCTTTCGACGATATCCTCACAATTTTCAATCCTGACCGTTGATCCGGTTTATAAACTATAAACAAGGGCGCGCTGCCAAAACAGCGCGCCCTTGATCTTTTATTTTGCATAAGCAAAAAGCGAGTGCTGCGACAGTTTTGCGGCACTCACTTTTTTAGGTTAATGTCTTGGAGTTGGCTGACGTCGGAAGATGACTTCCATTGCCTTGCAGACTGTGCCTACGATCAATGCGGAAATGATCGCCTCGGGGATGCCGGCGGTTGCGGCAGTCGTCAATACGATTCCGCCGACTGCGCTGAGGTCAACACCATATGCGTTGGCGATGACTTCACTGGCGAGGAGCCACAGAGAACCGAGGTAGAACACGGTGTTCAGCATGGAACCAACAAATCCGGTGATTCCGTACTGAAGTATTCTGCTGGAGTTTTTTTTCAAGGCGGCGGCAAGCAGTCCGGACAGCCATCCCATCAAAATGCGCGGGACCATGCAGACAAAGAGATACGCAAAGGGGGAATACTGCATGACCATAGTAGCAAACGCGTCTGCTCCCGGAACGGTCAAAACCTTGATGAGAGCACTAAGTCCGAAGAAAAAACCGAGGATCGCGCCGGATGCGGGACCAAGCAGGACGGCTCCGATAATGACCGGGATCTGCACAGTGGTCGCAGCGATGGGACCAATGCTGAGATACCCCAGAGGTGTGTTCGCAAGCAGAAAAATGATCGCGGTGAGGATCGCAAGGCGGGTAAGCTGGCGCACTTTGACACTGCTGTTCATAAGTACTCTCTCCTTCAGGTCGTTTTTTTGAGAATATCGCTACAATACGCTTTTGGAAAGCGAGGGATCAAAGCTGAGATCCGTCCGGAAGAAGGAACCGTGCTTCGTCCGGTGCATCCTTGTCGGGCTCAGTGGCGCTGAAGCGGTAGATCACGTTTCCATTGCAGGTGCGCTCGGCGGCGTAGAGCATACCGCTTTCAACGCTGATCCAGTAGCTTTCGGAGTAACCGTCAGCGTCCGGCGCGGTCATGATAAAAATGCAGTAAACGCCTGACAGCTGGCAATATTCAGCTTGGATAATACTGCTTGTGGGCAGTTCAAGCACTGTTTCATAGGTGGGCATTCGCTGCAGCGCATCCGGCGAGATCTGGTCAGTACGCAGCGTTGACCAGTCCTCCTCATCGTCATACCAGACAGCAAGACGGTCTCCGGTGAGAAGAGTATGGCTGACAGTTCCGTCCGGAAGGGTCATGTCAATACGTGTGATGCCGTTTTTGGCTGCGACCTGCGCTGTGGTGGTACTTCTGCCGCCCTCCCAGTAGAGAATGACGGTCTGTGAGCGCTGGTAGGATGCGGGGCGTGACAGAGTCGCTACAGCGGCTTGTACCGTTTCCGGTGTGATACGCAGCACGTTGAGTGCCTCAGTGTTGGCGCTGTCACCACTGCTGTCTGCTTCCGCAGGGCGCTCCGGCAGGGTGATCGTACTGCGCTCGCGGAGCATATGCTGCGCAAGCAGCAGAATGACCAGAAGCAGAGCGCCCAGTATAAGGATCATCAATAGTGGTTTTCGGCTTTTCATGCACTAACGCTCCTTTCCGGAGATCAGGAAGTGAAATCCTCCGGCTTTTCGCCGCGTCCAAAGTGCCACAGAATCGCGTCTGCGATACGGCGGCAGGCATTTCCGTCACCGTAGGGGTTGACCGCGTGCGCCATAGCGGCATAAGCGGCTTCATCACAGATCAGCTCGTGTGCCATCGTGAGAATATCCTCACGCTTGACACCGGCCAGCTTCACTGTGCCTGCCGCGACGGCTTCGGGACGTTCCGTTTCCCGCCGCAGCACCAGAACAGGCTTGCCCAGCGCGGGAGCCTCCTCCTGCAATCCGCCGGAGTCGGTGAGGACCATATAGCAGCGGTCCATGAGATTGTGCATCTCGTCAGCGGGGAGGGGGGCGATCAGGTGAACGTTGGGAATGCCATCCAGATGGCGTTTGGCGCACTCCTGCACCACCGGACTGAGGTGGACGGGGTAGACCAGCTCGATATCATCGTGTGTCCGCGCAAGCTCGGCGAGGGCTGACATGATATCCTCCATGGGCTGACCATAGTTCTCGCGGCGGTGGCAGGTGACGAGGATGATCTTCTTGCTGCCGTAGGGCAGGTGGTTCAGTTCGTCCGTTTCAAAGACGTAATCCTTGCGGACAGTAGTCTTCAGAGCGTCAATGACCGTATTGCCGGTGATGAACAGTCCCTTGTCGATGCCCTCGCGCAGGAGGTTTTCACGGTTGTTTTCCGTGGGGCAGAAGTAGAGGTCGGCGATGGAGGTGACCAGCTTCCGGTTCATCTCCTCGGGGTAGGGGGAATACTTGTCGTAGGTGCGGAGACCCGCTTCCACATGACCGACCTGTACCTTATGGTAAAAAGCGGACAGCGCGCCGGCGAAGGTGGTGGAGGTATCACCGTGGACAAGGATCATGTCGGGCTTCAGCTGCTCAATGGCTTCGTCCATGCCGGTCAGACACTTGCTGGTGATGGAGCTGAGCGTCTGCCGGGGGGTCATAATGTCCAGATCCCAGTCGGGCTTGAGGTCGAAGACCTTGAGGACGCTGTCCAGCATTTCGCGGTGCTGGGCGGTGACGCAGCAGATGGACTCGATCTCGTCCCGGCTTGCCAGCTCCTTGACAAGTGGCGCCATTTTGATTGCCTCGGGACGGGTGCCGAATACGCTCATAATGCGAAGCTTTTCCATTTACACGTCCTCCTTTTCGTGAGTGGTATTATCCTCCGTTTTGTCGGAGGAATCTTTTTTGGTTTCATGGGGATAGCGGATAATGCGGGCAACGGTATAAGCGGTGACGAGGAGCGCTGCGGCAAAAAGGATCAGCTTGACATAGCCGCTGGAAACGATCATCACCGCGCACAGGCCCAGGACACCGGAAATGAGATACAGCGTTGCAACCGCCTGCTTCTGGTTCATACCCATGTCGATCAGCTTGTGGTGGGTATGGCTGCGGTCAGCCTTCATGGGGTTCTGTCCCTTCAGAATGCGGCGGGTGAAGGCGGAGGTGGTGTCATAGATGGGGAAGCCGAGGATAATGAACGGAACGATAAAGGAGATCACTGCGTAGAACTTGAACAGACCCAGAACAGAGATCGTGGCAAGCATGTAGCCCAGGAAAGTGGAGCCTGTATCGCCCATGAAGATCTTGGCGGGGTTCATGTTGTAAGGGATAAAGCCCACGCAGGCGCCGACCAGAGCGCCGCAAATGATCGCCATGGGGATATCGCCCATCAGCAGGGAGATAATGAGCATGGTCAGCGCGCCGATGGAGCTGACACCGTCTGCCAGACCGTCCAGACCGTCAATGAGATTGACGGAGTTGGTGACGGCGACGATCCAGATCACCGTGATGGGGATCGCCCAGATGCCGAAATCCCAGTAATCCCCGCCAAAGGGGAAGGGGTTGGCGATCATGGGAATCAGAACGCCGTGTCCAACGGCGATCAGTGCGGAAACGATCTGCAAAATCAGCTTCACACCTGCGCCGAGAGGACGAACATCGTCAACAATGCCGACGGCAACGATAATGGCGGAACCAATCAGAATGCCGCGAACCTGAGGCGTGATCTGCGCAAAGGTCAAAATGGCGATAACACAGCCGATAAAGATAGCGAGACCGCCCAGACGGGGGATCGGCTCCTTATGCATCCGGCGTTCATCCTTGGGAATGTCCACCGCGCCGATCTTATGCGCCAGACGCTTGACCGGCGGTGTGAGCAGAAAGCTGAAAAGCATTGCGGTGCCGAGGGCTAGGATCACAGGAATGATCTCGTGTCTTTCAAACATATCTGTTTTCCTCCGATCAGCGTGCAACGAAACCTACTTTTTTGTAAACCTTGCGCAAAGTTTTCTCCGCCACATAGGATGCCTTTTCCGCACCCGCGCGGTAGACACTCTCAAGGTATGCCTTGTCCTGCATGATGCGCTGCGCCTCCTCGCGGATGGGGCGCAGCAGCTCCACAACAGCTTCGCCGACAGCGGGCTTGAATTTGCCGTAGCCCTGACCGTCAAACTCCTGCTCGATCTCGGCAAAGGTCTTGCCGGTGACTGCGGAGTAGATCGTCATCAGATTAGCCACACCGGGCTTGTTTTCCACATCGTAGCGAACGCAGTTTTCCGTGTCGCTGTCTGTGATGGCGCGCTTGAACTGCTTCATAATGAAAGCGGGATCGTCCATCAGCGTAATGCGTCCGGTATCCTCGTTTTCACTCTTGCTCATCTTGGAGCCGGGATTGGTCAGGCTCATAATACGCGCGCCGACCTTGGGGATGTAAGGCTCGGGCATCTTGAACACATCGCCGTAGATGCCGTTGAACCGCTGCACGATATTGCGGGCAAGCTCGACATGCTGCTTCTGATCGTCGCCCACGGGGACGAAGTCGGGCTGATAGAGCAGAATGTCCGCCGCCATCAGACTGGGATAGGTGAACAGACCGCCGTTGATGTTTTCGGCGTTCTTGGCGGATTTGTCCTTAAACTGGGTCATGCGGCTCAGCTCGCCGAACATGGCGTAGCAGCCCAGCACCCAGCCCAGCTCCGCGTGCTGATGCACATGGGACTGGATAAACAGGGTGTTTTTCTCGGGGTCCAGACCGCAGGCGATATACTGGGCAAGCTGCTCCAGAGTGCGGCGGCGGAGATCCGCGGGATTGTGGCGCACAGTAATGGTGTGCAGGTCAGCCATGAAATAATAACAGTCAAACTGATCGGCACGCTCAGCCCAGTTTTTGATCGCACCGAGGTAGGAACCAAGGGTCAGATCGCCGCTGGGCTTGATGCCGGATAGCATGATTTTCTTTTCTTCCATAAATTTTTCTCCTTGTGATATATTCAGCGCATACTGCGGCATTGTTTTTATTAACAACATATTATAACATGTCCGGATGAAATTGACAACCGAAAAACAGGACTCAGCGCCATAATCTTATTACTCCGGCATCCTGAAGCTGCTTGAGGAGCAGCAAAAGCACCGGCAGCAGAATCATTCCCCCCACACCAAGAAAGTGATACCCCAGATACATAGCGAGGAGCACAGTGATGGAAGGAAGACCCGCCTGACCGGCAAGCAGGCGGGGTTCCAGCAGCGAATGGACGAGCATTGCCGCGCCGTAGAGTATAAGAAGAGAGAGTCCGAGTCCGGTATCGCCGGTCAGAAAGCAGAATAAAGACCATGGAATCAGGATCGTGCCTGTTCCCAGAACCGGGAGAGCGTCTACCAAAGCGATAAAAAAAGCACCCAAAAGCGCAAAATCCAGTTTCAGCCACCAGAACCCCAGCAGCATGATAAAAAAGGTGACAAGGATCAAAAGAAGCTCTGAGCGCAGCCATTTGAGCATAGCGCTGCGGAAGCATTGTGCCGCGCCGCGGCACCGCTCCTGCCAAGGGGGAGGGAGCTGACGTTTGAGGAAGGAGAGGATCATGCTGTAATTAACGGCGGTAAAGTACAGGGCGAGCACAGTTGTTACGCAGAATAAGCCCACGCTGGGAAGGGCAGATGCCAGTGCGGAGATGCGGTCCATCAAAAAGCCTCCCGCCTTGCCGACAAGTGCGGGAGCGTTTTCTCCCAGCGCGGCGGCGGTTTTGTCCAGCGCGGTTCGTAAAAAGGGAGGGCAGGCGGTATACCAGCTCTCAACGCGGTCCAGTGCGCTGTTCCAGAGAGCGGGGAATGCCTCGATCGTCTTCGGAAGCTGCTGTGACCATTCCATTAGCTCGGAGCCCAGCCGCAGGGCAAGCAGTGCCGCTGCGCCGCCAAGGCTCAGCAGCAGTGCTGTAGTTGTTGCCACGGCGGCAAAGGAGCGGCGCACGCCAATGGCGCGGCGCAGCCGCTGCACGATGGGTTCCAGCAGCGCGCTTAAGCCCAGCGAGAGCAGAAAGGGGAGCAGCGGAACGAAGAGAAAGCGGAGAAACAGGATAAGCCCTGTCAGCCACAGGGCGATGCGCAGCGCGCGGTGCATATAAGAGTATTCTTGCGGCATGATTTGGGCATATCCTCACTTTCCGGAATAATAAGGCACAAAAGGGAATTGTCAAAACGCGTAGATTGTGGTAGATTAATGAAGACAAATGTCTTTATGGGAGGGGCAGATATGGGAAGCTCGACCAAGTTTTATATCGTTGCGGCAGACGCGCTGCCGGAGGTGTTCGTCAAGGTGGCGGAGGCAAAGCGCCTTCTGGTGACCGGTGAGGCGGAAACGGTAGGCGAAGCCGCCCGCATGGTGGGCATCAGCCGCAGTGCGTTTTACAAGTATAAGGATTCTGTCCAGCCGCTGAGCAATATGAAGGTGGGACACATTATCACGTTTTACACCATGCTCAAGGACAGTCCGGGCGTGCTGAGTGATGTGTTGTCTATTTTTGCCGGAAGCGGTGCAAATATTCTGACCATCAATCAGAGTATCCCCACCAACAGCTGTGCGTCAGTGACGATTTCGGCAGAAACCTCGGATATGGAGATGAGTCTTGAGGAGCTGATGGAAACGGTGAGCGCGGTGGATGGCGTGGTGCGCTTTGATATCCTTGCCGGATAATTTTATTCGTCCCGCCGTCCGGCGATAACCAAATGGAACTCCCGACACTATAATGGTAGTGGCAGTCTGGTTGTTTAGAACGGAAAGCTCCATGCAGACCAGACGGCATACGCCTGCGGCGTAGGGTCATCGAACATGCGTTCGATTATCGGCGGTTGGGTGCGCCCGGGTGGATAACTTTCACTGATGCACTATATCTTGCGTTAAGTTCTGCTTTGAGTTACAATATATGGGGGGTGTGCTACAGTATCGAAATAAGGGAGGTGTGGAAAATAAGTATAAAATGGGACAGCAGGAACCTGCGCACGGTAAGCACTCACCTGCGCACGGAAGAAGCGGAAGAACTGCAGCAGATATGCGCCCTGCAGCATATCACGCCGTATTCGATGATGCGGGAATACCTGCGCGACTACATCAAGCAGCACCGCAATGCGCTGCGGCGCTGACGGTGCCCCTGCAGGGCGGTCAATCGTCGCCGTAAAAGGGACACTCCTGCAGACGTAGCCGGGATAGCCGGGCGCCTGCTGCGCTTCTCACGCATGGCAGCGGTTGTGCTGCAGGTGTTGCCGCCGATGGTCGCGCTTTAGCGTGTGCTGCAGTCCGCGCTATGCTGCCGCGCGCGTTCACTGTCGCGGCTGATAACCTTGCGGGGGCGTCGATGCAGTCAGCGCCGCCCCTTTCGTATGTGCTGCAAGCCTAACAGGCGGTCAAGGGTAAAGCAAGCAGCGCCCCGGCGCCCGCGCTGCGGTCGCTTCGGCGGGTGTGTGCGCCGCCGTGTGCGCTTGGGCGTGGGCGCCCCCTGCGTCGCCCTCTCCCGCCGCCGCCCATGGCGGTCGTGGCGCTGCCCTGTGACTGCGCCCGTTTAATCGGCTGCATCACACGAAAGGAGCAGACGCCATGACTGCAAACATCAACAACACCACCCGCAAGAACATCTACCGCCGCGACGGTTTCCGCTGCGCTCTGTGCGACAGCACCAAAGGACTGCAGGTGCATCACTACATACACCGCTCCCGCGGCGGCTCCAACCAACCGCACAACCTTATATGCCTATGTTGGAAATGTCATGCGGTCGCGCATGGTACGCAAATGCCCGACTACCCCGACTATGTCACGCAGGAGTATATCGAGCAGGCTATATGCGAATATCTGAGCGATTTCTATGCCGGGGACTGGTACCCATACGGCGACGATTGACCGCCCTGCAGGGGGCACCGTAAGAGCTGCGGTGCCCCCGAACAACTCCGGGTGCTGTCCTCGGCTGCTCCCCGACCGCCGCGGCTGCGGTGCCAATGAAACGACATGGCTGCTTGTTGGCAACTAAGAGGTGGGCGCCCGGCTCCCCCCCTCGGCGGCTGTTGGGTTTCTTGGGGGTGGTTGCCGCCTTTGCTCCGCGCCCCCCCGGGCGCCTTTTGATTTGCGGCGCGATTGCTGCGCGCCGTGCCTCGTCGCCGCGCTGTTTGCGTGGGGGGGTGGTGGCGCGGCTCCTCGGGTGCTGCCCTGCGGTGCGTTGCGCTGCAGGTGGGCGCGGTGCTGCCCTAAAGAAAAAAATAGTGCTGAACAGCGATAACCAAATGGAACTCCCGACACTATAATGGTAGTGGCAGTCTGGTTGTTTAGAACGGAAAGGGAGTACCACATGAAACTGATCGTTCAGAAATTTGGTGGCAGCTCCGTCCGGGACGCGCAGCGTCTTCGGAACGTGGCTGCCATCATTGCCGATACCCGGCGGCAGGGGAATGCGCTGATCGTTGTTCTCTCCGCGCAGGGGGATACCACGGATGAATTGCTGCGCAAGGCACATGAGCTGAGCGGAAATCCCGCGCCGCGGGAGCTGGATGCGCTGCTTGCCACGGGGGAACAGGCATCTGTTGCGCTGTGCGCGATATTACTGGAGGAAATGGGGCTGCCTGCGGTCAGTCTGAGCGCGTGGCAGGTAGGGATCCATACCGGGGACGGTCACGGCGACGCCCGCATCACGAGGATCGAAACAGAGCGGGTGCTGCAGGAGCTGGAGAGAGGAAAAATCGTTCTCGTTGCCGGTTTTCAGGGCGTTGACCGGGCGCAGGATATCACAACGCTGGGGCGCGGCGGCTCGGATACCAGCGCGGTGGCGCTGGCGGCAGCATTTCACGCCCGGCGCTGCGAGATCTATACCGATGTTGACGGCGTATATACCACCGATCCACGCATTATGCCCACCGCCCGCAAGCACGAGGAGATCGACTGCGACGAGATGCTTGCGCTTGCGCTGCGGGGCGCGCAGGTGCTGCACAGCCGCAGCGTGGAGCTGGCACGCGATCACAAGGTCGATCTTGAGGTCCTGTCCAGTTTGACGCGAGGCAGGGGAACCAAAGTTACGCCGCGAAAGAATATGGCCCTGCCGCACTTGGCGGGTGTGACACGGGATCGGGATACTGTTTCGGTCGTGGGAACGGGACTGATGCTGCTGCCCGGTGCGGCGGCAAAGCTGTATCAGGTGCTCAATGATGCCCACATTGTTGTGCACGAGATCGGGCAGAGCGAGCAGTGCATCTATGCACGGGTAGAAGAAACCGATGCCCTTCGCGCGCTGCGTTTGGCGCATAGGGCCTTTTTTGAAATAGAGCAGGAATAAAATTTGGGCGCGTTGCAGAAGCAACGCGCCCAAATCTCTTTAAAAAATATTCTTTTCGGAAAATAACATCCGATTTTACGTTAATCCTCGTCCTCTTCACCATGACCGTGATCGTGGTCGCAGCAGCCCTCGCAGTTGGCGCAGTCGCAGAGATCATTGGGGATACCCTTGCGGTCATAGTAATCCTTCACCGCGGCGCGGACTGCCTGCTCAGCCAGAACAGAGCAGTGGACCTTGACTGCGGGCAGACCGTCCAGCGCCTCGACAACTGCCTTGTTGGTCAGCTTCAGCGCTTCGCTGAGGGGTTTGCCCTTGATGAGATCGGTGGCGATGGAGCTGGTAGCGATGGCAGAGGCGCAGCCAAAGGTCTGGAACTTTACATCCTCGATGATCTCATCGTCATTGATCTTCAGGTACATTTTCATAATGTCGCCGCACTTGGCATTGCCGACCTCGCCGACACCGTTTGCGTCCTCAAGAACGCCTACATTGTGAGGAGCGGCGAAATGCTCCATGACTTTTGCACTATATTCCATAGCCATAATAATTGACTTCCTTTCTGATGCTTCTATAGCTGATTATTCTTTATAGGGGTCTTCCATGTTTTCCAGCATGTGATACCACACGGGGCTCATCTGGCGCAGGGTTTTGACCACCTGCGGCACCTGTTCGAGGATATAATCAACCTCTTCCATGGTGTTGTATTCACAAAGGCTCAGGCGCAGGGAACCGTGGGCGATCTCATGGGGCATACCCAGAGAGAGCAGCACATGGCTGGGATCAAGGCTGCCGCTGGTGCAGGCGCTGCCGGAGCTGGCACAGATGCCCGCCATATCCAGACGAAGCAGCAGGCTTTCGCCCTCAATACCCTCAAAGCAGAAGCTGACAATGCCGGGTGCCCGGTGGTTCGGGTCACCGTTGCAGCGGGAGCAGGGGATCTTGGAGAGACCCTCGATCAGCTTATCGCGCATGGCGCTGACCTTTGCCATATTCTCCTCAAGGTGAGCGCAGCTCTCCTCCATAGCGGCAGCCATAGCGAGGATGGCGGGGATGCCCTCCGTGCCGCCGCGCTTGCCGCGCTCCTGCGCGCCGCCCTCGATGAAGTTTTTCAGCTTGATATTCTTCTTGCAGTACAGCGCGCCGACACCCTTGGGGGCGTGGAACTTATGGCCGGACAGGGACAGCATATCAATATTGTCCCGCTCCACATCAACGCTCATGTGTCCCACAGCCTGCACAGCGTCCGTATGGAACAGAATGCCCTTTTCACGGCACAGAGCGCCGATCTCACGGATGGGCTGGACGGTGCCGATCTCGTTGTTGGAGAACATGACGGTGACCAGGCAGGTATCGGGACGGATCGCCGCCGCCAGCTCCTCCACGCGGACGATTCCGTTCTCATGGACGGGGAGATAGGTGACCTCAAAGCCCTGCTTCTCAAGCTTTGCAAGTGTGTGCAGCACCGCGTGGTGCTCGATCACATCGGAGATGATGTGCTTCTTTCCCTCCAGCGCGCCAAGACGGGCGCCCTCGGTGATCGCCCAGTTGTCCGCCTCGGTGCCGCAGCCGGTGAAATAGATCTCACGGGGCTGGGCATTCAGGCACTTTGCAACCTTTTCACGGGCAGCCATCAGTGCCATATTGGCCTCCCGTCCCTTCTGGTGCAGGCTGCTGGGATTGCCATACAGTTCCTGCATCGCGGGAAGCATCGCATCAAGTGCGGCTTTACTGACCGCGGTGGTCGCGGCGTTATCAGCATATACGAACATGGATCGTTCCTTCCTTTTATCACGACCGGAAAAACCGGCTTGAATTCCTAATTCCCTATATCTAAATAGGATTTTACTTCACTATACGGCGAAGCTTCGCAAAAGTCAAGAGCTTACCGCAAAATCAGCGGCTTTGACAGCTGCAAAGTGCCCGTTCGCTGCAGCGGGAGTCAATGCGGCGCTGTTTATCCACCAGATCAGCCAGCGTGACGTGATCCACAACGTTGCTGATCGCCTGATCCACCTGCTCCCAGAGATCCAGCGTGACGCATTCCTTGCAGCGGGCGCAGTGGTTGACATCCCCATCCAGACAGGAAACCGGCGCGATGCCGCCCTCCACAAGACGCAGGATCATTCCAACCGTGTAGTCCTCCGGGTCGTTGACCAGATGATAGCCGCCCCTGGCACCACGGACGCTTTTCACATATCCGCCGCGCACCAGAACAGGAATAATCTGCTCCAGATATTTTTCGCTGATCCCGTGCACCTCTGCCACGGATTTCACCGAGAGGTTCACTCCCGGTTCCTGCATAGCAAGCTCCAGCATCAGATGCAGGGCATAACGGCTTTTCGCTGATATTTTCAAACGGATCACCAGCCCTTTCAATTCCCTATATTAAACTAGGGATTATCCGCTGTCAAGAAGTATCTGCATTGGACGATGTTTTTATCCGTTTCAACGGAAACAGCGGTTTGTTTTTGGTGTTTTTTTCTTGTTGCCGCTGTTCCGGCGGCAGGAGTGCATCAGAATAGGGTGAAAAACGGGAGTGCGGACAGCATTGTCAGCACTCCCGTTTCCTGTTTTATCAGAATAGATCAAACTTACCCGCTCTGCGGCAGGCTCGTTCCGCGTATTTGAGAACACCAAGGGCACAGACAGTGTAGACCGCCGCCAGACCCAGTTCTCCCAGAAGCAGGATGGGAAAACGGCTGCTGTCTCCGTCAAACAGCAGGTTTACCGCCTCGATAGACCGTGTCAGCGGGAGAAGCCGGGAGATGACCTGTCCAATCAGCGGAAGCTGAGACACCGGAAACTGCGCTCCGGTGAAGATCATCAGAATGTAATTCATCATGTTCAGAATGAGGTGCATACTGTCGCTCACCAGACCGAACACGGAAAGCAGCAGACCAAAGCAGGATGCCGCGATCATGGCGCAGAAGATGGTCAGTATCACGAGAAGCAGATTTACATTGGAAAAGTCAATGCCGAATACCAGACCACCCACCGTAAAGCCAAGCACCACGCTTGCCATAGCCAGAACCGACGGGATCAATCCAAAGGACAGCACCACGGACAGAAGATCGCAGGGCGCGGCGATGATGCTTCTGAGCCGTCCGCTGTACCGCTCGGAGCGGAACAGACTGCCCAGACCGAAGATGCACGTATTGACGCACATCAGAAATGAATTGCCGATGACCCAGTGGGTGAGGTCGGTGGTCCGGAAGCTGTACGCCGCCAGCAGACAGTAGAAAACGAGGGTGATGATGGGGTAGCCGGTATCAAACAGCAGGAACTCCTGCCAGTTGAACGCGGCGGTGCGTGCCTTCTGGTAAAGCCACGCCTGAGAAAGAAAACGACGGATCATATCAGCACACCTCCAGACTTGCCTTGATCCTTACCGCGCGGTCGATCACACGGTAGAGCCACGCGGAGAGCACCGCAAGGACAGCGGACAGTATGACCAGAACGAGAAATCCGCGCCAGAACGCGGCGGAGTCCGCAACGCCCTGTACTGCCATCCGCAAAAGCTCCACTGCCCATGTGGGAGCAAGGCACCGGCTGATGCTTTGCAGCCACGCGGGAAGGATTTCCACGGGAAATGCCATGCCGCAGAGAAGGATAAAGGGGATCTCAATGCAGTTCATGTAGAGGGAGGTCCTTCTTGACAGGGTGAGCAGGCACGCGATGACTGACGAGATCACCACAAAGCTCGCCACCATCCCAACAAGAGCGATGAAAAAGTAGAAGGGGCTTACCAGTGTCATCGGTGCCCGGTAGACAACCAGTGCCGTCATCATGGAGAGAACGAGAGACACGAGGGACAAAACCGTATTGCCGAGAATTTTGCCCAGAATGATGGACGGAAAGGGTGCGGGGGCGGCGAAGATCAGCGTCAGTGTGCCGCTGTAGCGCTCCCGCTCAATATCACCGGCAGAGGAGAAGCAGATGCAGCCCCAGATCACCATCAGTCCGGAGCCGAGGATGACGTAGGATGCGAAGTTCTCCTGTCCGGAATGGCGAAACATCTCATAGAGCAGAATGGTGTTCAAGATCGGGTTGGCAATCAAACAGAACCTGAACATGGGGCGCACGAAGGACTGCTTCATCTGGAGCATCATCGTGCTGAGGAGGACGGAGCGTGTCATACAGCCGCCCCCTTCATCAGCGCGACGTAGGCATCCTCCAGTGTAGCGGCATCTCCTTTGATCTCAGCAGGGGTGCCCCGTGCCACGATCTCGCCGTGGTCAAGGATCACCATGCGGTCGCACAATTCCTCTGCTTCCGGCAGATAATGGGTGGTAAGGAGAACGGTTTTGCCATCGTCCCGAAGCTTCCGGATAATATCCCGCAGCATCCGGGCACCCAGCGGGTCGAGTCCTACAGTCGGTTCGTCCATGAAAAGAATTTCGGGATCGTTGATGAGTCCCCGCGCGATCTGAAGCCGTTGGGTCATGCCCTTGGAGTAGGTTTCCGCCAGACGGTCAGCGGCATCTGTCAGCTCCACCAGCTCCAGAATTTCATTGATGCGGCGCTCGCGGGTGGCGGTGTCCAGTAAGTAGAGATTGGCGAAGTAGCGGAGATTGTCCCTTCCGGACAGGCGGCGGTACACGCCCATCTCGCCGCCAAAAATAAAATTAATGCGTTTTCTGACCTGCTTCTCCTGTCCAAAGGTATCATAACCGAATACCCTGCAGGTGCCGGAGGTAGGTGCCAGCAGCGTGGTCAGCATTTTGATGGTGGTTGTTTTTCCGGCACCATTTTGACCCAGCAGACCAAAGATCTCACCCCTCGCCACCGTGAAGCTGATGCCGCGCACTGCTTCAACGATCTCCTTTTTCTTGCGCAGAGCGCCCTTGTAGGTCGTGTACTCCCGGTGCAAGTCGCGTACTTCGATGATTGTTTCCATAGCAGCCTCCTTTGTTCTATTGATATTGAATTAGATTATAGTCTAATTTGATGAAAAGTCAAGAAGAAAATCGAAGTTGGATCAGGCAGACGCGAAAAGGGCGTGTTGTCCACATGGACAACACGCCCTCAGTCCGTCAAAAAACTACCATCTTTCAGGATGAACTTTCCCGTTGCTTGGGTGAGCTTGAGGGGGCAAAGCCCTCCTCAAATGAAATCGAATGCCTCGCTAAGCCTTGTATCGCAAGGCGTGCGACAGGCGCAGCCTGCACTTTTGCGGCGCATTGCAGAGCAAAAGTAACGGCATTTTTGAAGATGACATTATCTGGAAAAAATGATCTTCTCGCTGTTAAACATCTTTGCGAGAACAATGATGCCAAGGATCGTCAGTACACCGTTGACTGCAACCGTTACCGCAACACCGGAGCTCATCAGGTCAAACGAGAAAATACCCGTCATGCACTGGACCGAGTTGTAGATCGGGATGCAGTAGTGCAGCAGCTCCCTGCTTGCTCCGCCGCCAAACATGGCGGATGCGCCGGTCAGCGTGACCAACAGCATCACAGGGGTTCCGTAGGTCTGAGCCTCCTTGATGGTTCTGGCGTAAGCAGACAAAAGGGAAATGACCGTAACCAGCAGCAGCACCGTGGAAAGGATCACCGCCGCCAGCAGCAGATATTCCTTCATGCCGTAGATATTTGTGTTCATTTCGTCCATCACGCCGCCCATGAGCTTGGGCAGGGACAGGATCGTTCCCACCGCGCTGGAAAGTCCCGACAGCAGCGCAATTACCGACAGCGCAAGGATCTTGCCGATGGCGATATGGCTGCGGCGGGTGGGAGTGATCAGCATGGTGGCGATGGTGCCGCGCTCCTTCTCACCGGCGATAGATTCCGGGGCGACAGAGGAGCAGCCGGAGTAAAGGAACATCATCAGCAGCATGGGCAGCAGGGAGGCAAACAGCATTCCAGCCATATCCTCATCCGTGGCAAGGTCATACCCGCCTGCGCCCGAATTGATATCAAACTTGTTCGCCATCTGGGATTCGTAGGCATCAAGGATGGCGGCCATTGTGCTGTAAGCCGTCTGGGAGGAGGTGGACGCGGAGTTGTAATACAGCTCAACCTGCGGTGCGGGCGTACCAGATGCGGTGTCGTAGCTCCAGACAGCCGCGTCGAAGTCTGACGGGAATACCGCCACAAGATCCTTGTTTTGTGCCGCAACCTGCTCTTTCAGGTCATCAAGCTGACTGTCTGCGATCGTAAACAGCTCCATGCCGGCGGCCTCCGCCAGCGCGGAAACGCTCTCCGGCAGGTTCACCACATAGGCGGCGGGGACGTAATCCTCGTCCACCGAGTACATATCGCCCATGGCTTCGCCCATAAAGCTGTACATAATATAGATCAGAAAGCCGGGCATCAAGATGCTGACCATCAGACGGCGGTCGCCAAAGAAACGTGACAGTTCTTTTTTGAAGATCGTCAAAATACTGCTTTTCATGCCTCGGCACCTACCGTTTCCTTATAAATTTCAAAGAAGCGATCCTCCATGCTCTTGCCATTGGTCACATTCTCCAGCGTGTCGCAGAGGACCATCTTTCCGTTGATGATAACGCCTACGCGGTCGCACAGCTTTTCAATCAGACTGAAGATATGGGTAGAAACGATGATCGTCTTTCCCTGTGCCTTCAGCTCCTGCAGGAAGTCGGTAACGACCTTTGCCGTCAGAACATCCAGACCGTTGGTGGGTTCGTCGAAAATGATGACATCCGGATCGTGGACAATGGATATCACCAAAGAAGCCTTCTGCTTCATGCCGGTGGAGAGGTTCGCAACCTTCACCTCGGCAAACTGGTCGATGCCGAACTTTTGAAACAGCTCC
This sequence comes from Candidatus Pelethomonas sp., assembly GCA_045596145.1. Taxonomy (GTDB): domain Bacteria; phylum Bacillota; class Clostridia; order Oscillospirales; family Oscillospiraceae; genus Pelethomonas. The sequence continues at coordinate 86,297 of JAZOBV010000119.1, forward strand.
TTTTTTCTCGCGTCACGAACCTGCGCGGGGACTTTGTGCAGATCAGAAAAGAAGTCAAAGAGGTAGTTCGGCGTGAAAAACTCCTCCAGCTTCAGCTCACTGGTCAGAAAACCGATGGAGGAGCGCACCTTATCCGGCTCCTTTACGACGCTGGCGCCATTCAGCACAGCGTCGCCGCTGTCCGGACGGATCAGAGTGGCCAACATGCGCAGGGTGGTCGTCTTGCCTGCGCCGTTGGGACCCAGAAGACCGAAAATCTCGCCCCGGTAGGCGGTAAAGCTCAGATCATCCACCGCCACGCGAACCTTTTCCTTTGTTTTTTCCAGCTTCTGCTGCTTGCTGGAAAGCTGGAAGGTCTTTCTCAGACCCTGTACCTTCAAAATCTCGTTCATGGTTTCCTCCTTACATGATCCGGTTATAAATCAGATAGCTGACAATGTACGCCAGCAGAAATACCATTGCCAGAAGTGCCAGCGCCATCAGCATTTCGGGATAGAACAGCCCGCCGATGAGTCCCACCAGATATACCGCCAAAAGCAGGATATATCCCGCTGCGGCAAGCGCCCTGCGGCTGATATCCAGAGTGCGTTCGTCGGTGGCGGCGATGCGGGCTTTGCGAAGCCGCTTCGGGTCACGCAGCGTTCTGCGCAGCCGGATCAGAAAAACGCCTGCGCCAAACATCAACCCTGTGCCGGCACCGGTGTAAAATCCCAGACTGCGGGAGCTCAGCGCCACATTCCAGTCCAAAAACTCCGCCATTGCCGCCACAGCACAGGTCACAGCGCCTATGACCAGCAGCCCCCAAAAAAGCTGCTGCCTGCGGCGCAGCACCCTGCGGTAGCCTTCGTCCGTATGTATATCCGCAGTGCCGAAAGAGCTGCAAATCGTTTTTATCACAGATTTTCCTCCTCTAAATCAAATATGAAAATGTCCTCGATCGTCACGCCGAAGTATTGTGCGATCTTATGCGCCAGAACCAGCGAAGCCTTGTATTTTCCGTTCTCCAGAGAGATGATCGTCTGCCGGGTAACACCCAGCGCATCTGCCAAATCACTCTGTGTCAGCCTTTTCTGACGGCGAAATTCCTCGATGCGTGTCTGCAAGTCATCCCCTCCTTCAATGGAAAGTATAGCACGCTTTACTTTTTGTGTCAAGCTAACTTTACATTTTCTTCGACAGGATTTTAAATACTCTATTACCTCTTGATTAACAACATAATATGTGCTACAATGTATTGCATAAATAAAAAACATTTCCACAGCGATAAAACGGAGGTTCTGATATGGCTGATTTTGTGATTTATACCGACTCCGGCTGCGATATTGCCTCGGCACTCCTTGCCGATTGGGGCGTTCGCTCCAGCAGTCTTACTTTTCGTTTTGAGGATGAAGACCGGGAGTATTCCAGCGAGGATATGACGGTTCGGGCGTTTTATGACCGGATGCGCGCGGGCGGCATTGCGAAGACCGCCGCGATCAATATCGGTAGTTTTCTCGATGCCTTTGAGCCGCTGCTGCAGCAGGGGATGGATATCCTGTATCTCGGATTTTCCTCCGCTCTCAGCACGACATTTAACTCTGCTGCCATCGCCGCCCGGCAGCTTGCTGCCCAGTATCCCGAGCGCAGGATCATTACCATCGACTCTCTCTCTGCCTCTGCGGGACAGGGGCTGCTGGTGTATCTTGCCAGAGAAAAGAAGCAGCAGGGCGCAACGCTGGAGGAGACTGCCGCTTACATCGTGGAAATGAAACTTCGCATCAGCCACTGGTTCACAGTAGATGATTTGGAATATCTCAAGCGCGGAGGGCGTGTCAGTCCCACAGTCGCTTTCCTCGGCAACGCGCTGGGCATCAAGCCGGTGCTTCATGTGGACAACAGCGGAAGCCTGATCAACATCAGTAAGATCCGCGGCAGGAAAAAGGCGCTTGCCGCTCTTGCGGACAAATACAGTGAGCTTGCTTCCACTCCCGCCGATGGAATCGTTTTTATTTCTCATAGCGACTGCCTTGCGGACGCGGAGTATCTGGCGGGTTTGCTGCGCGAGCGGCACGGTATCACGGTTCAGCTCATTACCGATATCGGCACAGTGATCGGCGCACACACCGGACCCGGTACCGTCGCTCTGTTCTTCATAGGCAGGGAACGGTAAGCTTTTTGACAAAAGAGACTGCTGCACTTGAAAAAAGCTGCCCCCATAAGAGACAGTGAAAAAACTGTTTCTTACGGGGGCAGCTTATTGCTTTGCGGCAGTCCGTTGTTGGTTTCTTTATGCCGCGCCGATGATCGTTACGCTCAGATAGGAGAAGTCGTCCTTCAGTGATATCTCAAAGGGAGTCACACGCTGACCATCCTGCTCATAGATCCGCAGCTTGGGACGCAGACTGTAGGAGATATAGTTTTCCACCACCAGACCGACCCAGCCGTTGCTCAGCTTTACAGAAGTTCCAACGGGATAGGGCGCGATACGCTGACTGAAGATATCCACGACCTTTGGATCGAAGAGTGTATCCGCGCCGCCCATAATGTACTCCACGCATTCACAGGGGGCGATGGCATCTCGGTAAGGGCGCTTGGAAGCCAGTGCGTCGTAAACATCCGCAACGGCGCAAATTCGTCCAAACAGGGAAATATCGGTACCTTTTTTGCCGTTAGGATATCCGCTTCCATTAAATTTCTCGTGATGGTCCAGAATGGTGTCGCAGTGGCGAAGCGGAATATGATACCGCTTGGATATGTAGTCATAGCCGTCCTTGGGGTGCTTTTTAATGATCGCAAATTCCTCGTCAGTCAGCGGACCGTTTTTTTGCAGGATACTGCGGTTGACAAAGACCTTTCCGATGTCATGCAGGATCGCGCCTGCGCCTATGCCCACCGTTTCTGAACGGGGAAATCCCATTCCCATTGCCAGAACGATGGATAAAACCGCAACATTCAGCGAATGGGAGCAGGTATAATTGTCATAGCTGGAGAGATCCAGCATATTGACCATGACATCACGGTTGCTGAAAAGCTCATCCACGATGCTCTCAACACTTTTGCTGATGTCCGGCGGCTTGGATAGGGAGGTTCCCGTGGCAGCGGTATCAATGATCTTTTTAAGGCTCTTCGTTGTTTCCGTGCGCAGCTCGTCGCTGATCATTGTGTCGATCTCAAGGTCTGCCGAGAGATCATCATCAATATATACGCCGGAAAAACCGCAGCGGCGGATGCTTGCGATATACCGCTCGTTCAAAACAATGCCTGCGGAGAGCATTGTGTCAATATTTCGATAAAGTGGCCGTGCCAGCCGCATTCCCTCGCGCAGGCAGCTTGCTGCAATAAATCTCACGATGCGCCTCCTGATCGATATACTTTACTTAATTGTAGCATATCGCATTACAGCTTGTCCAGACCCATTTTGTTGCCGATATGATTGAAATATCGTTCAAAAGGGGCTATAATTATACTAAATCAATTCAAGAGAAGGAAGCGTATCATTCATGGACTCAGCAAAGATAAGAAACGATTTTTCACAGGGAAGAATGTGGGTCAACATTCTCAATCAGGCGATCCCGCTTACCATAGCGCAGGCAGTGCAGGTGCTCTACAATGTGGTGGACCGCATCTATCTGGGGCATCTGCCGGGAGCTTCAGGGCTTGCGCTGACCGGTGTTGGACTGATATTCCCTATTGTGGCACTGATCACCGCGTTTTGTAATTTGTTCGCGTCAGGCGGCACGCCCCTGTGCTCTATCGCCCGGGGAGCGGGCAAGCATGAGCGGGCAGAGCGCATTCTGAACACGACCTTCACCATGCTGGTCGTGACTGCGCTGGTTTTGATGGCGGCAGGCTACATCTTCCGCCGTCCGGTGTTATACCTCTTCGGCGCCAGCGATGACACCTACGCCTACGCTGACGCGTATCTCACCATTTATCTTGCCGGTACCGTTTTCTCCATGATCACAACCGGTATGAACGGCTTTATCAATGCGCAGGGGTTCGCCCGCACCGGAATGATGACGATTCTGCTCGGTGCGGTGCTGAACGCGGTCCTTGATCCGATCTTCATTTTTGCGCTGGAGCTTGGTGTGCGCGGTGCTGCTATTGCCACTGTTATCGCTCAGGTCATTTCCTGCTTGTGGGTGCTGCGGTTCCTTACCGGAAAAAAGGCGATCCTCACCATCAAACGGGAATATCTGAAGCCGGACGGAAAGCTTTTGCGGGAGATCGTTACGCTGGGCGTTCCCGGCTTCATTATGGCGGGCACAAACTGTCTGGTGCAGGTGACCTGCAACGCAACGCTGAAGATCTACGGCGGGGATATGTACATCGGCGTGATGACCATTATCAATTCCGTCCGTGAGCTGTTCGGATTGCCCGTCACCGGTCTGACCCACGGAGCGCAGCCGGTCATCGGCTTCAATTACGGGGCACGGGAATATAAGCGTGTGCGTTCCGGAATCGCGTTTATGTCAATCTCCGGCATGGTCTTCACTACGGTTTGCTGGTTCCTTGTTCTGACTCACCCAAGAGAGCTTCTGTCTCTGTTCAGCAGTGATGCGCAGCTTATTGAGCTGGGTGTCCGCTCTATGCAGATATATTTCTTCGGATTTTTCCTGATGTCCTTCCAGTTTGCGGGACAGTCCACCTTTGTGGCGCTGGGCAAATCCCGTCAGGCGATCTTTTTCTCCTTGCTGCGTAAGGCTGTTATTGTTTTCCCGCTGACGCTGATCCTGCCCAAGGTGGCGGGTCTGGGTGTGGACGGTGTGTTCCTTGCCGAACCGATCTCCAACCTGCTGGGCGGCGTTTCCTGCTTTGCCACGATGATGCTGACTGTTTGGCCTATGCTCAAGCGGGAGGAGCGGAATGCTGCCTTGGAGCGTTCTTGACGCGTTATATCAAATCAAAGGTCTGTTGCAATTTTTGCAGCAGACCTTGAATTTTGCCTAGTTTTTAAATTTTTCCTTGAGGATCGGAAGATCCTCTTTGTCGATCCATTCCTCGCTGAAGCCGCAGTCGCAGCAGACATAGCGGTGCACCAGGACCGCGGAGAAGATACTCCATCCCACCTGAATATTGTTGCCGCTGCCGTGAGCTCCGGAGCTACCCTCCACACGGATGATGTCTGTGCCGCCGCATTTCGGGCAGGTGTTTGTGTTCTTCATAGTATTCTCCTCCTTGTTCGATCGCTTCTCCGCGGACTTTTTCTAGCTAAAGCATAGCACATAATTTGCCATTCGTAAATAGTTTTTATGTCTACCTTGTAAACTTCTTTCAAGCAAAGAAAACGGCGGTGCCGGGTGGCACCGCCGTAAATCTGTATGCAATTAGCAGACGGGAGTGATCCAGTTATGGGGATCCTCGCGCTCACCGCGCTGGATACCAACAAGAGTGTCGTACATATCCTGCGCAATGGGACCGATCTTACCGCCGTTGAGCTTCATGCTCTTGCCGGAGTAGACCATCTCACCAACAGGGGAGACAACAGCGGCTGTGCCGGTACCGAAAGCCTCGGTCAGACGGCCCTGCTCATAGGCCTCAAACAGCTCTGCGACCTCGATGGGGCGAACGACGACCTCAAGACCCTTGTCCTCAGCCAGCTGCATGATGCTCTTGCGGGTGATGCCGGGCAGAATGCAGTCCTCAATGGGAGCGGTAAAGAGCTTGCCGTCCATCACAAAGAACATGTTCATTGCGCCGACTTCCTGAACATACTTGTTCTCGCGGCCATCCAACCACAGGACCTGATCGAAACCGTCCTTGGCGGCCAGCTCACCTGCCAGCAGGGAAGCTGCGTAGTTACCACCGGTCTTTGCAGCGCCGATACCACCGCGGACAGCGCGGACATAATAATCCTCGATGCGGATACGCACGGGAGCCATGCCGTTCTTATAGTAGGAACCGGAGGCTGCGCAGATGATGTAGTAGTAGTAGTGCTTAGCGGGATGCACGCCCAGAGCGTTGCCCAGACCGATCATGGTGGGGCGCAGATACAGGGAGGTGCCGGACTTGTGGGGAACCCAATCCTTCTCCAGCTCGACCAGCATCTTCATTGCCTTGACCTGGTAATCAACATCCAGAGTGGGCATGCAGACACGCTCGGCGCTGTTGTTCATGCGCTGTGCGTTCTCTTCGGGGCGGAAGAGCTGAATGTGACCGTCATCGCGGCGGTAAGCCTTCAGACCCTCGAAGATCTCCTGACCGTAGTGCAGAACAGTGGCGGCAGGGTCGATGCTGAAGTTGTGGTAGGGCTCGATGCGGGCATCGTGCCAGCCCTTGCCCTCAGTGTACTCGATGATGAACATATGGTCGGTGAAGACCTTGCCAAAGCCCAGAGTACTTTCGTCGGTAAACTTGGCCTTGGGATTTTCGGTTTTGGTGATCTTGATCTCAGGAAGCATTTTTATATCTCCTTTCGACAGCCTGCTTGTGCGCTTACTTAACGCAGGCAGCGCCGCGAGCCAGAGCCTCAATGTTCAGGTCGACCAGCTTGGCCTTGGGACCGGTGAACATGTGAACGAGCATCTCCTTGATGGTCTCAACGCTCAGGTTGCCCATAGCCTGAATGTAAGCACCCAGCATGACCATGTTGGCGACCTTCATGTTGCCCAGCTCCTGAGCGATCTCAAGGCAGGGAACATAGATAGCGCGCACATCGGTACGGGTGACCTTCTCGGCAATGATGGAACTGTTGACAAAGATGGTGCCGCCTGCCTTGACGGTGGGCTCAAACTTGATGAGAGAGGGCAGGTTCATAGCGATCAGCTCGGTGGGCTCCAGAACGATGGGGGAAACGATAGCGTCATCAGTCAGAACGACGCAGCAGTTAGCGGTACCGCCGCGCATCTCGGGACCGTAGGAAGGCAGCCAGGAAACGTCCTTGTTCTCCTTCATACCGGCCTCAGCCAGCGTCTTACCGATAGCCATAACACCCTGGCCACCGAAACCAGCGATCATAATTTCATTGGTCATTACTTCTCACCCTCCTCGATATCCTTATACACGCCAAGGGGATAGTAGGGGATCATGTTCTCCTGCAGCCACTCCAGGGACTGAGCGGGAGTCTTACCCCAGTTGGTGGGGCAGCAGCCCAGAACCTCAACGAAGGTGAAACCCTTGCCCTCCTGCTGGAGGCGGAATGCCTTCTGGATGGCCTTCTTCACGTTGTTGATGTGGGGAACGGTGTCAGCGGCGACGCGGGTAGCGTAAGCGCAGCCGTCCAGAGTGGAGATGATCTCAGCCATACGGATGGGAGCGCCGGCGTGATCCTGCTGACGACCCAGAGGTGCGGTGGTAGCCTTCTGACCAACCAGAGTGGTGGGAGCCATCTGACCACCGGTCATACCGTAAATGGCGTTGTTGATGAAGATGGTGGTGAACTTCTCACCGCGCATAGCGGCGTGAATGATCTCAGCGGTACCGATAGCGGCAAGGTCACCGTCACCCTGATAGGTGAAGACGATGGTGCCGGGAGCGCTGACGCGCTTGATACCGGTAGCGACAGCGGGAGCGCGGCCGTGGGCAGCCTCGTGCATGTCGCAGTTGAAGTAGTTGTAAGCAAAGACGGAGCAGCCGACAGGAGCAACACCGATGGTATTGCCCAGAACACCCATCTCCTCAAGGGTCTCAGCGACCAGCTTGTGGACGATACCGTGGGTGCAGCCAGGGCAATAGTGCAGTTCAGCGTCGGTCAGACCCTTGGACTTCTGATAAACAATTGCCATATCTATTACCTCCCAATGGCTGCCTTAGCTGCGGCAGCAACCTCTGCCGGAGTGGGAACAACGCCGCCGGCCTTACCAACGAAGGTCACGGGGCGGCAGCCCTCCAGCGCGATTTTCACGTCGTCGATCATCTGACCCATGCTCAGCTCAAAGTCCACAACGGCCTTGACGCTGTCCTGCATGGCGGCTTCCTTCAGAGCCTTCATGGGGAAGGGCCACAGGGTGATGGGACGGATCAGGCCGGCCTTGATGCCTTCCTGCTCCAGCATCTTGATGGCGGCGCGGGTAATACGAGAAGGAGTACCGTAAGCGACGAAGATGATCTCTGCGTTCTCGGTGTTGAACTCCTCCCAGCGGACCTCGTTCTCCTCGATGGCCTTGTACTTCTTGGCCAGGCGCTCGTTGTGCTCGGCGCAGAGGTTGGGATCGATGTACAGAGAGTTGATGACGTTGGGCTCACGCTCACCCTTGGTGCAGGTGGTAGCCCAGGTCTTCTCGGGCAGCTCACGCTTGGGAGGCTCGCGCCACTCAACAGCCTCCATCATCTGACCGATCATACCATCGGCAGCGATCATGACGGGGTTGCGATAGACTTCGGCCACATCGAAAGCTTCCTGAACCAGGTCGGCAGCCTCCTGAATGGTAGCGGGAGCGTAAACCAGATGACGATAGTCACCGTTACCGCCGCCGCGGGTAGCCTGATAGTAGTCACCCTGAGCAGGCTGAATGGTACCCAGACCGGGGCCGCCGCGCATCATGTTGACGATAACGGCAGGCAGCTCAGCGCCGCACATGTAGGTGATACCCTCCTGCTTCAGGGAGATTCCCGGAGGGGAGGAAGAGGTCATGACGCGAACGCCGCAGCCGGCGGCGCCGTAGATCATGTTGATCGCAGCGACCTCGGACTCTGCCTGCAGGAAGCAGCCGCCGATCTTGGGCAGATGCAGGGACAGATATTCGGGGATCTCGTTCTGCGGGGTGATGGGGTAACCAAAGAAATACTTACAGCCTGCACGAATGGCAGCTTCGGCAACTGCTTCGTTGCCTTTCCAAAGTTCCTTTGCCATAGCTCCTCCTTACAGTTTCTCCACAGTGATGATGGAATCGGGGCAGATCTTAGCGCAGCTTGCGCAGGCGACACACTTCTCCATGTCTTCCTCGCGCACCGTTGCGGGATGATAGCCCTTGCGATTGGTGGTCGCCTCATCCATTACGATGATGTGCTTGGGACAGACCAGAGCGCAAAGCTCGCAGCCCTTGCATCTGTCCTGACGGAACGTTACTTTTCCTGCCATGAATCATTATCCTCCTCACAATTTGTGATTTCCCACGGTTTCTTCATGTATATATCCATCGGGAATACCGGCTCGGAGAGCTGCTCCTGCAGAGCAGGGGCAAATCTCTTGTGAGCCGCATGGCATACGATAGGCAGCCCTGTTTTTTCTGACAGGGCACGGGCCAGCCCGGCACCCTTGAGGACTTCTTCGGGAGTAGTCAGAGTGCAGAGATGTGTATTGTTGACGATGCCGGTCACCTTTTGCAGGCATTCTTTTTCAATGCCCTCAAGATAGGTGAGCGCGGTGTCAACGGTGGCGGTTTCGGGGCGGTTTGCGTTGAGCACAAACAGAAGATCAAAGTCCAGCTTCTCAAGCTGGGGCTTGAAGCGTGCCAGCACGCGGGCACCGATGGGGTCGCCGCCGATATCCAGAACGCCGTGAAGCTCCTTGTTCTGGAAAATGGACAGCACCGCAGGATTGACAGCGGGGATGTCCGCCACGCCACCACAGGAGGTGACGATGGTATTCACGCCTTCCTTCTGCATGGTTTCGGTCTGCTCATAGGAGCGGAAGTAGGGGTTTACGATATCCAGATCCGCAAGGGTGACGTTTTCCACGCCCTGCCGTGCCAGAGAGATCGCCCAGTTGACGGCAAACTCCGTCTTTCCGCTTCCGTAATGACCGGTGATGATCTGAATGCGCTTCATTAGTAGACCTTGGCCTCTTCCTCGCCCTTCAGAACGCGGATACCGCCCTGAGCCAGAGCCTGCATCTCATCCTCGCCGGGATAGACGGTCACGGGAGCGATAAAGGAAACATACTCGCTGATCCAGCCCATCAGCTCCTTGTCAAAGGCGAAGCCGCCGGTCAGAATGATGGTGTCCACCTTGCCCTTGAGGACAGCGGAAGCGGCGCCGATCTCCTTGGCGACCTGATAGGCGAAGCCGCGGTAAGCCAGCTCGGCCTGCTTGTCCCCGTTCTTGACGCGCTCACTGATCTCGATGCCGCTGTTGGTGCCGGTGTAGCCCTTCAGACCGCAGTCAAAGTTCAGATGCTGACGCAGCTCATCAAAAGTGGTGCCGTACTTGCCGCTGTTTGCAAGGCGCAGAACATCGAACACGGTGAGACCGCCGGAGCGCTCAGTGCTGTAAGGGCCATCGCCCTCCAGACCGTTATTGACGTCGATAATGCGGCCCTTCTCATGGGCACCGACGCTGACACCGCCACCCATGTGACAGACGATGACGTTCAGACTGTCGTAGGGAACGCCCTTCTCAGCGGCGTAGCGCTTGGCGACCGCCTTCTGGTTGAGGGCGTGGAAAATGGGTCTGCGGGGATAGTCGGGGTGACCGGACAGGCGGGCAACATCCTGCATCTCGTCAACGACGACGGGATCGACGATATAGGCGGGCTTGCCGATGCTGCTCGCCAGCTCGTAGGCGAGGATACCGCCCAGATTGGAGGCGTGCTTGCCGTAGGTGCAGGCGCTCAGATCGGCAACCATCTTCTCGTTGACCAGATATGTACCGCCGGGGATGGGACGAACCAGACCGCCGCGGCCGATGATAGCGTCAAACTCGGTCAGCTCGATGCCCTCCTCGCGCAGAGCCTCAATGATAAAGGGCTTGCGGAAGGCGGCGTTCTGCTCCATGGTGACCACGCCGTCCATATCGCCGGCGTTGTGCTGCACGGTCTTGGACAGTGTGCGCTCATCGCCTTCGTAGACAGCGACCTTGGTGGAGGTGGAACCGAAGTTCATCGCCAGAACCTTGTAATTCTTCATTCTTGTATTTTTCCTTTCCTCAGAAAAGTGGATCAATCCTTCTTGTTGGCGGCAACGTACAGAGCCAGAGCGATGGAGTTGAGCTTGGCATCATCGCTGTCGGCACGGGAGGTGAGGACGATAGGAGCCTTGGCACCTACGATCATACCGGCGTTGCGCGCCTTGGCAAGGAACACCAGGGACTTGTACAGCGCGTTGCCGGTCTCGATGGCGGGAACCAGCAGAATATCGCTCTTGCCTGCATCGGGATCGGTGATGCCCTTATGCTTGGCAGCTTCCACGCTCACCGCGTTATCCAGAGCCAGGGGACCCATCACGCGGCAGCCGGGAATATTTGCCTCGGCAAGCTCCGCGGCGTCCAGTGTTGCCTGCATTTTGGGATTGACCTTCTCCACAGCGCACAGGGCGGTAACGATGGGACGCTCGTTGCCCAGCGCGTGGGCGACCTTGACGGCGTTGCCGATAATGTGCTTCTTTGCCTCCACATCGGGAGCGATGTTCATGGCGGCGTCGGTGACGTACAGCAGACGGTCCATGCCGGGAACCTCAAATACTGCCACATGGGACAGAACGGGAGCCTCGCGCAGACCGATCTCCTTGTCCAGAACGGCCTTGAGGATCACAGAGGTGTCCACCAGACCCTTCATCAGAACATCGGCCTCACCGTCGCGCACCAGCTTGACGGCAGTGCGGCAGGCCTCGGTCTTGTCCTCCACATTGATGATCTTATATTCCTGCAGGGGAACATCATGCTGCGCGGCAAGAGCCGCGATCTCCGATTCAATACCGACCAGGATCGCCTTGGCAAGGCCAAGCTTTCTGGCGGCTTCGACAGCCAGCAGGACTTCCGTATCCTGTGCCACGGCGACAGCCAGCGTCCGTGCGCTGCCGGCGCATTCGGTTCTCAGCGCATTAAGAGATTGGATCATTGGTTTCACTCCTTTAAAGTGGTAGTTTTGTCCAAAAATAGTCGTGGTATCATATCCATATTAGTACAAGAGTAATTATATATCAAATCGACAAAAAGTCAATCAGACAAAAAAAGAATGGAGAAACGCACAAAATAGGACTTCATTTTTTTCCACCCACTCCAACATGATAAAGAATTTGATTTTCGGCGCTGATAGGAACGGCATCCCATCGGTTATTTGGCATAAATTATGAGCGTGTGGCTCAGTTTTTTGCATACCCTTCTCTTATTATGCAGATACTGGAGCGGAGAGGAAGTGTGCTGATGATAACCGCGTTTTTTCGTACGATCATATTGTATTTCATTCTGGTGATCGGTCTGCGCCTGCTGGGGAAACGGCAGATCGGGGATCTGGAGCCCATTGAGCTGGTTTTGACGCTGATCATCTCCGATCTGGCATCTGTTCCCATGCAGGATTACGGCATTCCGCTGGTGAACGGCGTTCTCCCGATCATAACGCTGCTGAGTCTTTCCCTGTTGCTGAGCTTTTTCAGTCTGAAATCACTCGGATTTCGCGCTGTCATCTGCGGCAGACCGGAGCTCATTGTCCGCGATGGAAGGATCATACAGCAGAGTATGGCGAAAAACCGCCTTACGGTGGATGAATTGTTTGAACAGCTCCGCACGCAGGGGTATAGTGACCTTCAATCGGTGAAATATGCTATTCTGGAAACAAACGGACAGCTTTCCGTATTGCCTTATACGAAAGAAAGCCCGCTGACACCGCAGAGCGCGGGAATGAGCGTGGAGGACAGGGTGACGCTGCCTGTCCTGCTTATCAATGATGGGCGGCTGCTGGAGGACAACCTGCAAACTGCCGGGGTCGACCGAAATTGGCTGGAGAAACAGCTCAGTGAACGAAAGCTCACCACGCCGAAGGAGGTTTTTTTGATGACGGTGGATGAGAACGGAACGGTGACCTGTGTCGCAAAGGAGGGGAAGCAATGAAGGCGTTTTATATTCCGGCTTTTCTGCTGATGTTTCTTCTTGTGGTCTCCGTGTGGGTCAACTCGGGTGTCCAGCGGGATACACGGCAGTGGCTTGGGGCAGTGGACGGTATGGTAGAGATTCTGGAGGAGAATGAGTGGTCTGAGATCGAGAAACAGATCCTGGAACTGTATGGGAAATGGGATCAGAGGAAGACTGTGTTTCATATGATCATGGAGCATCAGGATCTGGATGAGGCGGAGAAGCTTTTCGCGGGAGCCCTCGCTGCCTGCCGGGAGCAGGACAGTGTGGAGCTCCATATTTTGCTTGAGCAGCTCAGAACGCAGATCCTTTTTCTCGCGGAAACACAGCAGGCGAATATTAAGAATATACTCTGAGGGTCTGGACTGAGCAGGAAATAGGGGGTTGCAGAGTTGTTTTATGGGGATATTCCGCGCCCCGGCGCGTGTCACTTTGCCCTCGGCGGCAAAGTGACCAAAACGCCGCTGAAGTCGGATCGTAGCCATGTCGTTCTGTGAGCCAA
>JAZOBV010000120.1:0-3247 GCA_045596145.1 Candidatus Pelethomonas sp.
TGATGAAATCGTCGTCCATCATCTCGGTCTCGTCGTTGCCCTTGGCGCGCATCTCAACCTGCTTCTGGAAGCGCAGCTTCTGATCGATGGGGTCGTTCAGCTCGGAGAAGGCGTTGCCCATCTCGCTGCGGCAGATGAACAGCTCGAAACGCTCGGTGAGGCGGGGGTCCTTGGGGGAGCGCTTTGCCAGGGGGGACACATCCACGGGATGCATGGTGATGAAGGTGGGCTGAACGATCTTCTCCTCCACCTTCTGGTCGTAGCACTCAAACAGCGCGTGACCCCAGGTGGGCTCCACACCGTCCATATCCACGCCGGCAGCCTTTGCGGCGGCGACAGCGTCGGCATCATTGTCGATCGCCATAAAGTCGATGCCCATGTACTCCTTGACGGCATCTGCCATGGTCAGGCGGCGGAAGCCGGGTGCCAGAGAGATATTCTCGCCCTGCCACTCAACGTCATAGGTGCCCAGAATGTCCCGGGCGGCACCGGAGAGCAGATCCTCGAAGAGATCCATCATATCGTTGAAATCCGCGTAAGCCTGATACAGCTCAACGGTGGTAAATTCGGGATTGTGCTTGGTGTCCATACCCTCGTTGCGGAAGATGCGGCCCACCTCGTACACACGCTCCATGCCGCCGACGATCAGACGCTTGAGGTGCAGCTCGGTGGCGATACGCATGTACATATCAATGTCCAGCGTGTTGTGGTGGGTGACGAAGGGACGGGCGGCTGCGCCGCCGGCCAGGGTGTTGAGGACGGGGGTCTCAACCTCCATATAGCCGCGGCTGTCAAGGAAGTTGCGCAGGTACTTGACGAACTTGCTGCGGATCTCAAAGGCACGGCGGGAGTCCTCGTTCATAATGAGATCCACATAGCGCTGACGATAGCGGGTCTCCTTATCGGTCAGACCATGGAACTTCTCGGGCAGGGGGAGGAGGGACTTGGACAGCAGGGTGATCTCCCTGGCACGGACGCTCATCTCACCGCGCTGGGTGCGGAAAACATCGCCCTTGATGCCCACGATATCACCGATATCGTACTTCTTGAAGCGGTCATAGACCTCTTCATCCATCTCGTCCTTGCGGGCGTAGAGCTGGATGCGGCCGCTGCGGTCCTGCAGATCGCAGAAGCTGACTTTGCCCATGCCGCGCTTGCTCATCAGACGGCCCGCGATGGTGATCTCGCTGCCCTCCAGAGCGTCAAAGTTGTCCTTGATCTCCTTTGCGTGGTGACTGACGACAAATTTGGTTTCCTCAAAGGGATTGCGGCCCTCATTCTGGAGATTCTGAAGCTTCTCTCTGCGGATCTTCAGGATCTCGGAAAGGTCCTGCTGGACTTCGTTGGTGTTCTGCGTATTCTCAGCCATTGCTGCTCTCCTCCTCTGTATGCGTGTCGAGTTTTAGCGCTCGATCTTCTCAATCTTGTACTGAACGTCGCCTGCGGGGGCGATGACCGTAACGATCTGACCCTCCTTGGCACCCATGAGAGCCTTGCCGATGGGGGAGGCATCGCTGATGACACCTGCCATAGCATTGGCTTCCTGACTTCCGACAATCTTGAACTTGCGCTGTGCGCCGGTGTTTACGGCGGTGATGGTAACGGTGGAGCCGATGGTGATCTGATCGAGGGGCTGGTCGTCCTCATCAATGACAACAGCGTGGAGAATGATCTCCTCCAGCTCGCCGATGCGGGAATAGAGCTTGCCCTGCTCGTTCTTTGCTTCATCATACTCGCTGTTCTCGCTCAGATCGCCAAAGCCGCGGGCGACCTTGATCATTTCAGCGACTTCGTCGCTGCGGGTGGTCTTGAGGAAGTTCAGTTCCTTCTTCAGCTCCTCCAGACCTGCCGCACTCATTTTGTACTCATTTTTCATGCTGTTACATTATCCTTTCGAGGTTGTATATTGGAGTTCTATGCCGCAGATGGGTATAAAAATCCAAAATAATATACTTATTCTATATTTACAATGCTTGCATTATATAGAGATTTTCGGGTTCTGTCAACAGGCAATTTCACCAAGAAGCCTTTCCGCCGGAAGAACGCCCATGCTGTGCAGCGCGGCTGCAAGCTGATCCTGCGGGCAGTTTGGTTCAACAGACGAGAGAAGATCTTCGCTCAGCCGCAGGGGAATACAGCCCCGGGGATCACCGCCGGGGTGCAGGGTGCACAGCACCCGGTTTGTACCGCTCAAATCATTTCGCGGCGAGAACAGCACCAGCGCATCGGCGCACGCAAGCTGGTCGACGGATGGCGCCAGCAGGATGGACACTCCGTACTGCCGTCTCATTCTTCTTGCAAATTCCTCGCTGCCGGAGCGGACGGAAAGCAGCACATACCGGTAGTTAAGAGCCAGCTCGTGTACGACTTGCGCCATTTCGGTGTTCATGCTGTCGCCCGCCACGGCGATCACCGCCTGCGTGCCGGACAGACCGAGGGTATCCAGTTTGCGGCGGACATAGAGCGGGCAGAGCGCGGTGCGCAGGGGCAGGGGATCCACGGGAGTGATGCCGTGGCGGAGGAATACCGCTGTATGTGGGAAATCTATCGGAAATACTGCCCGGCGCACACCCTGCTCCAGCATACGCTTTGCCGCCTGCGCGGCGCGGCGGGGGGCGAAAAAACCTTGTGCGCCCTGTCCCATGTCCAGAACCAGAAAAGTACCGCCAAACCGCCGTTCCTGTCGTAAATATGCCTTGCCGGTGCTGTGGGCGTGATACACAATGTAGCCGAGCATGAATGACCTCCTTTTAGCAAAGTTTTGGTTTTTGTTTGATTTGCAGTAAAGCGAGGGGAGTGGTATCTTGACGATACCGTGTCCAGCCTGCGGCGCGGTACTTTTTCCTTGGCGAAAAAGTACCCAAAACGCCACATAAGGGGATATCCCCTTATGAATCCCCTTGAGCAATCTATCCTTAGTGCATCTATTATCGGCACATGCTTATTGAAATGGCGAATCGTTTGCCCCGCTCACCCGCTCTTGCGGTGATTTTAGGGCAGTTTATGCCTTTGTTTTGGAGTGCCTGATTGAAAAGCACCGGAAGGTTGCTGCACTTGCACGGCACACCGAAGCAAAGGCAGAAAGCCGCCATTTACAACCTTAGTAGCGGGCGAGCGGGGCAAACGCAGTGCATTTCCGGGCGGGTGTGCCGAAAACGAAATGAAAAAGCTTTTTTGAGTTCAAACGGGGATCTTAAGGGGTGTCCCAAGTCGGAGGCCAAGCGGTCTTAGGAAGACAAATGTCTTA
>JAZOBV010000121.1:0-11501 GCA_045596145.1 Candidatus Pelethomonas sp.
CATGGCGGAATCCGGTTATGCGGTTAAGCATGGGCGCGGCGGTGTGATTTCGTTCCTCGCTCCTGGGCAGGAACGGGCAACGCGGCTCCGGGCATCCACCCTTGGGGACGGTTACGATCCTGAGGACATCCGGGCCGTGATTGCCGGGAAACGGTCTATGCTGCAGATCCGCGGCGAGGCTGTCACCGCGCCCAGGCGCGACAATCTCATTGTGGATATACGGGAGCGTTTGCGCTCCGGCAAGGGCCCGGCCTATGAACGATGGGCCAAGGTATATAATCTCAAACAGATGGCGGCGGCACTCGTGTTCTTGCAAGAACATCAACTCACTGAATATGACCAGCTTGCCGCACACGCTGACGGTGCAACCAAACGACTTCATGCTCTGTCCGGAGAACTGCGACAGACTGAGACTGATCTTTCAAAAATCTCCGCGCTGATGGAGGCTGTGGTGCAATACGCCAAGTTCCGCCCTGTGTTCGAGAGATACAAAGCTGCTCGGTACAGCAAGAAGTATCTGACTGAGCATAGTACAGAGCTGGCTGACTACCGGGCAGCAAAGGCGGCGATCAATGAACTACTGGGCGGCGAAAAGCTCCCCAAGATGGACGAGTTAAAAGAAAAGCGCCGCAAACTTGCGGCGCGGAAAAAAGCTCTCTATGGTGAGTACCGAACGGCCCAGCAGGAAATGCGTGAAGTCGTGACGGTCAAGGCGAATATCGATCATCTGCTCGGACTGACGGACGAGCGCAAAAACAAGGAACAGGAGCGATAAGCGACGGTGACGCAGACAACAGACTTTGGGACAACTTGTCCCAAAGTGCCGGGTTTGGGGAGGCTCCCCAACAAGCGTTTTTGTAGCCCCGCGGGATGCAAAAATTGCAAGTGTGGCCACACTTGCCCTGCTTGCCGTTAGTGCAAACCCCGAAAAACAGGCGTAAAGCGGTGGGCGTGTATTTTACACTTCCACCGCTTCTCTGGCTCTCCGCAGTCCATCAGCCGTAGCTGCCATCACCGTCAATTCTTTTTCGTCCATTGAGTTGAGCAGCACATCAATGTGCTTGCGGCAATCGCTTTCGCTGCTCTCGTTTGTGGGGTAGAAGAATTGATCCACAGAGATCTCAAGAAGTGTCACGAGTTGATAAAAGGTATTGAGACTTGGATGCTGTCCACGATTTTCTATGTACATGATAGACCGGGGAGTGCGGTCAACGAGCTGAGCGAGGTATTCCTGTGTCCAGCCTTTTTCCTCCCTCTTGCGCTTGATCTCCCGGCCCAGTGCGTGAAAATCCAATCGTCTTGTATCTTGGTACATTTATATCTCACCCCTATATTATTTTACATTTCGGGTGAGAACATCGGAACGAAACGCAGTTTCCTGAGATGGTAGTATTTTATTTCGTTGGCTGGATTTTGCCCCATTTCACGAAAAAAACGTTCTAGTTACGAAATGCGTCTAGGTATTATTGACCGCTTGTGCTATAATATTTTTTCAAATACCCAGTGTGGAAGGTGACAGTATGGCATTTACGGAATGGGAGATCCTCAGAGCGGCGGTTGGTCAAAGTAACATCCAAATCGTTCTCTGCGACGATGATCCGTTTTTTTTGAAAAAGCTTCAAGACGAGATCGAGCGCATTTTTGCAAAGCTGAACATGACGGCTGCGATCCACTCCTTTAGCAGCCCGACGGATATTCCGGAAGCTTTGCTTGCAGATTGTAACATGGCGTTTCTTGATATCGACTTCGAAAGCGAAGATCGCAACGGCATCGATATCGCTCGTACGCTCCGGCAGGTGAACAGCCACGCGCTGCTCTTTTTCGTGACCAACTATGTTGACTACGCGCCGACAGGCTATGAAGTGCAGGCGTTTCGCTATATCCTGAAGCGGGATATGAGTGAGGTGCTGGAGCGGTATATCTTGCAGGCTGTGGAGAACATGGCAGATGGGCGCAGAGTTCTGCGTCTGCAAGACAAAGATCTGATGGTCGATCTGCCCTTTGAGCAGATCACCTACCTTGAGGTCATGGATCACTATGTCAGCGTCCATGCCGGGGAAACAGCATACACGCTGGGCGCAACACTTTCCGGTCTGGAGAAGGAAATGGAAACGCACGGATTTCTGCGTATCCACAAAAGCTATCTTGTCAATATGCGGTGCATCTACAAATTCCGTTCCCGGGAATGCCTGCTTGTGGATGGCACTACATTAGCTGTCAGCGCAAAGAACTATCCCCAGCAGAAGCAAAAATATCTACTGTGGAAGGTCTTGAAATGATGCGCTATCTATTGATCGCTCTGTGGGCGGCTCTGCACATCTGCTTTGTACTATCATTCCTGTCATCCTTTTTAGAGGTCAAGCATCGGAAGGATGTCGTGTTTTGTGTAGCGATTGCCGCATGGTTCTTGACCACAATCTATGGCCTGTTTGAAGTTCAGGGCATTCACGGTTATCTGATGTATTTTTTGACAGCTGCGCTGATCCTTTTGGCGGTACACGGTGAGTATAGCTCGAAGGGGATGTGCCTGTTGACCTTTGTATTTTTGATCCCGGTTCTCTCGGATATGGCAGCGCTGGCACTGGCGGCGAAGATCAGGGGGCTGCCTTACTATCCGATGATGACTTGCGGCAAGGCTCTGCCGGTTGCGTTGACGCTTGCTTTGCGGCGCTTGTTTTCTGCTTCCCTGCACGATGGAACGCCGGAGCGAGATATGCTCCTTCTGCGGCAGCACATGGAAATGCAGCAGGAAAACATGGCGGCGTTGGAGCAGAACTATCGAATGCAGCGAAAGAGTGCCCACGAATTTGAACACCATATACAAGTAATCCGGGATCTGGCGGATCGTGACGAGGTTGCGGCTATCCGGGAATATACTGAGCGGCTGAAAAAGAACCGCGCCATCTGTGTTTACAGCGTCAATTCCAACCATCCGGTGATTGATGTAATTCTCAATCAGAAGTACCAGACCGCGCGGGAGAACGAGATCAAAATGCAGATACAGGTCAATGACCTGTCCGAGGTGGCGATCCCCACGGATTCCCTGGTGGTGGTGCTGACCAATCTGCTGGACAATGCCATTGAAGCCTGTCGCCGGATCGACGGCTATCGGGAGATCTTTGGCTGCGTTCTCTATAACGATGGTCTGTACATATCCATCCGCAACACATCGGAGCCGGTGCAGATCGTGGACGGAAAGATCCCAACATCCAAGCAGGATTCGCTCAGCCACGGCTTCGGTTTAATGAGTGTGACCTATGTTTTGGATAAGCTGGACGCGGAGTACACCTTTGGCTATGAAGACGGCTGGTTCGACTTTGCGGCGGAAATTGAATAGTGCTTTTTTGCGACGGGCGGCGGTGTGTCGCCCGTTGTTTTTTGCTTTGGGACAAGTTGTCCCAAAGTCGTAGAGGGCAAAAATGTTCTATTCACGAAGAAAACGTTCTAGTTACGAAGGCATACTGGTATTCACTTTTTCGTCTTGCTATAATCACAGCAAATAAACCACGAGGGGGTCTTTCTATGAAAACCATCAAGCAGCTTCTGCGCCAGCCATTGAAAACAATGGTTGGGGTCGTTATCGTCGCTCTGGCGTTTGCGATTCTTGTCACCTGCGTGGGACAGTATACGGCAACGGATTTAACCCGCGAAAATTTGGATGACCGGTATACCACGATAGGACTGCTTTCAGATACATATTTTTGGCAGACTCTCGAGACTGGAGGGCGGTCACATTCATCGCATTTACCCGATGAAATTCAGAAGTGGATCGATAGACTGATCTGGAACCGCACGGATATTGTCAAAAGCGTATCTTACACAGGACTTGTTTCCGCTTATATTCCCACTCTTGAGATTGATAATTTTTCGCAACATGTAAAAACTAACAGGATTAGTCACTACAATAACGGATATCCCTATCGCTGTGCTATGTTAACTGTTAAACTAGAAAAGATTGGAACAATTGGAACGGAGAATATTCAGAGAAAGGAAACCGGAAATGTTAGTCAACAACTTCTTGACAGTACAACATTTTTATGCATTGGTACGGTAGAAAGTGTGATCGGTTTGGAGCATGGATTCGAGTCTCCAATCGGAAAAACAATCGCTCTGCACATAAAAGTGTATAATCGCGAGAATTTTGATGCACTGCACTTGCAGGTCGGACAGAGTTACCTTGTATACGGTGAGGATTATTGCGGACAAAGCTCAACCAATTCCATTTTAAGCTGTTGGGATGCATACGAAGAATTGTTTGGAAAACTGCGTTACAACAGTATGGGTATCCTTGATTTTGAACCCATGCTGGAGCAGTTTGATTGCACTTTAACGGTTTGCGATCCATCTGCTCTTCCGACGTATCGCCCGGTTACAGATGAACAGGGTAATACTACCGGATGGGAAATCTCGGAGGATTGGCGCGAAACATCCTATTGGAACGGAGAGACTGTAAAGATAAAATGGCTCTCCGCAGAGGAATATATTTCCTATTATCAGTCTCCGACAATCAGCGCATTAAATGGCTCTATTGAGGAATTTCTATCATCCGAAGAAGGAACTTTATGGCAGGAAACACTAGATAAAATGGAAATCAATAACCATGCATTTCCCGTTTTGGGTGTAGATAAGCTTAACTATCAAGCTGCATTTTCAAGAGAACAGGCAAGAATCATAGAAGGCAGAGACTTTTCAGAGGAAGAACTCATCCTCGGCAAAAAAGTTTGCATAATTGCACAATCCATAGCGGCAAAGAATGGTTTGCAAGTGGGAGATGCCTTCAATTTAAGAACATACACCTATGATCCTACATACGAAGCACAGGGGACAGAAGTCATGATGATGGAATCAAACTTCCCCAGTGCCGCCCTTTATTCGGAAGCGCTGGGATTCAGTTCTGACACGGAAACATATACCATTGTTGGCTTGTACCGTCAGGAGGACGCATGGCAAAACACCTATGACCAGTACGGATTTACTCCCAACACCATCTTTGTGCCCAAGACTTCCGTCGAAGCGGAGATGGTGTTGCGCGACAAGGGTATATACTCCACCCTTGTGCTTCACAACGGCAAGATGGATGAATTCAAGAATCTGATGGAAGAAGCAGGCTATCCCGACCTGTTCATCTGCTACGATCAAGGCTACTCTGAGTTTATGGCAACGCTCGATGCCTACGAGGAAGTGTCCCAAAAGGCACTGTACATCGGTCTTGCCGCATTTGTGGCGATCGTTCTGTTGTTCTTGTTCCTCTATCCGGCGCAGCAGAAGCGTGCGCTGATGCTGATGGGTGCGCTCGGCGCGTCCGCGTGGGTCAGATTCAAACACACATTTATCAGCATCCTTTGCGTCCTCGTCCCCGGTGCTGCGTTGGGCGGCTATGTTGGCTCGAAGCTCTGGACGCGCATCGCGGCGGCTCTGATGGAGTGGATCAATGTGCAGATTACTCTTGAATCGGATATGACCGCCATCGCCCCGAAGCTGACCGCCGCAAGCCTTGCGGTGGTAGCACTCGCCGCACTGATCGTCTCCGCCGCACTGTGCCGCAATCGTGGACTGATGAAGCGAAAGTAAAGGAGATCTGCCAATGTTACAACACACCTTAATTCGTATAAGGAGAAGACCGCTGGAAGCGGTGGTGCTTCTGCTGTTCACCGCGATTATCGCGTTGGTGCTTTGCGGTTTGCATAAGGGCAACGAGAGCGCACAGCTCAAGTACGAGGAGATTTATAAAACCATCGATGTCCGCTGCACGATCACCAATCTCACCGGCGACCAATCGGATCATCTGACCGTTTCCGCAAGCACCTACTCTCTGTTTATCGGACGAACCGAGCAAATGAACGACCGATTCCCGGACGATCTGGCGAAATATGTCGAGGATGTGCAGCTGACAGGCTCCACGAAGATCCTCTGGAACGGCGAGGAATACACTCTGACGGGAATCACCTCCCGTGGGGCAAAGAGCGCGCTGTGGGCGGAAAACGGCTGCATGATCCAATGGAACGACGGTCTGGACGATGCTGTTTTCGCCGGAGATCGTGCAGTATGCCTTGTTCCGGAAGCGTTGGCAAAGAAGCTTGCGGAATTGGAATTGCCCAGTGATGCGTTCCCCATCGAGATTGAAGCACGCTATGATTTCCAGACGCCTTATTCCGGAGAACTGGAAATCGGGGGAGTGTATTACAGCGAGGATACGACCACGATCTATTGCCCGTGGGAGACCTATACGGCGATCCTTTGGAGTATGGGAACATACGCAAATGCCGAATCGCTCAGCGCGGTTCTGCGTGACAACAACGATTTGGAAGAGTTTCGCGCGCTTGCATCCCAGTGGTTTGCGGTGCCGTCGCCCAACGCGGCAGGTCGGGACGAGGTGAATGGATTCTATTTAGCCTTGGATATCAACGATTACCAGCTGACGCAGGCGGACTTGACCCTCAGAAACAGTATGCGTGTCAACGAACTGGTGACGCTGCTGGTGTTTATCGCATCTGCTCTGGCAGGTTTTCTCGTGGGCTTCCTCGTGATACGCTCCCGCAAGCGCGAGATCACACTGATGCGGACATTAGGTTGCTCCAACGGCAACATCTACGCGGAGTTCGCGTTGGAGCAGCTTGTGTGCATTCTGGCAGGTGTGCTGCTGGGCGGAGAGTATACAAACTGGCAACCGATGTGGAAGCTCGTGTTGTTCGTGGTGATCAATTTTGCCGGATTGAGTGCGGCTCTGGTCGTCTTTTTGAATGTGAATCTGCTTTCGACCATCAAGGACGATGAATAACTGCAAAAGGAGGGAAGATACATGAAAACTGTAAGACAACTTCTGCGCCAGCCGATCAAAACGATGGTGGGCATTATCATCGTTGCCCTCGCGTTTGCGATCCTTGTCACCTGCGTGGGACAGTATACGGCAACGGACTTGACCCGTGAAAATCTGGATGACCGATATACGACGATCGGATTGCTTTCCAGCGAATACTTTAGAGAGAAAACCGACAGAGGATACAAATATCTCTCAAAATTGTCTGAGGGAAAGCAGAATTGGATCGATTGGCTCATATCGAATCGAACGGATATTGTCAAGACAGTGTCTTCCACAGGGCTTACTTCTGCTTATATCCCGGAGCTAACTATTGATAATTTCTCGCGGTACGATAGAGGATACAACATGAGTATGTATAACTCTGGTCAGCCCTATCGTTGTGCTATGCTGACGGTCACTCTGACAAAAATCGGTTCAGTAGAAACAAAAAATTCAATGTATTACGGTGCGCAAGAGTGCATTACAAATACTACGCTGCTCTGCTTGGGAACTGTGGAAAGTGTGGTTGGATTAGAAAAAGGCTTTGCTCCGCCCGTAGGAAACAGGATCATGCTACAAATCTCCGTTCCCGACAAAGACGCTTTTGACGCACTGAACTTGCAGGTTGGTCAAACATATCTCGTCTACGGCGAAGATTATTGTGACAGCAGAGAGGAACGAATCACTCAAATTACAACCTACCAAACTTCTTATGAGGCGTTGTTAGGCACTTTGCAGTATCCTACATTTACTCGTCTTCCTGATTACGGGCCAATGTTGGAACAGTTTGACTGTGTTTTAACGCTTTGTGATCCAGCTTCCATAACAGCATGGCGTCCAATCAGCTTCGATTCAACTGGCAATCCTATTGAATATGCGCGTTCAGACAAATACGAAGTGTGTTATTGGAACGGAGAAAACTTTAAGCTCAAGTGGGTTTCTGCAGATGAGTATGCTCCTTATTATCAACTTCCCACGATCGCCCCGCTAAATAGCTCTGTTGATGATTTTCTTGCATCCGAGGAAGGTGCACTCTGGCAGGAAGCTTTAGATAAAATGCAGATCAACAACCATGCTTTCCCCGTTCTGTGTGTGGATAAGCTTGGATATCAAGCGGCGTTTTCCAGAGAGCAGGCGCGAATCGTTGACGGACGAGATTTTACCGAAAATGAACTCTTGAACAGCGAAAAGGTCTGTATTATTTCTCAAACCGTTGCGACCAAAAGCGGTTTGCAGGTGGGAGATACTATTGAATTGCGCACATACGGTCGGGACCCTACTCTCGGTGAGCAGCTATATGAAATGGTGGCAGCAGGCTCCTTCCCCTACGCCGCTTTCTACTCCGAAGCACTGGGTTTCAGTTCTGAAATGGAAACCTACATCATTGTCGGCCTGTACCGTCAAGAAGATGCATGGCAGAACACATATGATGCGTATGGATTTACACCCAACACCATTTTCGTTCCAAAATCCTCTGTTACTGCGGAAATTGAGATACGCGACAAGGGACTTTATTCTACTCTGGTGATTGAAACCGGAAAGCTCGAAGAATTTAAGACGCTGATGGAAGAAGCTGGTCTTCCCGATCTGTTCATCTGCTACGATCAAGGCTATTCCGAGATCATGGCAACGCTCGATGCCTACGAGGAAGTTTCCGAAAAAGCACTGTACATTGGTCTTGTCGGATTTTCTGCCGTTATGCTGTTGTTCTTGTTCCTGTATCCCGTACAGCAGAAGCGGTCACTGATGCTGATGGGCACACTCGGCGCGTCCGCGTGGGGGAGATTCACGCACACATTTATCAGCATCCTCTGTGTCCTCGTTCCCGGTGCTGCACTGGGCGGTTATGTCGGCTCGAAGCTCTGGACACGCATCGCGGCGGCGCTGATGGAGTGGATCAATATCGAGATCGCGCTGGAATCTGACATGACCGCCATCGCGCCGAAGCTGACCGCCGCAAGTCTTGCTGTGGTAGCATTCGCCGCGCTGCTCGTCTCCGCCGCTCTGTGCCGCAATCGTGGACTGATGAAGCGGAAGTGATTATTGATTATCGATTTGGGAGGAAAATAAAATGAGTATCTCTCTGAATAATGTTTCTTATAGCTATAAAGGCAAGTTCCAGACCGTCAAGGCGGTGGACAGTGTTTCCTATGACTTTGAACCCGGCAAGTGCTACGCCATCATCGGCAAGTCCGGCTCCGGCAAGACTACTCTGCTGTCGCTGATGGCAGGCCTGGATCTCCCCACCGAGGGCGAGATCATCGTGGACGGCAAGTCCACCAAAGAGTGGGACAGGAATAAGATGCGCCGTGACGCGGTGTCGGTAATCTACCAGAACTATAATCTGTTCCCGTTGCTCACCGTTCGCGAAAATATCCAGTATCCGCTGGACTTGAAAAAAACGCCCAAGAAAGAAGCTCGCGGCATCGTTCAGGCGATGCGGGAACGTGTGGAGCTGCCCGCTGTTTATGACAAGCGCCTGCCTGCACACCTCTCCGGCGGTGAGCAGCAGCGTGTTGCTATCGCAAGAACACTGGCGCAGGGCTGTAAGATCATCCTCGCCGACGAGCCGACTGGCAATCTTGATTCCGCCAACACGAAAAATATCGTGGAGATTCTCCGCAGCCTTGCCTATGATGATGGCTGTACGGTCATTATCGTCACCCATGATCCCGCCGTGGCGGAGCAGGCGGATACTGTGCTACAGATGAAAGATGGAAGTTGGATTTAATGGTGACACTTCGTTCTGGGTGCTATGCCCCGTCTGCGGCAACAAAACCCGGACAAAAATACGCGCAAACACAGTGTTAGAGAATTTCCCTCTATTCTGTCCGAAGTGCAAGAAGGAAACACTGATCAACGCGAAGCAACAGAATATTTCCGTTATCAATGTGCCAGACGCATAGACGCAGAGCCGATAACCCCTGACAGGTAAGCAAGGGTTATCGGCTCTTTTTGCATTCACGATCCATCTGCCCGGCGGCGGGAAAGAAAAAAACCGCTGCGGGGCAGATCTTTTGTCATGCCCAAATAGAGATACCATTCGGCGGCTTTGAACGTTCAAAGCCGCTGTTTTCATTTGTCGGTGCAGCGGTGATGGGAGGATGCCGCTGTGCCTGCTGCCGGCTATGAACGATCAAAAAAATCGTAGCTCTCGGCAAGGGGCAGTATACCTACAAAGGTGAAATTTTCCAGTACATCAGAAGCAATGTCATTTCATGCATTTGCACGGCATCACACCGTGCGGATGCGTTTCTCTATGCCCGCTTTGGGACAAATTGTCCCGAGGTCGGTTGTCTCGGCTGTCGATCCCCGCCCCCGCCGTTCAGATCATCACCACAAACAACAATCTGAACGGAGGAAACAAAAATGACAACGATCAATTTGAAGGACTATTTTGCGTGGTACACCCACGATGAATGCATCGAGGTTCCCGATGATGTAGCGGAAGAACTGGAAGCTGATACGCTTTACGAGGCCGCTTACCGCCGGAAAGTCATCCGCAACAAGGCACAGTATTCTCTGGATTGCGATGATGGGATCGAGTACTCGGCCTGCCTGTCCGAACCAACGCCGCAGGAGCTGCTGGAGCGTATGGAGCGGTTTCACGCACTGTGGAACGCTCTCAACTCTCTGCCGAAAGTACAGGGACAGCGCGTGGATGCTTGTGTGATCCTCGGCTTGAGTTACTGCGAGGTTGCCCGCATTGATGGCGTAGACAAGAGCGCGGTGCGGCGGTCTGTTCTAAGCGGTTTGGAGAAAATGAGAGAATATTTGAAAAAAGTTTTGTAATTAGGGTCTCCTTTTCCCTGTTTTTTGTCCTAGGTATATGAGGGGATAATTCCTCTCACACCCCGACGGGAGCGTCGCGCCGAGTATAGCTGTCCTATAGCAGGGCAAGAGAATGAGCGCGGCGCTCCTTTATTGTAACTTCGGGACAATCTGTCCCAAGGAGGTTCAACAAAATGCGAATCCATACTACGATTTCTGTGGACGACTACGAAATTTCCGCCGTCTTTTCAGATCGGCCAAATCCGATGGCTCTCCTTCATGTAAAGCAGATTCTGCTGTCCTCGTTTATCAACAATGCCGTGCCTGCGAAGTCCGGCGACATCCTTGCATTCCCGACCAAACGGAGCGATAATAAGAGTGGGGGTAGCCCTTATGTACCTTGAAAACTACATAGTAACGCGTATTGATGCGCTCTTTCGTTTGCGCCAAGGATAAATGAAAGGACGTATCAAATTATGGAAAATCGTGTTTATTGCTTATACAGAGTATCTACCGACAAGCAGGTAGACTACAACGATAAAAGTCAGGCAGACATCCCCATGCAGCGCAAAGCCTGTCATCGCTTCGCGGAGCAGATGGGCTGGACGATCATCCACGAGGAACAGGAAGACGGTGTGTCCGGTCACAAGGTTCGCGCGGAGAATCGTGACAAGGTTCAGATCATCAAGGAACACGCCAAGCAGGGCAAGTTCGATATTCTGCTGGTGTTCATGTTTGACCGCATCGGGCGCATTGCTGACGAAACGCCCTTTGTGGTAGAGTGGTTCGTAAAGAACGGCATCCGGGTCTGGAGCACCCAAGAGGGTGAGCAGCGGTTTGACAGCCACACGGACAAGCTCACAAACTACATTCGGTTCTGGCAGGCGGACGGCGAAAGCGAAAAGACTTCCATCCGCACAAAGACTGCGCT
>JAZOBV010000122.1:0-3553 GCA_045596145.1 Candidatus Pelethomonas sp.
ATTCCGGTCTGTCTGACAGCATCGGCGGCAGCGGCGCAGATACCTTCCTCTCCCGCGGCAACGCCAAGAGCCTCGACGCAAAGCTTGCCAAGGCTACCAAGTGGCTGGGCGCAGCTTTCATTGTGCTGACTCTGATCCTCAACATCCTGCACTAATCGAAAAACACCTGCCAGTACGGCAGGTGTTTTTTTTAGCATAACGGACGTTCAGTTTCCGGCGAAGCATACAGTATTCCATTTTGAGGGTCAACACCGTAGATGTCAAACAGCTCTTTCACAGTCACAAATACATATCCCTCCGGCTGCAATCGGTCAATGATCTCCAAAGCCGCCTGCACGCTGCTTGGATAAAAATCATGCAGCAGAACAATATCCCCCGCCTCAATATTTTCCAGCACGATATCAACAACCTTTTTGGTATCCAGCCACTTCCAATCCTCCGGATCCAGTGTCCAGTAGATCATCGGCGTATCCACCAGCTTCGCCTGACTGGCGTTGATCATTCCATAAGGCGGACGCAGCCAGTACTCCCCTTCTCCCAAAAGATTTGTTAAAATCACATTATTCTTCTGGATCTCCTCAATAACAGTCCCCTCCTGTGCGGAGCTCAATCGCACGTGGGAATAGGTATGATTGCCCACCTGATGTCCCTCCGCGAGCATACGCTGCAGCAGTGCGTCGTTATCTCCGCAGGCGATCTGCGTTCCAATCACAAAGAAGGTAGCCTGCGCTCCACGCTTCTGCAGTCCATCCAGCAATACTTCCGTAGTTTCCCGGCGCGGTCCGTCATCAAAGGTCAGTGCCACATATTTCGTTCCCTCGGAGATCGTCTTGCGTGTTTCCTCATCCAGCTGTCCCCAAATCTCACCGGGGATCTCACCAATAGTCTCCAGGTATGTGGATAATTCCGGCTCAATTTTTTCATCACAGCCAACAAGAACTAAGCTCAGCATCAACAGAGAGTAACATAATCTCAAAAAAATCCCCATTGTAATCCTCCTCGCCCATTTAGTATGCCTCGCACAGACCAAAAAACTCTTTAATCTTGTAAAAAATAAAAAGCCCATTCGTATGTGTACTGTTTTCACACACGAATGGACTTTTCTTTTTTTGAAAGCAGAGAGATCGGTCGGTAGATTAGACCAGCTCGATCATTGCGGTCTGCGCCGCGCTAAACACCGCCTTACGGCGGTTGCGCGGTCTGCACGCCCGCCTGCGGGCGGGTGTCAGCTCCGCTTCGACCGCTTTCACACATAAGAATATAAGAAAAAGCACCTTCATCCGTGGTTTTCCCACGCACAAAGGTGCTTTTCTATAACTCTGCAAACGGAGTTAGTCTTTTATTAGACCAGCTCGATCATTGCGGTCTCAGCGGCATCACCGCGGCGAACGCCGGTGCGGGTGATGCGGGTGTAACCGCCGTTACGCTCTGCATAGTTGGGAGCGATCTCCTTGAAGATCTTCTTGACCACATCCTCGCGGGTGATGAAGGCCATAGCCTGACGATAAGCAGCCAGGTCGCCCTTCTTACCCAGGGTGATCATCTTCTCAGCCAGAGGACGAATCTCCTTGCAGCGGGTGATGGTGGTCTCCATCTTGCCGTTGTCCAGGAAATCGGTCACCTGCTGACGGAGCATCGCGGTACGCTGGTCGGTAGTCTTACCGAGCTTACGAGTTCCGGGCATTGTAGGTTTCCTCCTTATAAGGCTTTTGTCCTCCTGCCAAATGCGGCAGGTATGATCCGATTTGGACCCTCATTGCCTAAGGCAGTGGGGCAGGTATCGGTCAATTATTGTTGTCTTCGTCGGCCAGAGACAGGCCCATCATAGCCAGCTTGTTGATAACTTCCTCAAGGGACTTGCGACCCAGATTGCGGACCTTCATCATCTCGTCCTCGGTCTTGGAGATCAAGTCCTCAACGGTATTGATGTTGGCACGCTTGAGGCAGTTGAAGCTGCGCACGCTCAGATCCAGCTCTTCGATGGTCAGCTCCAGAACCTTATCACGCTGAGTCTCCGCCTTCTCGACGACAGTGGACTTGGAGCCCACAGTCTCGCTCAGGTCGGTGAACAGCGTAAAGTGGTCACAGAGGATCTTCGCACCGAGAGACACAGCATCTCTTGCAGAGATGGTGGAATCGGTCCAAACCTCGATGGTCAGCTTGTCAAAGTCCGTCATATTCCCCACACGGGTGTTTTCCACGGTGTAGTTGACCTTGTACACAGGAGTGTAGATAGAGTCAACGGGGATCAGGCCGATGATATTGTTCTGCTGAGCCTTGTTGCGGTCAGCACTGACATAACCACGGCCGTGGCTGAGGGTGATCTCCATGTTCAGCGTAGCACCGCTGCCCAGGGTAGCAATGTGCAGGTCAGGGTTGAGCACTTCCACCTCGGCATCGCTCTTGATGTCGCCGGCGGTAACCTCGCAGGGACCAACCGCCTCGATAAAGACGGTCTTGATACCCTCGCAGTGGAGCTTGGTGATCAACTGCTTGATATTCAGCACAATATCGGTAACATCTTCCTTCACACCGGGAATGGTTGTGAATTCATGCTGCACACCTGCGATCTTGATGCTGGTGGCGGCAGTACCGGGCAGGGACGAAAGCATGATGCGGCGCAGGGCGTTGCCCAGGGTCGTACCATAGCCACGCTCCAGGGGCTCGATCACATACTTGCCGTAGGAATCATCACCAGGGGTTTCGATACACTCGATCTGGGGCTTCTCAATTTCAATCATGCAGATATACCCTCCTTCTCATGGCAGGCCTTATGAACAGGCACGCCGTAAATTCAATTCGTGCGATAATCGAGGGTAGCCTCCTATTACTTGGAGTACAGCTCGACGATGAGATGCTCCTCGATGGGCATATCGACATCCTCTCTCACGGGCAGACGGGAAACGGAACCCTTGAGGGAGTTCTTGTCACGCTCCAGCCACTGGGGCAGCAGCACCACAGGTGCGTCCTCAGCGGTCAGGCGCTTGAACTGAACGGAAGAGCGGCTGCTCTCCTTGACTTCGATAACATCACCGACGCGAACCAGGTAGGAGGGGATGTTGACCTTCTTACCATTGACGGTGAAGTGAGCGTGGCTCACCAGCTGACGAGCCTGACGGCGGGTAGCTGCGAAGCCGAGGCGGTAGACAACGTTGTCCAGGCGGCGCTCGATCAGGCTCAGCAGCATATCACCGGTCTTGCCGGGCATACGGGCAGCCTTCTCGTAGTAAGAACGGAACTGCTTCTCCATGATGCCATAGACAAACTTGACCTTCTGCTTCTCCTGGAGCTGCAGAGCATACTCGCTCTTCTTCTTTCTCACCTGGTTGCCGGAGTTGCGCTCAGTGGTCTTCTTTGCGTAACCCATATCGGCGGGAGAAATGCCCAGAGCCTTGCAGCGCTTAGCTACAGGCTGCATATTCTTAGCCATAATTGATTTCCTCCTTCTTCCAATTTAGACGCGGCGACGCTTGGGGGGGCGGCAGCCGTTGTGGGCAATGGGAGTGACATCCTTGATCATGGTCACTTCCAGACCCACAGCCTGCAGGGCGCG
>JAZOBV010000123.1:0-42891 GCA_045596145.1 Candidatus Pelethomonas sp.
GGATCTGGACAAGAACATCATCATCATCTGCTACTCCGGTAAGCGTTACGCACAGGCCGCCACCAACGTCCTGTACGCGCTGGGCTATGACATGACCAAGGTCTTCACCCTGGAGGGTGGATACACTGCCTGGACCGAAAAGCACGCCGATGTTGTTGAGGTGGGCGCTGAGATCGTTGCTCCCGCTGAGGATGTCGCTATGCAGTACATGACTCCCGCTGAGGCTGCTGAGCTGCTGAACAACGAGGAGTATGTCTTCCTGGATGTTCGTCAGGCTGCTGACTACAACACCGCAACCATCCCCGGCGCAAAGGGCTATGATATGCACGCTGCCATGAACGGCGATTTCACTTCCGGTGTTGCCACCATGCAGGTCGCTACCCGCGACAACACCAAGAAGCTCATCATCATCTGCTATTCCGGCAAGCGCTACGCCCAGGCAACCACCAATGTCCTGTATGCTCTGGGCTATGATATGAGCAAGGTCTATACTCTGGAGGGCGGTTTCACCGCCTGGAGCAAGGCTTATCCCGACCAGCTGCAGGTTGGCATTGTTGCCCCTGCTGAGAATGTTCCCATGCAGTATATCACTCCTGAGGAGGCTCTGGCACTGCTGGAGAGCGAGGAGTATGTCTTCTTTGATGTCCGTAAGGCTGCTGACTATGCCGCAGGCCATATCCCCGGCGCAAAGGGCTATGATATGGATGCCGCCAAGGAGGGCAACTTCAACGCCGGTGTTGCAACCATGCAGATCGCTACCCGCAATCTGGACAAGAACATCATCGTCATCTGCTATACCGGTAACCGCTACGCACAGGCCACCACTAATGTCCTGTCCGCTCTGGGTTACGATATGAGTAAGGTCTTCACTCTGGAGGGCGGCTTCACCGCCTGGAGCGATGCTTACGGCGATAAGATCGAGAAGTAATAGCAAGTAACGCCCGGACACAGGGGTGCCGCAGCGCGGCAATGTCATTCAGTTAATATAGTAAATATCCCTACTCTGAAATGCGATAAGCAAAACGGAGTAGGGATATTTTTATGTAACAAATCAGAAAAGCTTGACAAATTAAGAAGAAAATGAGCAAGCTGTGTTGCAGGCATTGCGTTTTAGGCAAATTTTCCGAGACTATTTCGAGTAAATCTGCTTTTTGTTGCCAAAATTGTTAGCTTTTTGTGAACAAGGGGTTGTGTCTGGAGCGTGGTACAAACACCTGTGATGCAGTAAAGGTTCATCATCGTCCTCCAACCAACTAACTAACGGCGCAGTCTCTCTTTTGTGCGACAAAAATTTTTCCCAAATTTTGGATTTTGTGTTGATTTTCTCACATCAATGCGCTAAAATGATAAAGGTTGAATCAAGGAAGTTGCTCAATTTATAAAAAAGATACCTATAGGAGGCGGATTTATATGCAAAAACTGCTCAAGAACCTGACTCTGCGAAAAAAGATGATCGTTTCCCACAGCACGCTCGGCTTGCTTGCTCTGATTCTGATGATTTTTGGTATCACTGCGATTGCTAAGATGAACAACAATCTGGGCACAATGAACAGCGGTCCCGTTGCCAGCGCTGAAGCGGTCGGTGATGTGCTGTTCTATAGCGGCGATGTCAAGGGCAGCATCACCGGTGTCCTTGCCCAGGGCTCCAACGAGTACTTTGACGCGATCAACAAAAAGATTACCGGCAGTGCTGAAACTCTTTCTGCTGCTATCGCAACACTGGAAACCAGCATTGCGTTCACCAATTCCGCCGAGGCGAAAGATTTGGTCGCCCAAATCAAGGATACTTTCACACAGGGCGAGCCGGTGCGCCAGCAGATCATGGACTCGATCAAAAGCGGGGATTTTAAGACTGCATCCTCCCTGTACGGTTCGCAGTATATCATAGTAGTCTCTACCATCCAGACCAATGGTCTGGCGCTGAAGGCTATTGTTGATGAGAGTACCGATAATTATTACACACGCTGTCTGAAACAGAGCAACTACGCTGTGTTATTTCTGATGGTGGTCATGGTGATTTGCCTTGTTCTGGGCATTCTAATGACCCATATCGTTTCCAAATCCATCCGGCTTCCCGTTCAGCAGCTGAGATATGCCTCCGAGGAGATGAAGAACGGTAATCTGTCCGTAGCAGATTCGATTACATATGAATCCAAGGACGAGGTTGGCGAACTTGCGCAGTCCATGCGTGAGACACTTGGGTTCCTGTATGGCTATGTGGAAGAAATCAGCTGCACGCTGAAGACTGTTGCAAACGGCGACCTTACTATGAAGTCCAGTGAAGTCACAGATTTTCGAGGTGACTTTGCTTCTATCAAGGAGTCCTTGACCTATATTCTCAACAATCTGAATGCCACACTGTCTGACATCAGCAATGCTTCCTATCAGGTCAGCAGCGGAGCTGACCAAATTGCATCCGGTGCTCAGGCACTGGCGCAGGGGGCTTCTGAGCAGACTTCCTCTGTGGAGCGCCTATCCACCGCTGTCAGCAATATCACTGCTCAGATCAATGTAACCGCACAGCATTCCGCGGATGCCAGAGTAACCGTGCAGACGACTACTCATCAGATTCAGGAGTGCAATGAGCAGATGAACCACATGATGTCTGCTATGGACAACATCACCCAGCAGGCATCCCAAATCAGCAAAATCGTTAAGACCATTGAGGATATTGCGTTCCAGACCAATATTCTGGCGCTGAACGCAGCAGTCGAAGCTGCCCGTGCGGGTGCTGCCGGCAAGGGCTTTGCTGTCGTCGCTGACGAGGTTCGTTCTTTGGCAGCCAAGTCCGCGGAAGCCTCTCAGAACACATCCGTCCTGATTGGTGGTACGGTAGATGCCATTAACAGCGGTACTGCCGTCCTGTCTGAAACTGCGCAGACGCTCCTTCAGGTCGTGGAAGGCTCCAACAATTCCGCCGCACTGGTGGAACAGATCGCGCAGGCTGCCACAAGTCAGGCCAATGCGGTTGCCGAGATCAGTCAGAGTATCGATCAGATCTCCAATGTAGTTTATACGACTTCCTCCACCGCGGAACAGAGTGCTGCGGCCAGCGAGGAACTGTCCGGTCAGGCAGCGACTCTCAATGAGCTGCTCAATCAATTCCGCTTGAGGAACTAAATATCCGTTATTCTCCAATAATCGAGAGGTCGGTTACCCATTAGTTGAGTAGCCGGCCTCTTACATTATTTGACATCGAATGGAATGCGCTTACAGACGGAGTCAGCGGCGGCGCAAAGCAGCGGCATGAAATTTTGGTCGGATGCACCGGCGATTCGTGCGGACATTGTGACGTATCTTTATAAACTGCTGAAGTAACGCAGGAAAACGGTATCTATTCCTGCTGCATGTGCCAAGGGTGCGTTTGCAAAATGTTCAGTTTATTCATACAGCTCCCGGAAGCCTGCATAGCCGGTGGGAACATAGGGGGTGGGATTGCAGTCCGTTTTGCTGCTGAGTGTTCCGCCGCCGGTCTCGTTGCCGAAGAGACAGCCCCAGCCGCCGTAGTAGTTCAGATATTCCCGAAAGTCGTTGTAATGGTTGGCGGTGTAAAATACATACACCTCGTCGGTTTCATAGATACCGTTGTTGTTTCTGTCCGTTCGGGTGTACACCAGACGGGCGGCACCGCGGGTGATGGAGGAGCCGTCGTTATAGACCTTAACCGCGTAGCCGTTCCCTGTATTTGTTCCGGTGGTGCCGATGTCCATTTCATAGTACCTGAGGTCGCCGCCGCAGCCGGAAATATCGGGCAGCACAGGCTCATAGGGGTATTTTTCGGTGTTGCCGGAGAAATTGGAGTGATTGCCCCGGAGATAGATGCCCCAGGGACTGGTTCCCACCTTGGTCAGCTTCTTGGAGGTGTAGTTGGCGGGGAGAGAGTCGTTGGAGCCACCGAAGGCATACATATAGGCGGCGACCTCCTCCAGCGTGATGTACGCCGCGCCCCGGTAGACGCGCAGGACCTCCTGACCGTAGGCATCCACCACCACATAGGTGTTGCCGTCATCCAGATAGATACAGTCAGTGTTGCGGATCAGCAAGCCGCTCGCATCGGCGGGCTGATATTCGGACACGGTGGCGTATTGACCGGGTACTGACAGCAGACCGGACAGCAGAAAATGCTGCGTGCGGTAGCAGGCGTCGGTATAGCAGCAGGCGGGGGTATAATCGGCGTAGAACGCATCCTTGTCCACGCCCACATAGGGGTCGGAGGTATGCCCCGCGCAGCCGATGACTTCGGGAGCGGAGGGCGAATTATCAACGATCTCTCCCTGTTGGGTGGACGGATCGGGATCGGTGACGTGTTCTGAGTGATCCTGCAGGCTGTAAATGCAGATCAGTAGGAGCAGCAGTGCCAAAGACGCAATGATGCGGCGTTTCGATAGCTTCATTTTATTTTTCCTTTACTGAAAATTTTGTTTTTTAGATAACCGTGTAAAAATGCAGGATATTCAGATCCTCCGGCATTTCAAGACCATGGGAGCCAAGTCCACCGTCGATCTCATGGCAGCCGTGGTCGGGAGCGAAGCCCAGCAGTGTCTTGTGACCACTCCAGTGTTTTTCGATAGTCTGGGCAATGGTGTCGAACACATGAATGTTTTTCTTCAGAATCTCCAGAGAGTCCGCTCCCTCGGGGGCGTTTCTGTGCATGGTGCTGTCGTAATCCGCGTTATAGAGCAGAATGAAGTCGTGACGGTCCTCGCCGATCAGCTCCAGTGCCTGTTTGGTGCATTCGTCAACGGTGGGGTAGATGAAGTAGTCCATTTCCCGCTCCAGAAAGATGTGGGAAAGGCTGTCGCCCTCGGTGGAAACGATGGCGCACTTCTTTCCGGCGCGGAGCAGAGCGTCAAAGAGCGTGTCGATCCTGATAACGGGCTTTACATAGGTGCGGATGCCGTGGACCTCGGGCAAAGCTCCGGTGTACATGGTTCCAAAGCATACGGGGGTGACGCTGGGCATGACCGTGCGAAGAGGAAGGGTGAGCCCCACGTGATCCA
The DNA here is from genome assembly GCA_045596145.1 of Candidatus Pelethomonas sp. Lineage (GTDB taxonomy): Bacteria > Bacillota > Clostridia > Oscillospirales > Oscillospiraceae > Pelethomonas. Next base: position 5,001 of record JAZOBV010000123.1, read on the forward strand.
GCAGGGGGAGATAATAGTCCGTGTACTTTTGATAGAGCCACATGGCGACAGCATCCGGGTTATACATGAAAATACGGTCAACTGTTCCGGCAGCAGTGTTCTTTTTTACAAGACGGTCGATGGCATCAATGGGAGGGTGCGCCTCGGCAGGCGGGGGAACATCCATTGCTTTCGCCAGGGACGCGGCGATGCCGGTCAGAGATATGGAGTTGAATAAATCGCTCATATCATATGATCTCCTCATCTTTTGTTGTGATAATGTATAGAGAAATTGTAACACTCCCGGGAAAGGAACGCAAGTGCCGATCATTGTTTGAGAAAAAGTGAGCGTGTTTTTCAACGGGCGTTGACTTGTGGCGGGTGTTGGGATAAAATTACATATATATTGTCTTGATCCCCAAATCACAGAAACGAAAGGGAAACGATATGAAAGATACATTGCGAAATCTGAAACCGTGGCTTTATCTGCTGCCGGCGATATTGTTCCTCGGCGTATTTATGGTCTACCCTCTGATCGATGTGTTTATCTACTCCGTTGAGGAGGGCTTCAATTTCGCGTCGCAGACCTATTTCGGCGTGGGATTGTACAACTACAGGTACGTTCTGCGCGACCCCTATTTTTTGCAGGCGGTGAAAAATACCTTCATTCTGGTTATTATCACCGTTCCTATTTCCACAGGCTTGGGACTGCTGATCTCTATGGGGCTTAATTCCATTACCAGGCTCCGTGAGCTGTACCAGACCATCTACTTTCTGCCATACGTGACCAACACGCTGGCGGTGGGATTGGTATTTATGATCCTGTTCAAGCAGACACCCTACTCCGAGGGCATGGTGAACCTGCTGATCAACTGGTTTGGCGGAGCATCGGTGGATTTTATCACGGGCCCCTATTGGGCGAAGATGTTCGTTCTGTGCTTCTACACGATTTGGGTCGTTCTGCCGTTCAAGATCCTCATCCTGACCAGCGCCCTTGCCTCTGTGGGACAGGAATATTACAACGCCGCCAAGGTGGACGGCGCGGGCAAGTGGCGCATGTTCACCCGCATCACACTTCCGATGATCTCGCCGATGATCTTCTATCTTGTTGTCACCGGCTTTATCGGCGCGTTTAAAGCGTATTCCGATGCCGTGGCGCTCTTTGGCACCGATTTGAACGCGGCGGGCATGAACACTATCGTGGGTTATGTTTACGATATGCTCTACGGCAACGCGGGCGGCTATCCGTCCTACGCCTCGGCGGCAGCTATTATCCTGTTTGCCATCGTGCTGACGATCACGACCATAAATCTTCTGGTCAGCCGCAAGCATGTGCATTATACTTGAGGATCAGAGCCATGAAAAAGAATGTTGATTATCAAAAAATTGAAAAAGCGGCAAACGCACGGAAGACTGTCCGCAACACCATTGTGTACACCCTGCTGACTCTTTGGGCGGTCATGGTGCTGTTTCCGTTCTACTGGATGGTGCTCAGCTCCGTCAAGAGCTACTCTGCCTACAACGCGGAATATATCCCCCGGCTCTTTACCCTTTCGCCGACGCTGGAGAACTACGTTTCCGCGTTTACTGCTGTGCCGTTGGGACGGTATTTCCTCAATACCCTCATTTTTACCCTTGCCACAACAGCTATCATGCTGGTGGTGACGATCCTTGCGGCGTTTGCCTTCGCAAGGCTGGAATTTAAGGGGAAGGATCTGGTTTTTACCCTGTTTCTCGCGCTGATGATGATCCCCGGTGAGCTGGTGGTCATCACAAACTTTGTCACCATCACCAATATGGACCTGCGCAATACCTTTACGGGTCTGATCCTGCCGTCCATCACCTCGGTTTTTTATATCTACCTGCTCAAGGAGAATTTTGCCCAGATCCCGGACGAGCTGTATCTCGCCGCCAAGGTGGACGGCACCTCGGATCTCAAGTATCTTCTCAAGGTGATGGTGCCGATCTGCCGGCCGACCATCGTGACCGTAACAATTTTGAAGATCATCGAGTGCTGGAACAGCTACGTCTGGCCCCGCCTGATCACCGATGATGAGATGTATTTTCTGGTTTCCAACGGAATCCAGGAGATCCGTGAAAACGGCTTCGGGCGTGAGAATATCCCTGCTATGATGGCGGCAGTGGTGGTCATTTCTGTGCCGCTGATCGTTCTCTTTCTGGTTTTTCGCCGGAAGATCATGGAGGGTGTCAGCAGAGGGGGTACCAAGGGATGATAAAACGTCTTTTTGCTGCCTTACTGACGCTTTCGATGCTGCTGGTGTGTTTGAGCGGCTGTCATGGCTCCAAGGGGCTGAATGAATTTGCTTTGCCGGAGGAGTTTGATGAATCCCGAACCTATGAGATCACCTTCTGGGCAAAGAACGACACCAATCTGACGCAGGCGGATCTTTACCGCAAGGTCATCGCCGATTTTCAGGAGATCTATCCCAATATTAAGGTGAATCTCCGCCTGTATACCGACTACGGGCGTATTTACAATGATGTTATCACCAATATCTCCACCCAGACAACGCCCAACGACTGCATCACCTATCCTGACCACATCGCAACCTATCTCACGGGCACCAACAGCGTGGTGGAGCTGGACGAGCTGCTGACTGATGGACGGTATGGTCTTGGCGGCAGTGATGTCCGGTTTGACAGTCCGACGGTGGGGGAGATCATTCCCGAGTTTCTGGAGGAGTGTACTATCGAGGGCAGCTGCTACGCCCTGCCCTTTATGCGCTCAACGGAGGTCTGCTACGTCAATAAGACCTATGTGGAGGCATTGGGATATACGCTGCCCGAAACGCTGACCTGGGACTTCGTCTGGGAGGTCTCAGAGGCGGCTATGGCGAAGGACGCTGACGGAAATTATCTGGTCAATGGTCAAAAGGTTATGATCCCGTTCATCTATAAGTCCACGGATAATATGATGATCTCCATGCTGCGCCAGCTGGACGCGGGCTACTCCACCGATGAGGGAGAGATCCTGCTTTTTAATGATACCACAAAGGGCTTGCTGGAAACCATTGCCTCGCATGTGAAGACCGGGGCGTTCTCTACCTTCAAAATTTCCAGCTATCCTGCCAACTACCTCAATGCCGGTCAGTGTATCTTTGCCATCGACTCCACGGCGGGAGCCACATGGATGGGCAGTGATGCGCCTCTGCTGGATATTCCGGAGGAGCATCTGGTGGAATTTGAGACTGAGGTCATGATGATCCCGCAGTTTGACACGGAGACCCCCAAGATGATCTCGCAGGGTCCGTCCGTCTGTGTATTCAACAAGCAGGATGCGCAGGAGGTGCTGGCATCGTGGCTGTTTGCCCAGTATCTCCTGTCCAACGAGATGCAGATCGCCTACGCGCAGACGGAAGGCTATGTTCCTGTGACTACCAAGGCACGGCAGACGGCGGAGTATCAGGATTATCTGGGACGCAGCGGCGAGGATAACGATTTTTACTACGATGTGAAGATTCGCGCCACGGAGCTGCTTCTCACGAATACGGAGCATACCTTTGTGACCCCTGTATTCAACGGCTCGGCATCTCTTCGTGACGCGGCGGGTATGCTGATCGAAAACACCGCCAAGGCGACCAACCGCAAGCAAACAACGGATGATGCCTATTACGCGAAGCTTTATGAGGATATGCGAACCCTCTACCATTTGGACGAGAGCGGTGCTGCCACTGCCGGGAAGGCGGAGCTTGGTGAGCTGCCGTCTACCGCCGTGGCGCTGCTGGGGAGTCTCTCGGCGGCATGGCTTTTGATCGGGATCTACGCGCTCAGGGAGTATAAGCGGAAAAAGGCAAAGATTTCTCAAGACCATTGATTTTTACCGCAAACGGTGTATAATGATGCTGTTCCGGGGCAATGCCCCAAGAATATTATCTGATTGAAGGAGAAACGAAGAAATGAAAAAGGTTTTTGCTCTGGCTCTGGCTCTGGTCATGGCGTTCGCTATGGTTGCCTGCGCCGGTGGCGACAACGGCAACGTGGACGTGAACGCAAAGTCCGAGGGCGTTATGACCTACGCTGAGTACGACGCTGCCGCCCTCGATACCGAGGTCGTTGTTGAGTGCTATGTGCAGGGTCATCAGTCTTGGTGGGACAACGTAATCACCGTTTACGCTCAGGATGGCGACGGCGGCTATTTCATGTATGAAATGGCATGCTCCGAGGAAGACGCTGCCAAGCTGGTCCCCGGCACCAAGATCCGCGTCACCGGCTACAAGGCTGCCTGGGAAGGCGAGGTCGAGATCGTGGACGCTACCTTCGAGATCCTGGAGGGTTCCTGGATTGCCGATGCCACCGATGTTACCGCTCTGCTGGGCACTGAGGACTTGATCAAGCATCAGAACAAGAAGGTCGTCTTCAAGGGCCTGACCGATGAGGGCATCGAGTTCAAGAACGGCGAGCCCGGCGATGACATCTATGTCACCGTTTCCAAGGATGGTGTGAGCTTCGACTTCTGCGTTGAGCTCTACCTGACCGGTCCTGAGACCGAGGTCTACAAGACTGTCAGCGAGCTTCAGGTCGGCGATGTCGTTGATATCGAGGGCTTCCTGTACTGGTATGCAGGTGTGAACACCCACATCACTGGTGTGACCACCAAGTAATTACTGTTTGAAAAATGGCTGCCGCGACTGCGGCAGCCATTTTTATGTCTGAAAATGTTATACATCTGTTTCCGGAATGGGGAGCTGATGCTGCTTGCGGTACTGGGATGGAGACATGCCGATGTGCTTGTGGAACACCCGGTTGAATTGGGAGAAGCTGTTGAAGCCGCAGGGAAGAGCGACCTCGGTGATCGGGGAATGTGTGTTGATCAGAAGGGATTGCACATTGCGTACACGGGTCATCTGGATATAATCTGTCAGCGTAAATCCGGTGACATCTTTGAACTGGTGGGAGAGATAGCACCCGCTGATAGCAAATTTTTCCGCAAGCAGCTCCAGTGAAAGCTCTTCGGAGTAGTGGGTGTGGATGAAACTGGTGATCGAGTAGATCTTCTGCTCCATGGGGGTCATTTCCGCTTCATTGGAGTAGTTGTTTTTTGTGTGATTCAGAAACAGGAGCGTCAGAAACTCGACGAAGTTCAAGTGAATGATCAGATCGCGCATGGAGTCCTTTTTGGAGGAAAGCAGGAATATGTCGTTAAGCTTGCGGTACAGCTTTTTTTGCAGCTCCATGTCAAAACGGAAGATCGGCACCTCGCGGTGAAAGATCCCGGTAAGCTGCTCGTACTCGTTGGAAAGTCCGGTGACGTTTTTGGGTAGGCTGAACTGCACGATCAGACGCTTGCAGGCGTTGCCGGCAGGATACTGGGTCTTGTGCAGAACATTGGGCGGAATGGCGACGATATCAAACATGCGCAGCTCGTAAGGCTTGCCCTCCACAAAGTGGGTCGCGTGAGGACACAGAGGGATGCACAGCTCATAGAACGTGTGGAAATGCTGGAACTGCATGTTGATATCCGCGCTGCGGGCATCGTAATCGAAATAGTAGTAAAGAATGTCGTTTTCCGAATTGATCCGGATCGAGTACTTATCCTCATACAGAACGAGATTGTTGATCAGCATGGCTTCACTCCCTGCCGGAAACAGAATGTTTCCTGTGTGGCTTATCATGGTGTTTGGTTACAAAAATTCTAGCAGAAATTGCACATTGTTGCAATAAAATATTGCATTTTATTTGCTTGACATGAGAGGTGATGCCCTTCTGATGACAAAAAAAGCAATAAAAATCTGTGCAAAACACACAAAGAATAGGAGAAGTTGTTTGAAATAAAGCAAGAAATGCAATGTTTAGCACGCTAAAAAGACAATTTATGCGTAGCTTATTTGAAAATGTATGATATGATAAAAATATCCCCGGATGTTAGGAAGCGTTTGGGAGATATCATCAAAATTGGAGGAACCACAATGAAGAAGTATATTGCTCTGCTTCTGGCTGTTGTTATGACGCTTGCTCTTGTGGCATGCGGCGGCAATCAGACAAACAACACCCCCGGCACAAACAACAATCCTACTACCAATAATGGTGGCAACACCGGTGATAACGGAAACGCCGGCAACACCGGCGACACCGGCAATGAGAATCAGCCTCCCGTTGAGGAAGTCAAGGCTTTCTCCGAGGCTCCCTTCCTTACCAATCTGGGCATCTACGGCAGCGTTGAGGACAGACTTCCCGTTGCAGAGGATGTCATGGTCGAGAATGCCGGCTATCTTGAGATCGGTGTCTACGGCGGTGAGCTGAAGCGCGCTGCCAATAGCGGTAACTGGAACGCAGGTAAGCCCATTGAGGAAGGCCTGTTCCGCTTTACTACCAAGGGTACCGTCGAGCCTAACGTTGCCAAGGGCTACGAGGTAAACGATACCGCTACCGTTTACACCATCTATCTGCGCGAAGGCATGAAGTGGTCTGACGGTCAGCCCTTCACCGCTGAGGACTGCGTGTGGTTCTACAATGCTATCTGCCTGAACAAGATCGACAGCAAGGGCGTCCGCAACTGCCATAAGGATGCTGATGGCAACCCCGCCACCGTTGAGAAGGTCGATGACTACACCTTCACCGTTACTTTCGGCACCCCCAAGTATGACTTCATCGAGGCTCTGACCGTCGATCTGAAGTGGCACTTTGCTCCCAAGCACATCTTTGAGAAGTTCGTTGATGCCGTTATCGCCGGCAACGAGGAAGCCGCTCTGGCAGAGGCCAAGGCTATCTGCGGCACCGAGTTCTCTGACAGTGCCAAGGCAGGCAAGGAGCTGCTGTACTACTTCTGGAACTATCCCGGTGTTCCCACTCTGAACCCCTATGTCCTCTCCACCGAGGAAGGCAAGAACTCCATCAAGGGCAGCTACTATGAGTATGTCCGCAACCCCTACTACTGGAAGGTAGACACTGCCGGTCAGCAGCTGCCTTACATCGACAAGATCGTTTATACCACCGTTGAGAATGTTGACAATGCTCTGCTGCTCCTGTTGGACGGCACTGTTGACTTCGATGCAGTCGGTATGGACGCTATCCCCACCATCCTCGAGTCCGCCACCAAGATGAACATCTATGAGTGGTCCGGCGGTGACTGGGGCAACGTCGGCACCCAGCTGCACTTCAACCTGAACATTGCGGATGCAAATCTGAATGCTCTGTTCAACAACGCTGATTTCCGTCAGGCTATGTCCATCTGCGTCGACCGTGAGGAGTTCGCAGGTATCTACTCCGACGGCTGGCTGCAGGGCGGTCAGGCTGCTCCTCAGAAGGGCGCTCTGGGCTACAGCGAGGAATGGGCTTCCAAGTGGACTGAGTATGACGTAGCCAAGGCAAAGACCCTGCTGGAGGGCTGCGGTTTGGTCATGGGCAGCGACGGCTTCTATGACTTCGCTGACGGTACTGACTTCATTCTGAACATCGTCTCTGTCGCTGACAACGGCGCCGCTGAGACCTACAAGATCCTTGAGCCTTACTTCCGTGCTGCAGGCATCAAGTGCACCTTTAAGGATTACGACAGAAGCATCGTTGACAACGACCTGCTGGCAGGCACCATCGAGTGCATGCTCTATCCCGTTACCCCCATCGGCGACATCTCCATCGCTCTCAAGCCCAACTCCATGATCCCCGGCTTCGCCACCAACGTTGCATGGTACGGCAATATGACCAAGGAGACCGCCACCGGCGACCTGCTCAAGCTCATTGAGCTGAAGGAAAAGCTGGACAAGACCTCTGATGCCGCTGCTCGTGAGCAGATCGCTCTGGAGATGCTGAAGCTGCATGAGGCAAACCAGTGGACCATCGCCTATGTTGAGGCTTCCACCACCTTCTTCGCAGTCAATGCAAGAATCCATAACTTCCTGGCGGAAGGCGTCTGGTCCGATATCTACCGCGACATGGGTATTGCCCACTGCCAGTGCTGGTTCATTCCTGCTGACCAGCAGTGATCTTCGTGCGGGACCTGATGGGTCATCACCGGCACTAATCTGATCTAATGATGCGGGAGGTAATTTCTTTCACAAGAATTTACCTCCCGCCTTTCATTGGAAAATTACCTTTGAAAAGGGCAACAGGGTTCTGATTTTGTTGAAAATTAAGAAAATATATGAATATTTTTGATGAAATCGTTTCATCAAAAAGAATGTGCGGGGCGCGCTTTCTATCCGGCTCTGCATGCTTTGATGAAAGTATTTCATCAAAAATCAGTTTGAAAGGATGTGAGGTTATATGCTGAAATACGTTGGTAAACGACTTCTGCTGTTCATCCCCACGATCATTATCATCTCCTTTGTGATCTTCTTCATCATTCAACTGCCTCCCGGAGATTATGTTACTTCCTACGTTGCCGCAATGGCGGCAGAGGGCGAGATCTTCACAGCGGAAGAGATCGCCGATCTGCGCGCTCATTACGGGTTGGATGATCCGTGGTTCGTTCAGTATTTCAACTGGATGAAGGATATCATTCTGGAGGGTGATTTTGGATATTCATTTGAATACGGCCGTGATGTCTGGAGCGTTATCATGGATCGATTGTATCTGACGCTGGCGGTATCCTTTGTGATACTGGTGTTTCAGTACGGCGTGTCGCTGCCCATCGGTATCTACTGCGCCAACCACCAGTATTCCGCGGGCGACTATATCTGGTCGTTTATCGGCTTTATCGGAACGGCAACTCCCAACTTTCTGCTGGCGATTCTCATTATGTACTGGGTGTACATGGCGACAGGAGAGGTTTATCTGGGTCTGTTCAGCACAGAGATGCTGCAGAACGGACTTCAGTGGGAATACGTTCCCGAGTTTCTGTTCCGCTGTCTGATCCCGCTGATCGTTATCGGAACCTCCGGAACCTGCGGTATCATTCGTACAGTCCGCGCCCAGATGCTGGATGAGCAGGCGCGTCAGTATACTCTGACCGCCCGCGCCAAGGGCTGCAGCGAGGCGACAATCACCTACAAATACTGCCTGCGCTCCGCTCTGAACCCGGTGGTGTCCGGCATGTCCGGTTCTCTGCGCACCATTTTCTCCGGTTCCACGGTTTCGGCGATTGTTATGAACCTGCAGATCCAGGGTCCCGTTCTTCTGGCGGCGCTGAAATCTCAGGATATGTATCTGGCGGGTACGATCGTGCTGATCCAGGCGGTACTCGTCGTTGTCGGTACGCTATTGAGCGATATCGCGCTGGCGTGGCTGGATCCGCGCATCAGATTCTCGGAAAGGGGCTGAGAAAATGGCATTGTTTAAGAAAAAGACTAAGGCAAAGGACGAATCCTACTATCTTGCCTCCCAGTGGACTTTGATGTGGCGTAAGCTCCAGAAGCATAAGCTGGCGAAATTTTCCATGGGATTGCTGCTGGTGCTGTATCTCGGTGCCCTGTTTGCCGATTTCATCGCGCCCTACGGTCTGGAGGAGTTCTCTGCACTTTATAAGGACACGGAGCCGACCAAAATCTATTGGAAGGATGAGGAGGGAAATTTCTCTCGCCCGTATGTGTATAAGCTGAAAAAGTTCAACAACCGCGAGACCTGGACGGTGGAGATCGTTGAGGACACCAGCGAGAAATTCTATCTGGAATTCTTCGTGGAGGGCATCGAGTATAAGCTCTTCGGTCTGATTCCCGCCAATGTCCACCTGTATGGTCTGGTCAACGAAGCGGGTGAGGTGGATAACAGCGCACGCATCAATATCTTTGGCGCTGACAGCACCGGTGCCTGTATTTTCTCCCGCGTTCTGTTTGGCAGCCGCGTTTCGCTGACGATCCCCTTCGTTTCTGCGGCAATCAGCTTTGTTCTCGGTATCCTGCTGGGCGGTATTTCCGGCTACTTCGGCGGTTTTATAGACAATGTGATCCAGAGGATCATCGAGGTCATCTCCGCCATCCCCAGTATCCCTCTGTGGCTGGCGCTGTCGGCGGCGATCCCCGCTGATATCCCGGTTTCCACCATGTATCTGTACATCACCATCATTCTGTCCTTCATCGGCTGGACAGGATTGGCGCGAATTGTTCGCGGTAAGTTCATCTCCCTGCGCAATGAGGATTTCGTCATGGCGGCGAAGCTTGCCGGTGTCAGTGACTTCAGGATTATCGTAAAGCACCTTGTTCCCGGCTTTTTGAGCTATCTGATCGTCAACCTGACGCTTGGTATTCCCGGTTCCATTCTGGGCGAGACCTCCATGAGCTATCTGGGTCTGGGCATGAAGGCTCCCGCCACCTCCTGGGGTGTTCTGCTGAAGGAAACGCAGGATCTGGTTTCCGTTGCCCAGTGTCCGTGGAAAATGATCCCGCTGATTTTTGTCATCGTCACCGTTCTCGCCTTCAACTTCCTTGGCGACGGTCTGCGCGATGCCGCCGATCCCTACAAGTAAGAACAGAAAGGAGCGTATGATCATGGCAAATGATGTCAAGCAAAACGATACCATCATTGAAGTAAAAGATCTGAAGATCAATATCAAGATCGACGAAGGTACGCTGACCGCTGTTCGCGGCGTGAATTTTGAGATCAAAAAGGGTGAAACGCTGGGACTGGTCGGCGAGTCCGGCTGCGGTAAGAGTTTGACCAGTAAGGCGATCCTCGGTATCAACGATAAAAAATGCAAAACCAGCGGCGAGATCCTGTTTGAGGCTGACGAGCTGGGCAGAGTGGATCTGCTCTCCCTTGATCCCCGCGGCAAGGAGATCCGCTCTGTACGCGGAAAACAGATCTCCATGATATTCCAGGAGCCTATGGTGGCGTTTTCGCCCATGTATACCATCGGCAACCAGATCAACGAGGCAACGCTGCTGCATATTACAAAGGATAAGAAAAAGGCGAAGGAGATCTCTCTGGAAGTCATGCGCAAGGTCGGCATTGCCAATGCGGAGAAGCGCTATGACCAGTACCCCCACGAGTTTTCCGGCGGTATGCTCCAGCGTGCGCTGATCGCTATGGCGCTGGTGTGCAATCCCAAGCTTCTGATCGCCGACGAGCCTACCACCGCATTGGATGTTACCATTCAGGCGCAGATTTTGGAGCTGATGAAGGAACTGCAGAAGGATTTCGGCATGTCCATCCTGTTCATCACGCATGATCTGGGTACTGTTGCCAAGATGTGTGACCGCGTGGCGGTCATGTATCTGGGCAGGATCGTGGAGTCTGCCCCCGCTGTGGAGATCTATAAGAATCCCCAGCATCCTTATACGCAGGGACTCATTGGTTCTGTCCATAAAATCGGCTCCAAGTCGCAGGAACGGCTGTTCTCCATTGAGGGAACAGTGCCGCTGGCGCTGAATCTGCCTGCCGGCTGCGGATTTTATGACCGCTGCCATAAGCGGATCGAGGGCGTGTGCAATGTCTATGATCCACAGCTGGTGGATGTGGGCAGTGATCATAAGATCGCCTGCTTTGCCTGCACCGGTTGTCCCAATGCTGTAAAGAAGGAGGGAAGCGACCATGAGTAAGGGCGATAAGATTTTGGATATTCAGAATATCCATATGAACTTCAATTCGAAGGGCATCTGTGTCCGCGCGGTTTCCGATGTCAGCTTCCCTGTGTACGAGGGCGAGACCATCGGCATCGTTGGTGAATCCGGCTGCGGAAAGACCACACTGGGCCGCTGTATCGTTCGCGCCTATGAGCCCACTGAGGGCAGTGTCATGTATACCACCTCCGATGGACAACTGATTGATTTTCTGAAAATCGATAAGAAGACCATGAAGGAGTACCGCAAGGAGATCCAGATGATCTTTCAGGACCCCTACTCCTCTCTGGATCCCCGCATGACAGTTCTGGACATCATCAAAGAGCCTATTGCTGCCAATTATCCCAGGATGCCCAAGAAGGAGATCGAGCAGAAGGTGATGGATATCGCCGCCAAGGTTGGTCTGAATACATCCTATCTGAAGCGCTATCCCCATGCCTTCTCCGGTGGTCAGCGTCAGCGTATCGGTATTGCCCGGGCATTGGTGCTCAATCCACGGGTCATCGTCTGCGATGAGGCGGTGTCCGCGCTGGATGTATCCATCCAGGCCCAGGTCATCAACCTTCTGCATGATCTGCAGAAGGAATTCGGTCTGACCTACCTTTTCATCAGCCACGACCTGTCCGTGGTGGAGTATATCTCCGATAAGGTTGGCGTTATGTATCTGGGCAAGCTGGTGGAATTTGCCGAAACCAGAACGTTGTTTCAGCATCCTATGCATCCCTATACGGAGAGCCTTCTTTCCGCTGTTCCGGTCGCTGATCCCGAGCTGCAGCTGGAGCGCATCCCGCTGGAGGGTGAGATTCCTAATCCTGCCAATCCACCCAGCGGATGCTATTTCCATACCCGCTGCCGCTACTGTACCGGGCAATGCAAGCTGACCGCACCGGAATACAAGGAAATGGAGCCCGGTCATTTCGTTGCCTGCCACCGTGCCGAGGAGCTGAAGCTGAGAGGATTCTCCTATGAATAAGAAGCTGATTATTTTTACCGACAGCGGCGATACCATCATTGACGAGGCAACGCAGATCCGTGATGAAAACGGCATCGTGCTGGAGGCGGATTTTATCCCCGGAGCGGACTCTGTTTTGAAGCAGCTCCACGATGAGGGCTTTACCATCGCTCTGGTGGCTGACGGTGAATGGGAGTCCTTCCAGAATGTGTACAAAAAGAACGGCCTTGGCTACTGCTTTGATGCGTGGATCGTTTCCGAGGTGGTCGGCAAGCAGAAGCCGGAGCCCATCATGTTTGAAAAGGCGTATGAGGCGCTGAATTTGACCGGGGCGGACAAGAAGCGCATCGTGATGATCGGCAACAATCTCAAGAAGGATATTGCCGGAGCTAACCGTCAGGGACTTACTTCTGTTTGGCTGGACTGGTCACCCCGGTATTTCCATACGGTGGAGGAGCCGGACTGGCAGCCGGACTATACCGTTAAGACTCCCGCGGAGCTGATTGACCTGCTCCACGAACTGAATGATAAACTGGAAGCAAACTAGAGGTGTGCTATGCAAAGAAACGCACATACAACTGCGATCAATGAGAAGCTTCATAAGCTGATCGAGACCTTCTGCCCGATCCTTTACGAGGATGACGAGATATTTCTCGAAAACATGAAGGACCGCAACCTTGCCGGCGACGATATCCGCCGCTATCAGCACTGGGAGTGGACACAGGGCGTTGGTGTTTTCGGACTTTGGAAGCTCTTTGCCGCCACAAAGGACGAGAAATATCTTGAAATTCTGAAACGCTATTACGACAATCAGATCTCCATCGGTTTCCCCGCATTGAATGTCAACACTATGGCACCGTTTCTTGCCATGTCCTATCTGGGGGAATATCTGGGCGAGGAGAAGTATCTTGCGCCCTGCCGGGAAAGCGCAAAATGGATCATGGAGCGGTTTCCAAGAACCCGAGAGGGCGGTTTTCAGCACATGACCTCTGATACGGTCAATGATCAGGAGCTTTGGGACGATACTCTGTTTATGACGGTGCTGTTCCTTGCCAATATGGGCCGCATTGAGGGAAAGAGCGAGTACATTGAGGAAGCCAAGTATCAGTTTCTGCTCCACGCCAAGTATCTGGAGGACCCGAAAACGGGACTGTGGTACCACGGATGGACCTTCAACGGCAATCACAACTTTGCTGAGGCGTTCTGGGGGCGCGGCAACTGCTGGGTCACGATCGCCATTCCGGAATTTCTGGAGATGGTGGAGTGCGACAGTGTGACCACCCGTATGCTTACGGAGATCCTCCGCAATCAGGTGGACAGTCTGAGAAAATTCCAGTCCGATTCCGGTATGTGGCATACGCTGATCGACGATGAGACCTCCTATGTGGAGGCAAGCGCTACCAGCGGTTTTGCTTACGGTATCCTCAAGGCGGTGCATACCGGACTTCTGCCGGCGGAATATGAAGCTGTGGCGGAGAAGGCGCTGGAGCCGATCCTCCGGTGTATTACCGATGAGGGTGTGGTGGATCAGGTGTCCTATGGGACACCCATGGGACGGGAAACCAGAGATTTCTACAAGCAGATTGAGATCCGCCAGATGCCCTACGGGCAGGCGCTGGCGATGCTGTTTCTCATTGAGTGCCTGAACGGTGCGAAGAAATAACTTTTTCTATGTTAAGGATTACGGGGAAATGGGGCGATTTGCCCTGTTTTCCCGTACTCCGGTATAACGGAGGTAACATATGAGTTACATTACATTTGATAATTCCCGTCCTCTGGACGTTGTTCTGCTGGGGCGTGTAGCGGTGGATTTCAATCCTGTGGATTATTTTCAGCCGCTGGAGGAGTGCACTACGTTTAAGAAGTACGTCGGCGGAAGTCCCGCGAATATCGCCGTTGGCGCGGCGCGCCACGGCTTAAAGGTTGGATTCTTTGCCCGGGTATCCGATGACCAGCTTGGCGATTTCGTGGTGCATTTCTTTGAGAAGGAGGGCATTGATACCTCCCGCATCCGCCGCTGTGAGAATGGGGAGAAGCTGGGGTTGACCTTCACGGAGATCCTTTCCCGTGATGAGTCCAGCATTCTGATGTACCGCAACAGCGCGGCTGATCTGCAGCTCCATCCCGATGATATTGATGAGGAATACATCAGAAGTGCCAGGACGCTTCTGATCTCCGGCACCGCTCTTGCCGCCAGCCCCTCCCGGGAAGCGGCGCTAAAAGCGGTCATGCTGGCACGCCGCTGCGGCACCCGTATTCTTTTTGATATCGACTACCGCTCCTACAGCTGGAAGAACCTCGATGAAGTGTCCATTTACTATTCGATGGTCGCCCGGGAAGCGGATATCATCATGGGCTCCCGCGAGGAGTTTGACCTTATGGAGAAGCTCATCGAGCCGGGACGGGACGATCTTCAGTCCGCGGCCTACTGGCACGGTCAGAACGCGAAGATCGTCATCATCAAGCACGGCAAAAAGGGTTCCACTGCCTATACCTGCGACGGAAAGCAGTACACCGTCCGTCCCTTCCCTGTGGAGGCGCTCAAGTCCTTCGGCGGCGGTGACGGCTACGGCGCGGGCTTCCTCTATGGCTTGTACAGCGGCTGGGATATGTACGACTGCCTGGAATTTGGCTGCGCGCAGGCATCTATGATGGTCGCCGCCCACTCCTGCTCCGAGGAGATGCCCCGTGCCAATGAGATCCACGCTTTTATCAAGGCGTGCAAGGAAAAGCACGGCGAGAATGTCTGCTGTGACAGAAATGCGTGACGTGGAGGAACTTACCATGAAAACGACGAGAATGACAGTCGGTCAGGCGATCGTAAGGTTTCTGGATAACCAGTACATCGAGCTTGACGGCGTAGAAAATAAATTTGTAGACGGCGTATTTACTATTTTCGGTCATGGCATCGTGGTGGGGCTTGGTCAGGCGCTGGATCAGGACCCGGGCAGTCTTCGGGTCTATCAGGGCAGAAATGAGCAGGGGATGGCGCACGCCGCCACCGGCTTTGCCCGCCAGCATAACCGCCGCAGGATCATTGCCTGCGCGTCCTCCATCGGTCCCGGGGCTGCCAATATGGTGACGGCGGCGGCAACGGCAACCGTAAACCGCATTCCGCTGCTGCTTTTCCCCGGTGATACCTTTGCCACCCGCCAGCCCGACCCTGTTTTACAGCAGCTGGAGCAGTCGTACAGCCCCAGCGTGACCACCAATGACGCATTCCGTCCCGTGTGCAAGTTCTGGGACCGGATCACCCGCCCTGAGCAGCTCATGTCCGCTATGGCACAGGCAATGCGCGTGCTGACAGACCCTGCTGAGACCGGCGCGGTGTGTATTGCGCTTTCTCAGGACGTTGAGGGCGAGACCTACGATTTTCCCGACTATTTCTTTGAAAAGCGGATCCACCGCCTCCGCCGCATCCGTCCCGTTCAGGAGGATCTGAACGCCCTTGTGGAGCTGATCGCGGCGAGCAGAAAGCCGATGATCATTTGCGGCGGCGGCGTGCGCTACAGTGAGGCGGGGAAAACACTGGAGCGGTTCGCGGAGAAATTCCGCATTCCCTTCGGCGAGACGCAGGCGGGCAAAAGCGCCTGCAAGGCATCCCATCCCTGTAACCTCGGCGGTGTGGGCGTGACCGGAAACAGCGCGGCGAATACCATCGCCCGTGATGCCGATCTTATCGTTGCGGTCGGTACCCGCCTGTCCGATTTTACCACCGGCTCCAAGGAGCTGTATGGTCATACGAAGCTGGTTTCCATCAATATCTCCGCCTTTGATGCTGCCAAGATGGACGCTGTCATGGTGGTGGCGGACGCAAAGGCAGCGCTGGAGGATGCAGAGGCTGTTTTGACTGCCAAAGGCTATGTCAGCGGCTACAACGGCGAGATCGAGCAGGCGAAGGTAGGCTGGAACGTGGAGTACACCCGCCTTGCCGAGTATACCTGCGGAGACGACTTTAAACCGCTGATCGCTGCCCGCAATGAGGACTCTATCGAGGAGTTCCGCCGCGTGACCGGCGGCGAAATCACCCAGACCTCAGCCATCGCTCTCATTCGTGAGGTGATCGACGATGACGCTGTCATCGTTGGCGCGTCCGGCAGTCTTCCCGGCGATCTGCAGAGAATGTGGACAACAGATCACAAGGATTCCTACCAGATGGAGTACGGCTTTTCCTGCATGGGCTACGAGATCGCCGCTGCGCTGGGCGCGAAAATGGCATCTCCGGAGCAGGAGGTCTACTCCATGTGCGGTGATGGTGCTTTTCTGATGATGCACAGCGAACTGATCACCTCTCTGCAGGAGGGGAAGAAGATCAACGTTCTGCTCTTTGACAACTGCGGTTTTGGCTGCATTAACAATCTGCAGATGAGCAACGGTATCGGTAATCTGGCAACAGAGTTCCGCTACCGTGACGCGCAGGGCGGCTTGAACGGTGGTATGATGCCTGTTGATTACGCAATGGTTGCCGCGGGTTATGGCTGCAAGACCTACACAGCGCGAACCCTTGATGAACTGAAGGCGGCACTGCTGGACGCAAGGCAGCAGAATGTTTCTACGCTTATTGACATCAAGGCGATGCCCAAGACCATGACTGATGGCTACGGCGCATGGTGGAACGTGGGACTTGCCGGCACCACAGAAAATGAAAAGCAGAAGCACGCCTATGAGAACCTGATCGCAAATCGGGCAAAGGCGAGAAAGTACTGATATACGGGGGACAAATGATGTTTACCGGAAAAAATGTTAAGCTGGGCATTGCGCCCATCGCATGGACGAATGACGATCTGCCCGAGCTGGGCGGAGAGAATACCTTTCAGCAGTGTGTCAGTGAGATGGCGCTGGCGGGCTTTACCGGCAGCGAGGTGGGCAATAAGTACCCGAAGGATCCTGCTGTTTTGAAGCCTGCTCTGGAGCTGCGGGGGGTTGAGATCTGCAACGCATGGTTCTCCACCTTCCTCATCTCAAAGCCTTATGAGGAGACGCTTGCGGAGTTTGAAAAGCATGTTGCCTTCCTGGCTGCCATGGGAGCAAAAGTTGTTGGCGTTTCCGAACAGAGCTATTCCACACAGGGAAATCAGACGCAGCCCGTCTTTGAGGGCAAGTATGAGATGAATGATGAGGAGTGGGCAACGCTCTGCGATGGCCTGAACCGTCTGGGCAAGGTTTCTCTGGAGAAATATGGGGTTGCGCTTACGTTCCATCATCACATGGGTACTGTCGTGCAGACCGCAGCGGAGACTGACCGGCTGATGGCGGGCACAGATGCACAGTATGTGAGCCTTCTCTTTGACAGTGGTCACTTCGCCTACTGCGGAGAGGATCCCACCGCGCTCATAAAGCGCCACGCAAACCGCATTAAGCATGTTCATCTGAAGGATATCCGTCCCGAGGTGGTGCGAGAGGTTCACGAGCAGCGGCTGAGCTTTCTTGAGGGTGTCCGCCGGGGTGCGTTCACCATCCCCGGTGACGGGTGCGTGGACTTTGATCCCATTTTCAAGACGCTTGCCGAGAGCGGCTACGAGGGCTACATGGTGGTGGAGGCCGAGCAGGACCCTGTAAAGGCTGATCCTCTGGAGTACGCCATTCGCGCGAGAAAGTTCATTCGGGAACATACGGGCTTGTAAGATATAGGAGGCTATTATGGTTAATATTGGTATTATTGGCGCGGGCCGAATCGGTAAGGTACATACCGAGAGCATCTGTAATTATGTCCGCAACGCGCGCATCAAGACCGTTGCCGACCCTTTTATGAATGAGACCACCGCAGCGTGGCTCAAGTCTATGGGCGTGGAGAACACCACGAAGGATCATCACGACATTCTGAATGATCCCGAGATCGATGCTGTGCTCATCTGTTCCTCCACCAATACCCATTCCCCGATCTCTCTGGAGGCGATCGCGGCAGGCAAGCATGTGTTCTGTGAGAAGCCCATCGACCATGATCTCACGAAGATCAAGCAGGTCGTGGATGCCCTTAAGGGAAGCAAGATCAAGTATCAGGTGGGATTCAACCGCCGCTTTGACCACAATTTCGCCGCTGTGAAGCAGGCGGTGGTCGATGGCAAGGTGGGCGATGTGCACATCGTGAAGATCACCTCCCGCGACCCTGAGCCGCCCAGCGCGGAGTATGCCGCTGTATCCGGCGGCATGTTTCTCGACATGACCATCCATGATTTTGACATGGTGCGTTATCTTGCCGGCTGCGACGCGGAGGAGATTTATGTTCAGTCCGCCGTTCTGGTGGATCCCGCCATTGGAGAGGCGGGCGATGTGGATACCGCAGTCATCACTTTGAAGATGGAGAACGGCGCCATCGCCGTCATTGACAATTCCCGCCGTGCCGCCTACGGCTATGATCAGCGTGCCGAAGTCTTCGGCTCCAAGGGAATGGCGGCAACCTCCAACGATACCCTTTCCAGCATGGTACTGTCCAACGAACAGGGTGTTACCGGCGAGAAGCCGCTGTACTTCTTCCTGGAGCGCTATATGCAGTCTTTTGCCACCGAGATCAAGGGCTTTATCAATGCTATTGAGAACGATACCGACACCCTTGTGGGCGTGGAGGATGGTCTGAAGCCTGTGCTGATGGGTCTGGCGGCAAAGAAGTCTGTTCTGGAGCACCGTCCTGTGAAGCTCTCTGAGATCGAGTATTAAGGGAGGAAACCGCTATGAGTGCAGAGTTTGCTTATCCCGCATTTGACACGCGGGGAGTAAAGGTTCTTTCCCGCGCGGGCGACAGGGAAAACGACATGATGATGAGCATCACCGTCTACCGCATGAAGGCAGGGGAGGAGAGAAGCTTTCTCTGTGAAACGGAGGAGATGGCTGTCCTGCTGGTGCTGGGCGATGTGACCTTCCGCTGGGAGGATCGGGAACAGCGCGGCAAGCGTGAAAGCTTCATCAAGGAGGGACCTCACTGCCTGCATGTCTCAAAGGGCGTGAAGGTCAGCATCACGGCGGAAGCTGACAGCGAGATCCTTGTGCAGTCCACGGAGAATGAGCGGGAATTTGCATCCGTCTTCTACCGCCCGGAGGACTGCCGTGACGATATCTTCGGCGGCGACAAGCTGGAGGGCAAGATAAAGCGCACTGTGCGCACGGTGTTTGACTATCAGAACGCCCCCTATTCCAACATGGTCAACGGCGAGGTCATCAACCATCAGGGCGGCTGGTCCAGCTATACGCCCCACCACCATCCCCAGCCCGAGGTGTATTTCTACCGTTTCGAGCGGGAAGAGGGATTTGGTGCTTGCTTTATTGGCGAGGAAGTGTATAAAATAAAAGATGGAAGCTGCGCCGCGATCCCCGGCGGCAAGACACACCCGCAGGTGACGGCACCGGCCTTCCCTATGTACTACTGCTGGATGATCCGCCATCTGGAGGGCAACCCCTGGACGGACCGTGTGGTAGACGAAAGGTATCTGTGGATCGACGCGTAACACGTCGGAGAGAGGGCACCGTATGAACATTGGCAGACAGTGGACAGACCGCTTGAAGATCTGGGCGGAGCAGTTTGAAAAGCATTACTATACTCCCTGCGGTGAGATTCCCGTGGGCTATTTCACTACCATGGAGCAGCTTCCGTTTGATGAGGCGAAAAGCCGCACCTTTGCGGAGGCTCCGGTGGGGATGAAATGGGGCAAAAAGTGGGAGTATGGATGGTTTTCCGCCCGCATCGTTATTCCCGATGCACTTGCAGGCAAGCGGGTGGTGTTTACTCTGAACACCGCTGAGGAAATGCTGGTATGGGTCAACGGCAGCGAGTCCGGTGCCATCGACAAAAAGCATAAATACATCACCCTGTCCCGATGTGCCGCCGCGGGGACGGAATATGAGATCATCGCTGAGTGCTACGCAGGTCACGGCATCCGAAATGAAGGTGCCGGACCCGTAGCATACGGGGAGGATTCCGTTCCCGAGCCACCGGAAAAACAGGTGACAGTGGGCAGGTCCACCTTTGGCATCTGGAACGAGGAACTGTTTCAGGTGGCGATGGATTATCTTACCCTCTACTCTCTGGTGCAGAAGCTTCCGGAAAAGAGTCTCAGAACCATGAAGATCGTGGAGGGCTTGAAGAAGTTTACTTATCTTGCGGATTTTGAATTGCCCGAGCCGGAAATGACCGCAAGCATTGTGGAGGCGGGCAAGGTGCTTGATCCGCTTCTCCAATGCAGAAACGGCTCCACCGCCCCGGACTATACAGTGTTCGGGCAGTCCCATCTGGATCTGGCGTGGCTCTGGAGCAAAGAGGAGACTATGCGCAAATCCGCGCGGACGTACTCCAATCAGCTTGCGCTGATGGAAGAATACGGGGATTACCAATTTCTGCTCTGCGAGGGGCAGATTTTGGCATATCTGAAAGAGTTCTACCCTAACGTGTACGAGCGTGTGCGCCAAAAGGTCAGAACCGGCAATTTTATCCCAGAGGGTGCCATGTGGGTGGAGAGCGATACCAACATTCCCTCCGGTGAAAGCCTGATCCGTCAGTTTGTGTGGGGAAAGCGCTGGTTCCGTAAGGAATGGGGCGTGGACAGCAAGCTGGCATGGATGCCGGATACCTTTGGTTTCAGTGCTGTGCTGCCCCAGATCATGAAAAAGTGCGGTATTTCTTATTTTGCTACCCAGAAGCTGTTACGTCAGGATCCGGAAGCTGAACCATTTCCCTATAATGTATTCTGGTGGGAGGGCATGGATGGCAGCCGCGTGCTGTCTCATCTGTTCAAGAAGAACAACGCCGTCTTTCAGGCGGGTGATCTCATTACCCGCTGGGAGGAGGATCGGATCCAGCAGGAGAATATTGATGGTCTGATTTTCCCATTCGGCTATGGTGACGGCGGCGGCGGTCCCACTCGTGAGATGATCGAGATGGCGCGAAGATGCGAGGACCTGGAGGGGGCGCCCCGCTGCCGCATGGAGAGTCCGGTGAAGTACTTTGAGCGGCAGAAGGATGCGGAAAACGTCTACTCCGGCGAGCTGTATCTGGCGTGGCATAGAGGAACACTGACCGCTCAGGCGAAGACAAAGCGAGGCATCCGTAAGGCGGAAATCGCGCTGAAACAGGTGGAATACGTGTTGTCCCGCCGGATGCTCTGCGGAAAAACCGTGGAAAAGCAGTGGAAGGACGAGCTGAATAAGCTTTGGAATAAGCTTTTGTTCAACCAGTTTCACGATGTGGCTCCCGGCACCTCCATCCGCCGTGTCCATGAGCAGGCGGAGAGAGAGCTGAATGAGGTCGTTGACGGCTGTGAACGCATGCTTGTGGAGATCCTGGGGCAGCCCGGGGAGAAGACAGTGGTCTATAATCACCTTGGCTGGGACCGGAGGATCGGCGGTCAGATGATCGCTGCGCAGAGCTGGGCGGTGCTTGAAAAACATGAGAATAACAAGGCGCGGGTGCGCCTTGCAGATGATAACAGCGGATATTATGAACTCAGCAATGACAGTCTGATCTGCCGTGTCAATAAAAACGGAGAACTGGTCAGCGTGAAAAAGCAGGGGAGTGAAAAGGAATTCCTTGCAGGCGCGGGTAACCGCTTTCTGATGTTCAAGGATGTGAACACCTGCTACGATGCGTGGGAGCTGGGCAGCATGTATGAAAATCTGCCTGTCTCGTTGGACGAAACGGTGCTGATCGAGCTTTGCGAGGATGCTGACGGAGCCGCCCTGCGGGTAACGAGAACGCTGAACAATTCCGTTGTGACCCAGAAAATAATTCTCGGACACGATGCCGCGCGTCTGGATTTTGAAACGAAGATCGACTGGCAGGAGAAGCACAAAATGCTCAAGGTGGCATTTCCGGTGAATGTATATGCCCGGGAAGCCATCGAGGAAGTGCAGTTTGGCTGCGTGAAGCGCCCCACCCACCGCTCCAAGCCGTCTGACCGTGACCGCTACGAGGTCTGCAATCACCGTTACACTGCGGTGTGTGACGGCGGTGCGGGCGCGGCAGTGCTGAATGACAGCAAATACGGTGTCAATGTTTTGGACAGCGAGATCCGGCTGACCCTTTTGAAGGCTCCCATGATGCCGGATATGTATGCAGACCGGGGGATGCAGGAGTTTACCTACTCCTTCTGTCCCTTTGTTGGTGCGTTTGCTGAGAGCGATGTGCTGCGCCAGGCGGTGGAACTGAACGAGGGCGCAATTTTTGGTGGTGAAGCGGACGAGGGCGGCGCGATCTTTGTCAGCAGCAAAAAGAATATCATCGTGGAGACCATTAAGCCCGCCGATACGGTGGAAAATGCTCTTATGGTACGTGCTTACGAGGCTATGGGTATGGCAGCGGAAGCGGAGTTCACGGTGTCGGACAGAGTCCGCGGCGTAAGCGAAACGGATATGCTGGAGGAAAACGGCAGAGAGCTGACGTTTGATGGCGTTTTCAAGACATCCTTCGGCGCATTTGAGATCAAAACATTCTTACTTTACCTGTAAGGTGGTATCGGTTATGTACAGGATCGGCATTGACCTCGGCGGAACAAATATCGCCGCGGGCCTGGTGAATGACAGGCGGGAGATCATGGATACCGTCAGTGTGAAAACCAACGCGCCCCGCAGCGTGGCGGCGGTCATTGAGGATATGGCGGCGCTGGTGGCGGCACTGGTGGAGCGAAACGGACTGAAACGGTCGGACATCCTCTCTGTGGGGGTTGGAGTGCCCTGCACTGCAAACGAGGAGAACGGACATTTGGAGGATGCCAATAATCTGGGGTGGGACGACGAGCCGTTTCTGCCTCTGGTGGCGGAAAAGCTCGATCTTCCGGTGTACTTTGGAAACGATGCCAACGTGGCCGCGTGGGGGGAATACCTCTGCGGCGGTTATGAGGCGGACTCCTTTCTTATGCTCACCATTGGAACGGGTATCGGCGGCGGAATCATATTGAATGGAAAGCTCTGGGCAGGCATAAACGGCGCGGCAGGTGAATTTGGGCATTTGAGCCTTAATTTTGACGGTATTCCCTGTAATTGCGGACGGCGGGGCTGCTTCGAAGCCTATGCCAGCGCCACCGCACTCGCCGAGCAGGCAAGAGCGGCGATGAAGGATCATGCCGATACCGCACTGTGGACACTGTGCTGCGGTGAGATTGACAATGTGGAGGCGAAAACCGTCTTTAACGGCGCTGCGGCGGGGGATGCGCTTTCCATCAAGGTGCTGGATCGGTACACAGACTACCTTGCCGAGGGCGTTGCCAGTATTGTCAACTTGCTGCAGCCGGCATACCTGTGCATTGGCGGCGGCGTGAGCCGGGCGGGGGACGCACTGATGCTCCCCCTTCGGAAAAAGGTGAAAAAGCTTCGATATTCCCAAAATTCCAGACGAAATACGGAAATTATTCCGGCAAAGCTTCATAATGATGCGGGCATCATTGGCGCGGCTTTGCTGGGAAACTGACAGGGAGGAGAGGATCTCGTGAAAGCTCATTACGAAAAGCTGGTGCGCGACACCGAGCGGCATGTGGAAAAGTCCCTTAGGATTCAAAATCTTCAGGAGGGAAGCCCCTACTACGGCGCGTTTGTCCAGCCGGACGGCGTGTATATGAATAAATTCGCTATTTATCGCATTGCGCCCATGATCACGGCGTATGTGAATGAAGATACAAAATATTACCATGATCCGCTCATTTATGACCGTATCCTCAAGGGGCTTGATTATGTGGACAGTACCCAGCATGAAAACGGTCTGTTTGACTACATCACCTGCAACTTTTTCTCCGCGCCGGATACGGCGTTCTGTATCCTCAAGTTTATCCCTTCGCTGCAATATCTGATGAAGCGCATGGATCTGACGGCGGAGGAAACGCTGATCCGTGACAGGATCGGTAAGATTGTCCACAAGGGCGGCAGGGGGCTTCTGGAGGGCGGCTTCCATACGCCCAACCACCGCTGGGCGATCGCGTCGCTCCTTGCCATCTGCGGTAAGATGTTCGGGGAACAGGATCTGATCGACGCAGCCGGGATCTATCTCAATGAGGGCATGGACTGCAACGAGGACGGTGAGTATGCCGAAAAATCCGCGGGCAACTACAATGCGGTAAATAACGACGCTATGCTTTTGCTCAGCGAGGGTCTGGATGATCCCAGCTACGACCGGTGCGTTATCCGCAATCTTAAGATGATGCTGACCTACTGGGAGCCGGATGACAGCGTGTTTACCGCAAACTCCACCCGGTTTGACAAGGATCGACTGGTCTATCCCGATGGCTATTATCTCCATTACCTCACCATGGGAATCAAGTATGATATTCCGGAATTTAAGTCTATGGCGAACTACATCTTTGAAGTTCTGACCGCAAAAAATCTTCCCGCTCCGGACTATCTGATGGATCTGATGAACCATCCCGAGTTAAAGGACTGCGAGTGGGCAGAGAGCGGCACACCGAAGGGGTATCGGGCGTTCTACGCCGAGTCCGGTATTGCCCGTGTGCGGAAGGACAGATATACCTACACCGTCATGCGGGACAAATCCAATTTTCTCTATGTGCATAACGGCTCCATCAAGCTTGCGGTGAAGATCGGCGGCAGCTTCTGTGAGCATCGTGCCTTCAAGGCGGAGACCATGCACATGGCGGAGGATGGCTCCCTCCATCTCCACCAGACCATGCGGGGCTGGTATTACCTGCCCTTTGAGGAGAAGCCCGCCACCAGCGACTGGTGGAAGATGGACAACGCCAGCCGAAAAAAGAAGCTGGGTCCCGATATGGATATTGATGTTGTTATTCGGGAAACCGGAGATGGTCTGGAGGTTGATATCCGCACGAGCGGCGTGGAAGGCGCACCCTGGCGCGTTGAGCTTGCTTTCAGCGGCATTGACCGTATTTCCAACGACCATATGACCATGCCCATCCACGGCGATGAGGTGTTGGTGCTGAAGGACTCCTTCTTCGAGGCATCCAATTATGAGGCATCTATGGAGGTCGGTCCTGCTTTTGGTGTCCATCATTTCACGGACGGCAAGGAGGACAGTGAGGTCAAGACTCCCGGTGCCGCTACGGTCTACATGACTGATTATACAGCGTTCCATCATGTGATCTCTATCAAGCCGTGAGGAGGGCTGAGAACATGAGAATTTATGAAAATCCCGAGAGAACCAGTGAAAACCGCTGCCTAAGCCGCAGCTATTATATTCCCGGCGGTATTTCGGAATATCATCTTCTGAACGGCGAGTGGAGGTTTGCGTTCTTTGCGCGGGACTACGAGGTGCCGGAAAATATCGAGAGGTGGGACACCATTCCCGTCCCCTCCTGCTGGCAGCTCCACGGCTATGAAAATCCCAACTATTCCAATATCAACTACCCCTATCCCTGCGATCCCCCCTATGTGCCGGAGGATAACCCCTGCGGTGTGTATGAGCGGGAATTTACCCTTGAAAAGAAATGGGGCAGAGTCTACTTTGTGCTGGAGGGCGTGTCATCCTGCGCCTTCGTGTATATAAACGGCGCGTATGTGGGTTTTACGCAGGGCAGCCATTTGCAGGCGGAGTTTGACATTACCGCGGTTGCCCGTGAGGGTGTGAACACTCTGCGGGTCAAGGTGCTGAAATGGTGCTGCGGAAGCTATCTGGAGGATCAGGACTTCTTCCGCTATAACGGTATCTTTCGTGACTGCTATCTGCTCCAGCGCCCCGAGGGGCATGTCGGTGATATCGAGATGATCCCCAATGAGAAGAGCATCGACATTGCTCTCAGCGGCAGGGCGCAGGTACGTGTCAGGGCGGGGGAGACGGTGCTGTGCGAGGGCGTGATGAATGACCGCTTCACCTTTGCTCCCGAAGCTCCCATTCTCTGGAATGCGGAGAAGCCGTTCCTTTACACGGTGGAGCTGGAGCGCGGCGGCGAGATCATTGAGCTGAAGGTGGGACTTCGCAGCATCGCGGTTTCCGATAAGTATGAGCTGCTGATCAACGGTGTCAGCGTGAAGCTCCACGGTGTGAACCACCACGATACCAGTAAATTTCGCGGCTGGTGCCAGACCGATGACGAGCTGCGCCGTGATCTTGAGCTGATGAAGGAGCTGAATATCAACTGTGTCCGAACCTCCCATTATCCGCCTACTCCAAAGTTCGTACAAATGTGTGACGAAATTGGTTTGTATGTGGTGCTGGAGACGGATATTGAGACCCATGGATTCCTGCGCCGCCTGCCCAATGTTCCGTACCGCTACGATGTGGAGTCCAACGCATGGCCGTGTACCATGGCGGAGTGGAAGCATGAATTCGTTGAGCGGATGCAGCGCATGGTGGAAAATTACAAGAACCACGCAAGCGTTATCATGTACTCCACCGGCAACGAGAGTGGTCACGGCTGCAACCATGTTGCCATGATCGAGTGGAGCAGAAAGCGGGACAACTCCCGTCTCATCCACGCCGAGGACGCTTCCCGCAAGGGACAGTTCCACAATACCGATGTCTATTCTCAGATGTATTCCTCTCTTTCTATGGTGGAGGAGTACGCAAAGCGGGACGATATCAACAGACCTGTGTTCCTCTGCGAATATTCCCACGCTATGGGCAACGGTCCCGGCGATGTGTACGACTACAATGAGCTGTTCGACAGGTATCCCAAGCTCATCGGCGGCTGTATCTGGGAGTGGGCAGATCATGTTGTCACCGTGGATGGTGTGGAGAAGTACGGCGGCGATTTTGAGGGCGAGCTGACTCACGACGGCAATTTCTGCTGTGACGGTCTGGTATTTGCGGGGCGCGGTCTGAAAGCAGGCTCGCTGGAGGCAAAGGCTGCCTATCAGCCCATTCGCACCTGTTTTGAAGACAGTAAGCTGACAGTGTATAACCGCCTGGACTTTACAAATCTCAATGAATATACCTTCCGCTATTGGATCGAGATCGACGGTAAACCCGTTTCCAAAAAGGAATTTCGTCTGGATGCCGAACCCCACACGGAAACTGTGTTAGACGTTGAGTACGGGAATATCGAGTGCCATTTCGGAGTATATCTCAACTGCGAACTGACGAAGGACGGTAAGGTGTGGGCGCATACCCAGCATGAGCTGCCCTGCACGATCGTTCGTGAAGCGTTTGGCAAAAAGACTGCGCTGCGCGAAGAAGGGGATAGAATCATTGCCGAGGGCGATGGCTTCCGCTATGTCGTCTCCAAGCGCTACGGTGTGTTTACCAGTATGGTAGTGGATGGGGAGGAGCAGTTTGCAACCCGACCTGTGCTGTCCTCTTTCCGCGCGCCAACGGATAATGACCGCAATATCCAGTACCGTTGGATGCAGCTCAACGAGTGGCAGGGCGAGAATCTCGATAAGAGCTTTACGAAGGTCTATGACTGCCGTGTGGAGGAGAATGAGATCATTCTCAGCGGTTCACTTGCCGGTATTTCCCGTATGCCTGTGGTCCGTTATACGCTTCGCATTGCGGTTTCTGAAAAGGGCAGAGTCGATTATAAGCTGGTTGGTAATGTGCGTGAGGATGCCATATGGCTGCCCCGCTTTGGCTATGAATTTACACTGCCTGCAAGCTGTAACGAATTTACCTATTACGGCTGCGGTCCTTTTGAGAGCTACCGCGATATGCACCACGCGGGACGGGTCAGCCTGTATGAGAGCAGTGCGGACAAGGAGTATGTAAATTACGTCCGTCCGCAGGAGCATGGCAACCACACGGCATCGAAGCAGCTTAAAATCGGCAGACTGAAGTTCCTTGCGGATACGGAGTTTGAGTTCAATGTCTCCCGCTATTCCACCGCCGTGCTGACGAAAGCGGAGCATACGGACGAGCTGGATGCGGACGGCAATATCCATGTCCGCATCGACTACAAGGTGTCCGGCATCGGCTCCCATTCCTGCGGTCCCGAGCTGGAGAAGAAATACCGTCTGGATGAGAAGCGCATCGTCTTTGCGTTCTCCGTTGAACCGGACAGGGAGGGATAAGGATGAAGCTTTGTATCCGCGCCCATGATCTGGGTGTTACCGGAACGGAGAACATTCTCCGCCGACTGGACGAGCTGGGACTGGACGGCGTACAGTTGGTGTGCTACAAGGCCTATGACGACATCCCCTATCTCCCCGGTGCTGTCACGACGGAAAAAGCCGAAGAGATCGGCAGGGCGTTCCGGGAAGCGGGGAAGATCATCCCCCTTGTGGGCGCTTATTTCAACCCAGTCCACTCTGACCGGGAGAAAGCGCACAGATGCGAAACGATTTTTGGTGATTATCTGAAAATCTGCAACGCTCTTGGGTGTCCGGTGGTCGGCTCGGAGACAGGTTCCTTCAATGACGATAGCTGGACGTACCATCCCCGCAACCGCACGGAGGAGGCAGTGGATCTAGTGGCGGAAACCTTCGCCCGTCTGTGTGACATAGCTGCGGAAAACGGCAGCACGGTCGCTATGGAGGGCGCGGAGGGGCATGTCTGCTTTGCTCCCGAGACTCTTGCCGCAGCGAGAAAAAAGGTGGGCAAGCCCACCAAGGTTATTTTTGACCTCTATAATTATATGGATGCCGGCAATCAGCTGGATTACCTCGGCATCCTGAACCGGGGACTTAAGCTGTTTGCCGGGGATATCCTGCTGTTCCACATGAAGGACTGCAATTTCACCCCCGGCAGCAAGCCTCACCAGATGCCCTTTGGCAAGGGCGAACTGGATAAGAGAGCCATTTTGAAGGCGATCAAGGACTATGATGAAGACGCTGTCCTTGTTCTGGAGGAGACCTGCGGCGAGGACATTCCCTTTGCCGTTGAAACCATAAAAACGATTTGGGAGAGTATTTAACTATGAAATTTGATGTTCGCTATGCCAACCACCCCGAGGATTCCAAGCGCTATGACACGCAGGAGCTGCGCCGCCATTACCACATCGCAAACCTTTTTGAGAAGGATTCCATCAATCTGACCTATTCCCATCAGGACCGCATCATCGCCGGCGGTATCATGCCCGTGGATGAGGCTCTGGTGCTGGAGAGCTGCAAGGAGCTGGCTGCCCCCTACTTCCTCGCCCGCCGTGAGCTGGGTGCCATCAATGTCGGCGGTGAGGGAATCATCGTTCTGGACGGTGTGGAGTACGCCATGAACAACCGCGACGGTATCTATGTGGGTATGGGTACCAAGGAACTGGTGTTCAAGTCTGTGGACAAGAATAACCCCGCCAAGTTCTACATCAATTCCTGTCCCGCTCACCGTACCTGCCCCACTGTTCATATCCCCATGGACAAGGCAAGATACAACCATCTGGGCGCACAGGAGACTGTCAATGAGCGCATCCTGCGCCAGTACATCCACCCCGCCGTCTGCGAAAGCTGCCAGCTTTCCATGGGTATGACCGCACTGCTGCCCGGTAACGTCTGGAACACCATGCCCTGCCATACCCACGAGCGCCGCATGGAGGTCTATATGTACTTTGATATTGCCCCCGATCAGGCGGTATTCCACATGATGGGTCAGGGCAACGAGACCCGCCATATCGTGATGCACAATGAGGAGGCTGTCATTTCTCCCAGCTGGTCTATCCATTCCGGTGTTGGTACTGCCAACTATACCTTTATCTGGGGTATGTGCGGCGAGAACCAGGATTTCGACGATATGGATCATATCCCCACCTGCGAGCTGCTGTAAGAAAACCGCCATGCAGGCATATTTGTTTGTTCACTTTCGCGAGCGAAAGACACCCGACGGGGAGCAGGTCTATTTTGGAATCAGCCGGGACGGTTTTCGCTGGGAAGAGGTTAACCACGGTGCGCCTGTTCTTTGGTCGCATTTGGGAGAGAGGGGCGTACGGGACTGCACCATTATCCGCTGCGCTGCGGATGGAAAATACCGCATTCTGGCAACGGATTTGAGCCTTGCGTACAATTTCAAAAGCAAGTACCGCTTTGATTGGCCCACCGTGTCCCGCAATGGCAGCAAATGTCTGTCGCTCTGGGAATCCGATGATCTTCTGAACTGGTCGGAGCAGCGGCTGTTGAACCTGGGAAACGAGGATTTTGGATGCCTGTGGGCACCGGATGTACTGTTTGATCCCAGACGGGGAGACTATATGCTCCACTGGTCGTCCTCCCATATCTCCAATGGCTTCGGCGATATGGGTATCTGGTTCAGCCGTACAAGGGATTTCAAGACATTCACTGAGCCGAAGCTGCTCTATCAAAAGCCCGGCGCGGGAGTCATTGACTCCGCCATTTACGAAGAAAACGGGAAATATTTCATGTTTCTCAAGAGTGATCGCGAGCCTGAGCGGATCATTCTAATGAGCGCGGATGACAGCGAGGGACCCTATGAGCGAAATGCTGAATTTGACCGCAGCATGGAGCAGATCGAAGCAGGACTGTACGAGGGTCCCACCGCTGTTCGGCTTGAAAACGGGAATTGGTGTCTGTTTCTGGACTATTACGGTGTGCCCGGCGCTGGGCAGGGGTATGTTCCATTTGTGGCGGAGAGCCTTGCGGGTGGACGTTTTGTGCGCTCAGACGAGAAATTTTCGTTCCCTTACGGCTATAAGCACGGCACGATCCTTCCTATCAGTATGGAAGAATATGAAGCGATCAAATACCACGACTGGTCACAGCGCGACTGGCAGTAACACAAAAAGGAGAGTAACGCTATGAAACGCAGCGAGATCAATAAGGCATTAAAGGAACTGGAGGCAATGTGCGGAAAGTATCATTGCTATCTTCCGCCGTTCTGCCATTTTACTCCCGAACAGTGGCAGGAGATCGGGCATGAGTACGACGAGGTGCGTGACTGTATGCTGGGTTGGGATATCACCGACTACGGCATGAACGATTTTGACAAATTCGGGTTTTCCCTCATTACCATCCGCAACGGCAACCGCGCTATGGAGGATAAGTATCCCAAGGTCTATGCTGAGAAGCTTCTCTATCTGAAGGAGGGGCAGTATGCCCCCAACCACTTCCACTGGTTCAAGACGGAGGATATCATCAACCGCGGCGGTGGCAATGTACTGATCCGGGTATACAACAGCCTCCCCAACGAGGAAGTGGACTACGAAAGCGATGTCACCGTTCATACCGACGGACGAACCTACACCGTTCCCGCCGGAACGCAGATCCGGCTGACTCCCGGTGAGAGTATCCATGTTCAGCAGTATCTTTACCACGACTTCTCCGTGGAGGAGGGGACGGGACCTGTTCTGCTGGGTGAGGTCAGCCAGTGTAACGATGATAATACCGACAACCGCTTCCATCCCCCTGTGGGACGCTTCCCTGAGATCGAGGAGGACGAACCACCCTACCGCTTGCTGTGCAATGAATACCCTGCCGCTAAGTGAGGTGTTGGGATGGATGTAGTGGCTCTGGGCGAACTGCTCATTGGTTTTACCTGTGTCAGCACCGATGCTGACGGCTATCCCACCATGGCTGCCCATCCCGGCGGCGCTCCGGCCAATTTTCTTGCCGTACTGGCAAAATTCGGGGCGAAGACAGCACTGCTGGGCAAGGTTGGCTCTGATGCCTTCGGCAAGCTGCTGACGGCGACGCTCCGAAAGGCGGGAATCGAAACGGCGGGACTCGTAGAAACAGATGATGTTTTTACCACGCTTGCATTTGTGACGCTGGATGAAACGGGAAATCGGGAGTTTTCCTTTGCACGCAAGCCGGGCGCTGATACCTGCATCGCGTTTGAGGAACTTGACCTCAGTTTGATCGACGAGGCGAAGGTGTTCCATTTTGGGACGCTCTCGCTCACCGATGAACCGGCAAGAAGCGCAGCGTACCGTGCGGTGGAATATGCCAAAAGCAGGGGGAAGCTTATTACCTACGATCCGAATCTGAGAAAACCCCTGTGGAAGGATCTTGCTATCTGCCGTGAGCAGATGCTCTGGGGACTTGCGCAGGCTGACGTGGTCAAGATCAGTGATGAGGAAGTGGAATTTCTCTTTGGGCTTGGCGTGGAGGATGGTGCGGAGCATATTTTAAAGCACTATGGAGTCAAGCTGGTCTTTGTCACCTGTGGAGCAGATGGCTGTTTCTTCAAAAACGCGAAGGCCGAAGGAAAAGTACCTGCACTTTCCAACATCAAAGTCATCGACACCACCGGCGCGGGCGATATTTTCGGCGGCAGTGCTGTTTGGAGGCTGCTCGGGACTGAAAAATCCC
The DNA here is from genome assembly GCA_045596145.1 of Candidatus Pelethomonas sp. Lineage (GTDB taxonomy): Bacteria > Bacillota > Clostridia > Oscillospirales > Oscillospiraceae > Pelethomonas. The sequence continues at coordinate 37,449 of JAZOBV010000123.1, forward strand.
CTGAGGAGCTGGAGCTTGACGAGCTTTCTGAGATCGTCAGATTTGCCTGCACGGCTGCTGGCTTGTCCGCCACCAGAAGCGGCGGTATTTCCAGTGTGCCGGAGTATGCTGAAGTGATGGAAAAGAAAAAACAGCTGATTTTCTGAAGACAGAAGTGAAAATAAGAAAGAGCACATTGCGATTGTTCAGATCGCAATGTGCTCTCTCTTATTTTCGTCGGGTTCTGTAAACCGGTGCCTGGGGAGAAACGGATCACTGCTCGTCCAGCCTTACCTCAAACTCGTGCTGGGGCTGAGGCTTGGAGAAGTAGTAGCCCTGTGCCACGTAGGCGTCGATCTTTCGCATCAATTCCAAATCGCTCTCAGTTTCCACGCCCTCGCAGACGATTTCCGCGTCCAGAGCCTCGGACAGCTTTACGATGCCGCGCATGATCTTGAGCTGACGGGAGCGGTTCTCATTATTGAGCAGGAAGGAACGGTCCAGCTTGATAGTGGACGCGGGCACATGTACGAAGCTGCCCAGAGAGGAGTAGCCGGCACCAAAATCGTCAATAGACAGGCGAATGCCGCGCTCCTTCAGGATCGTCAGTGTTTCCTTGATGGTGCTCTCCTGCAGCTCTTCCATGACCAGTGTTTCTGTGATCTCAACCTCGATCAGATCCTTGCTGATGTTGTACTTATTCAGTATCTCCTCAAAATGCTCCGGGAAGCCGGGCTTGGCAAAGTGCATTCGTGAGAAGTTTACGGAGATGGGAACGATATTTTTGCCCTCATCGATCCGGCGGCGGAGCAGCTTGCAAACAGATTCCATAACGAAAAAGTCCAGCTCTACGATCCGGCCTGTTTGCTCATAGTACTCAACAAAGTAGGCGGGGGAACGCACAGCGCCTCCGGCGGTGGGATCAAGAAAGCGAACCAGCGCTTCCGCGCCGATGATTTTTCCTGTGCGGATATCCACTTTGTGCTGGTAGTAGGCAACAAAATTTTCCGCGATATCCACCGATTCCAGAAGCTTTTCACGCTGGTGACGTTCAGTCATCATGGTATTCACGGTCTGGTCGTAAACCGCGATATGTCGGGGATATTTGCTGCCGTTTGCGGCAAGATCCATTGCACGGTTGGCACAGGTGACCGCTTTGTGGAGGTCGTGTTCGTTTATCGGAACCTCGTAGACACCCATTGGGATCAGCATACGGTTTTCAGTCTGGGTGAAAATAACTGTCTCCACCAGATGCTGGAGCTGATCCAGACGCTCCATAAAGGCGGTCCAGTCAGACCAGGTGAGAAGAAGGACGAATCGGTCCGCGTAGTTTCGCGCGCAGATCTCGATTTTTTGGTCGATGCAGCCTTCCAGCGTGTGTCTGGTGAGTTCAAGCAACTGCTGACCGGCTTCCCAGCCATAGATAATGTTGAAGCTCCTCAGTTTGGAAATATTCAAACAAACGATAGCATAGCGCTTCTTCCGATCCGACTGGATATTAGATTCGCCCATGTAGTAAAGATAGTTCATATTCCAGATATCCATGGATGGGTCTTTATACATGAGATGCTGGATCTTCCGGCTGTTTTGCACCGTATGCGCCGCAACCAGAACGACGACCGTGACTAACAGCAGCAGCAGTGTAATGATCGGTACGCTGTGATTTCTGATAAAGGTATTCAGCGACATCAGAGGATAGGTGTTCTGCTCAAAGGTATAATCGTTTATATCCTTGATGTTGATGGTGGAAACAGTTTTAGAGAGAATATTCTCCAAAGAGGAGTCTTCACTTTGACGAACGACCATGTGTACCGTGTGGTCAAGGTTCAAAACCGCGGAGATCGTAAGGTTCTGATATTGAAGGTCAGTTCTGATGTGATATTCCGCAAGATAACCGTCGCACAGGGCGGCATCTATGTCATTACCTTCCAGCAGATCCAGACATGCCTTCTGGCTGGCTTCGGACTCAACAGTATCCAGCGTCAGACCGGAGATCTGCCCGATCATATCAGAAAAACCGGGGATCGTTGCAAGAGAATTGATATTATCAAAGCTCTTGTTGCCATTGGTCACCAACACCAGGGGCAGATGGGCGTAGGCATTCAGCACATTGACCGGCGCATTCGTTGAACCCTGCTTGGGTTGGATGCAGTATGCTTTCAGATCGATCTCTCCGGCACAGAGCGCGGCGAGCGCCTCCTCGTGGGTTTCAAAGCGCCGGTAAGTCAGCTCGATACCTGTCCACAAAAGCGCGTTTTCCAACAAACTTTTGGAAAGACCGGCAAACTCTCCTGTTTCGGGATCGGTGTAGGAAAACGGATAGTGTCCATCCAGATAACCAACCGTCAGAACCTTTTTCTTTCGGAGGTATTCCTTCTCATCGGTAGTCAGCAGAACGGTTTTATCCAGCTTGCTTTCGTAGTACTGGTTCATCAGATCTGATTCCAGCTCGGGATAGTTGAATTTCAGATCTACGATAGCTTCATTCAGCTCACGAAGGACCTGATCGTTGCCCTTCCAGGTGATATAATAGATCGGTTTGGGCGCAAACCGACCGATCAGACGCTGTCCGTCCTCAACCTCCATGAAGGTGTGGACCAGTGCGTCGATCTCGCCGGCATCCAGAGCCTTTTGCAGCAGCTCGGTGTTTTCGTACTCACGGACATTGGGGACACGGATTCCGTTATCGGTGAGATACTGAAAAAATTCATTTCGGCGAATATAGCTTTTTACCATGCCGTAGGTCAAACCGCGCATCGCTTCAAAATCTTCATAAGCGATAGTGCTGTCGGCATTGGTGGCGATCATTCCATAGGTATATCCGCTGGATAGCTCCGCATAGTCAAATATGGCGGCGCGCTCCTCTGAATACTGGGCGGAACCGACAAGATCAACCTTGCGCTCTTCCAGTTTTTTCAGTGCATCGTCCCAGCTGTCGCAGACAACATACTCGATCTCCCACGGGGCGTAATGGCACAGCATTTTCAGATAGTCGACATCCATGCCGCCATAGCTGCCGTCCTCCATGCGGATGTGGTATCCGTCCATGGGGAAAAACGCGACTTTTACCGTTCGTTTTTCCTTGGCATAGATCAAACCGGAGGTCAGTACGCCTAAAACGCATAGCACAAGCAGGCATCTTCGCAACAGCAGGCGGCTGCTTTTTTGTATATCACACTTCATAATTCTCTGTCCCAAACCACAAAAATATGACAAAATCTGCCACACATATTATAGCGAGTTTTCACTCGTTTGTACAGTCTAATTCTTTAAATAAGTAAACTTTTTTGCTCTGTATTTAGCTGTATCCATTGGTTGTGCCGGGGGACTGCAGAGAAAGATCGGTGATGCGGTCCAGCGGTATGACTGCTCCGCTTTCCATGCAGAGCAGACGGGCAGTGGGATCGATTTTTTTGACTGTCCCGGAAAGCTTTACATATGCTCCGCCTGCTTTGCGGCTGTCCGGTTGGAAATAAGTGATGCAGATCTCTGTTTTTTCACTGAGCCGTTCTGTCAACAAACGGAATTTTTGATTTAGCGTATCCAGTGCGTCCTCCGTCAGCACGGTTTCCGCGTCGGTGAGGCGGCCTGTTTCGCGGATCGCTGCGTCGTAGCCTGTGAGGGCTGCGAAAGGAGAGAACTGCGCCGCGCGGTCTGCCATGGACATCTGCGGTCTGGTGGCGGAAACGTGGTGAGGAAGATCTAAAATGTCGTCATACCGGCTGCTCATGCCTTGTGACCTCCAATCTGGGCGTTACGGTCTCGTGCCGTTGCGCCCTCCTCAAAATTCATGCCCTTCAGTATGGCGTTTTTGCCGAATTTCTTTTTGATCGTCAGCATGGTCTGCTGCATCCTCCGTTCCCGCTCCAGTTCCAGGCATTCCTGCCGGCGTTTTTCTTCCAGCGCGATGTGATCGGTGAACATATCGAGCTGTTCATACCCCGTATCGCACTGCTGCACGGCAGCTTCCGGCATGACATGGTTGGCGGTGATATTCAGTCTGCGGATCAAGAGGTTTTCGTTGGTAATGCGGTCGTACAGTTCAGATACAGCCGCCAGAATTTGCCTGGTAGATGAAGTGAATCCTCCCAGATTGGCGGTTCCGTGGGCATGTTTGGGCACCTTCCGCCCGTAATGATCCGTAACGACCTCACCGCGGTAATTTTTTCTTCGTTCCGGATCGGTCAGATTTTCAATGTCGTATCCAATGGTGACAACGATCTGGTCTGTAACCAGTCCCTTATCCACCAGATCCAGCACAAGGAGATCTGCCATTTCCCGAAGGACGAGCTTTGCTTTTTCCGCGTCATAGGGGCAGTGCAGGACCTGACCGGAGCCCAGACTGTTTGACTCGGGGCGGTAAGCCTTGATCGCTTTGACGGTACATGGCTCCCAGCCCCAGGCGTGGTCTATGAGCAGCTCCGCGTTCTTGCCAAAGAGCCTGTACAGCAGCTCCTCGTTGGTAACGGAGCAGCGGGCAATGTCGCCCATAGTGAACATTCCGTATTTTTGCAGCTTTTTCGCATAACCCCGTCCTACCCGCCAGAAGTCTGTAAGCGGCTGATGGCTCCACAGGGTCTTGCGGTAGCTCATTTCATCCAGTTCCGCGATCCGTACGCCGTTTTTGTCTGCGCTGATGTGCTTGGCAACGATATCCATAGCGACCTTGCAGAGAAAGAGATTGGTTCCGATGCCCGCGGCAGCGGTAATTCCCGTTGTCTCCAGAACGTCAAGGATCATTTTCATGGCAAGATCGCGGGGGGACAGGTGATAGGTGTCGAGGTAATTGGTAGCGTCAATAAAAACCTCGTCAATGGAATAAACGACAATGTCCTCCGGTGCGATATATTTCAGATAGATATTGTAGATCCGGGTGCTGTAGTCCATGTAGAGCGCCATTCTCGGTGGCGCAATGATGAAATCAACAGCGAGTGCGGGATCAGATCGGATCTTAGAAAAAATATGGGATGAGCCGGTAAGCTTCCGCCCCGGCGCGGCGTATCGCCGGGCGGTATTGACCTCCCGAATGCGCTGCCTTACTTCAAACAGCCGTCCCCGCCCTCCGATTCCGTAGCTTTTCAGCGAGGGGGTGACCGCCAGACAGATCGTTTTATCAGTGCGCTTTTCATCGGCCACAACGAGATTGGTATCCATTGGGTCCAGTCCCCGCTCTCTGCATTCGACTGAAGCGTAAAACGATTTCAGGTCAATGGCAATATAGGTTCTTTTCTTCACTTCCGTCACATCCTATTCTACAAAACGAACATGTGTTCTATAAAATAATAGCACATGTATGAAACATGTGTCAACAGGGAAGAAAAGGCAGGTCAAATAAATTTCAATTTATCGGTGATCCGATGGGCAAAAGCGAACAAGGGCAGGCCCCAAAAGCCGCGTGCCCTTTTTGTAAGGAAGCTTATACCACAAGATTGGTCTCAGTTTCAGCGGTGAAGAAGTGCATGAC
>JAZOBV010000124.1:0-56237 GCA_045596145.1 Candidatus Pelethomonas sp.
TATGGTGAGGGGGTGGGTGTTCAGGAAAAAATGAAAGTTTTATAATAGCAGAGAAGCCGCGAAAGCATTTGGGATGCTTTCCCAACTGCTTTTCTGCTCGAATGTTTTTACGCAACGACTACGGTGCCGTCTTCCTTGATGGTGACAGTCATATCGTCCTTCATATAGTCGAGGAACTCCTGCCCCAAACTATCGATAACGGGCATATTCACGCCCTCCAGCCAGACGGAGGCGAGGATGGAGCCTGCGGCGGCAAGGGAGTCGATGGGGTTGGAGAACAGCAGGCATGCAGGCTGGCGGTGCATGGAGCAGGCGCAGTACAGCACCAGACCGCCGGTGGTGGAGCCGATGGTCTGGGGCAGACACAGTGCCTTGCCAGCCATCTGCTTGCCGTAGAGGTCGGGGTTGTTCTGGTCGCCGCAGGTGGCCTTCTTGTCGCCAAACTGCAGAGCCTTCTGGAAGGAGGCAAGGGTGTTCAGTCCGCCGTGGGATACCAGAGCGGGGGCGGTACAGGTACCGGGGGTAACGACGCGGCCTTTAAACTCTCTCATGGTTAGTTGCCTCCCTTCGTGATCTTGACGAGGATCTCGTCCTCGGTGTAGTAACGTGCGGTAGTGTAGGTGCGCAGCTTGTTGGAGGAGGTGATGACGGGCATAGGACCGCACAGGGGGTTGTTCATGTACATCAGCGGGCAGATGTAGGAGAGGATCACGCCGGTGGCCTTCAGACGCTCGGCGTACTCGGTTGCCTCGAACTCCTTCTTGACTGCGGGTGCGGTGGTGAACACGGTGGGGATCAGCACCTTCTTGTTGCCGCTCTTCTTGAGACCCTCCTCCACGCGGACAGTCCAGTCCTTGAGCTGCTGGAGGGACATATGGGGGCAGCCGATGAAGCAGAGCTTGGGGGTGGCATCAGGATTCTTCCAGATGACGGGATAGTTATCCTGCACACGCTTCAACTCAGCATCGTCGATGACGTAGACCTCGGCGCCCTCCTTAATGAGGCTCTCGCCCAGCTCCTTTGCCTCGGGAGTCAGATTCTCAATGTGATACAGACCAACGGCACCGTTGGAAGCGGTGGCTGCGCCGAAGTCCTTGAGGTAGGTGCAGGCGGCATCGTCAAGCTCAGTACCCAGCCACTTGTCCAGACCCTGAATGTAGGGGACATCTTCCATGACCTTCATGCCGATGGCGGAGCCGAGGAGCTGTGCCTCGGGCTTTTTGGTGGTCTCCACCTTGATGATCCAGCTTGCCTTGCGTCCCTCATCCGTCAGGAGACCGAAGGGGGGGGCAGAACCGTCGATGTAGCCCATGATATCCATGATACCGCTGTTGCGGTTGCAGCGCGCGCCGAGGACGGAGTTGGCGTACACGACGGCGGAGGACTCTGCCCAACTCAGAATATCGCCCTTCTTCGGCTTGTTGCCCACCTGGTCGAGGTAGCAGGCGCAGGTGAAGGCGTTCTCGTCCATCAGACCCAGCTTATCGAGCTGTTTCTCATAGAAATCCTGCTTGGAGTACATGAACTTGTTAAAAACAAGGCTCTGCAGGAAGTTGGAGGGAACATTCTTGTCGATGGGACGGGGATCAACGGAGAACTTCTGCTGAGAGATGGCACCGGCTACGATGAGCTGATCCATCAGATCGTACACAGGGCCCAGAGCCTTCAGTCCGAAGGAGGTAACGAGGTGATTGTGCTGGGAGGTGATGGGTACCATCTTATCCGCGCCGAAGACCTCGCCGTACATCACAAGGGTCTTCATGACCTTTGCCATGACCTCGCCCTTGGAGCCGTTCAGGATCGCCTGCTGCTCAGACGTAAGATTCATTGCCATAGCTGCGCCTCCTTAAATTTTCATGCAGATATCCCATGCGCCCCAGATAACGGTGCGCAGGTTTCCGACCTTTTCGCAGTCGCCGACAAAGTGGATGTTCTTGGGGGTGCTCTTGTCGTTTGCCACAACGGGAGCGGGCTTGTAGCCCACGGACATGATGACGGAATCGGTGGGGATCTCGATCATCTTGCCGTCCTTGGCGGCAGCGATGACCACGCCGTCCTTGATTTCCTTAACGCCGGTCTCCAGATGGACGGGAACGTTGTTAGCCTCGAAGAAGTCACGCAGGAAGCTGGTGTTGGCAAGGCAGATGCCGGGGGTGACGATCAGATCGTCCATCATCTCCACGATGGTGGGCTTCTTGCCCTGCAGGAACAGCTCGTATGCAATTTCGCAGCCGGTCAGACCGCCGCCGATGATAGTGACCTTCTCGCCCACTTCGGCTCTGCCGCGCAGGAAATCAACCGCCTGAATAGCCTTCTCATTGCCGGGCACGGGGATGCGGTTGGCGCGGGAGCCGGTGGCAACGATGATCTCGTCAGCACCCAGAGTGGTCACATCCTTGACCTCGGTATTCAGCTTGATCTCGATGGGATACTTGGCGAGCTCACGCTTGTACCATGCGATGAGATCGCGGTCCTTCTCCTTGAAGGAGGGGGCAGCGGCAGCGATGAACACACCGCCCAAGTCACCGCTCTTCTCGTACAGAGTGACCTTGTGGCCGCGCTTGGCGAGGACCAGAGCAGACTCCATACCGCCGATGCCGCCGCCGATGACAGCGACGTTCTTGATCTTCCTGGCGGGAGCGATGTAGTGCTTCGTGCTCTGCATGGTCTCTGCATTCAGAGCGCAGCGGGCAAGACCCATGGTGTCCTTCAGATCCTGGGTATTGTAATGACCCTTGGAGGAGGAGAAGTTGAAGCAGCCGGAGTGACAGCAGATGCAGGGACGGATATCCTCCAGACGGTCCTCGATGATCTTGGTGATCCACTCGGGGTCGGCGAGGAACTGGCGGGCTACGCCCATACCGTCGATCTTGCCCTCAGCGATGGCCTGAGCGCCCACGTCGGGCTCCATGCGTCCGGCGCAGACCACGGGGATATCCACAAACTTCTTAATATGCGCGACATCGTCCAGATTGCAGTTCTGGGGCATGTACATGGGGGGATGCGCCCAGTACCAGGAGTCGTAGGTGCCGTTATCGGCGTTGAGCATGTCGTAGCCTGCGTCCTGCAGGTACTTGGCGGCGCGCTCAGACTCTTCCATATTGCGTCCCATCTCGGGAGCGGTATCGCCGGGGACCAGACCCTTGGCAAAACCCTTCAGCTTGGACTCAACACTGTAACGCAGGGAAACGGGGAAGTCCTTGCCACAGCTCTCCTTGATGGCGCGGACGACCTCGGCGGCGAAGCGGTAGCGGTTCTCAAAGCTGCCGCCGTACTCGTCGGTGCGCTTATTGAAAAACTCAATGGCGAACTGGTCCAGCAGGTAGCCCTCGTGGACAGCGTGGACCTCAACACCGTCAACGCCCGCGTCCTTGCAGAGCTTGGCGGTCTTGGCAAAGGCCTCGATGATCTCATGGATCTGCTCCTTGGTCATCTCGGGGCATTCAATATCGGGTGCCCAGCGGGCGGGCTGCGCGGAGGGAGAGGCAAGCTCGTGGCTGGTGTCCAGAATGGGCTTCATGACCGTGCGGGTGAACTTGTTTTTATGCAGAGGACCGACCAGCTCCGTAATAGCCCAGCTTCTGCCCATACCGGCGGTGAGCTGGACAAAGAGCTTGGCGCCGGTCTTGTGGATCTCATCCATGAATTCCTTCAGATCCTCAAACATCTTGGGGTTCTGCCACAGCCACTTGCCCCAGAAGGTGTCGCGCAGGGGGGCGATGCCGGGGATGATCAGACCAACATTATTGTTGGCGCGCTCAAGGAACAGCTTGGCAGCTTCCTTGTCGAACTTGCATCCGGTCAGCTCGAACCAGCCGAACAGGGACGTGCCGCCCATGGGGCACATGACAATGCGGTTTTTGATCTCCACATTGCCGACTTTCCAGGGGGTAAACAGAGCGCTGTACTTATTATCCATGCTTGTGTTACTCCTTTTGAAATGGTAATTATTTTCAAAATACGCTGTTTTTAGTATATCTATTTTGTTACCGGAAGTCAAGGCGGGGACAGGGGATAGAGGGGGATAAACGGAACTTTTTTAGAGTAAATTGATGAAACTTTTCGCATAGAACAACAAGTGTTTGCAAAAAGAAAAAAGAGTGCTGTAGGGCAGTAGTCATAAAACAGTAAATCCTACCTGCGAACATCACACAGGTAGGATTTTTCGTTTGACGTGTCGATATTGCGGGGGTAAAGGCTCCCTTGTGTAAAGGGAGCTGTCAGCGAAGCTGACTGAGGGATTGTTTTACCGCGGTATCAATATACTCACAGACTCCGGGAAAGTTCTGATTGACTTCGTTATTTGGAATTCGGATGACATTCAAACCGTAGCCTTCCAGAAAAACGGTTCGTTGGGCATCACTCTCGATGTTCCTGCCCTCATAGTGCTGAGAACCATCTAATTCAAGCACCAATTTGGCTTCCGCACAGTAAAAATCCACAATATACTTTCCCAATACCTTCTGGCGCAAAAATCTGACCGGATAGGAGCGAAGATAATCATACCACAGGCGGCGTTCTTCTTTTGTCAGTTCTTTTCGCAGTTGTCTTGCCAACGGAACCAACTGCTTATTATGCTTCGACTGCATGACAATCCCTCCGTCACGGCTCTGCCGTGCCACCTCCCTTTACACAAGGGAGGCCTTGGCGCGGTGCAAATCTGCACATCTTCATCAATGAATTGTATTATAAGAATCTCTCTAAATCTTTTGCGAACAAATCATAATCCCTGTTGTCATCGTTGTACAAAATGGTAGACATTCCCATTTGTTTAGGAATTACTAGGTTTTTTTCTGTATTATCAATAAAGACGCATTCACTGGCGCTCACATCTAATGTGTTTAAAGCGTATTCAAAGATACTATGACTATCCTTGCCGGAATGTAAACATGCCGAAACTGCAATGACATCAAAGTATTGATTCAAGCTTCTATGCTCAAGAATTGTATGGATTCTATCACATTTATTATCTGTTATCATTCCAATCAGATAGCGTTTCTTTAATTCCTGCACCAGCGCGATCATCTTTTCGTCAAGACGAGTAGCTCTAAAAGAATCGAGTAGGATACTGTAATCAATATCCTGTCCCAAAGCTTTGCAAAAGTCTTGCCATATCTCTTGATGCGTTGTTTCCCCTAACAATAATTGCTTATTGAATTTATAGTAACACGATTTCACATTTTCCAGCGGAATGCCGCAAGAATCCGAAATAAACTTTGTTATGGATGTCGAACCTGTTTTATCTATTGTCAAAACCCCATCAAAATCAAACAATACTGCTTTTATCATAAGCGTATCTCCTGTATCAATTCTTATCGACCTCTTTATAATACCACAACTTATGTGCTGAAGCAACAACAGGCACGGCAGCCCAGATTGGTCTGCTGTGCCTGTTATCATTTTACGACTATCCGCCTTTTACCCCGCTCTTTTTGCATCACGCAAATACGGGAATAATAAAGCCTGCAATGATCGAAAAGATCAAAAGACCAATGATGATCCGTGAAATGATCTGCGTCCACTTTTTGTTCAGCATATTTTATCCTCCTCACTTAAAAGCTTTTTGATCGCCTTTTCGGCTTTGGAGCGGGGCAGCATCAGCTCGTGACCGCAGCCCGCGCATTTTAACTTGATATCCATCCCCACGCGCAGGATCGTCCAGATCCTGCTGCCGCAGGGATGCTGTTTCTTCAGTTCAACCTGCTGGTTTAATTTCAAATCCATAAAAAACTCTCCAAGTACCGGTATCAACAGTCGGGCGCGCCGCGCATAAGATACTCTACTTAACTATGTTAGGACGGTGGAATTTTTGCGAAGATCAAACTATTTACCGGAGGGCAGTGCCTGCCTGTACCCCGCTTACCGCCCAGTCGCCGCCCTGCGGGAGGCGATGGAAAAGGAAAGCGTTCTGACCGCACTTGCCCTGCGTTGTGACAAATCTCTGGATGTGTGGGTCAGCGTGGGCGGGTATGAGGGTGTCATACCACGGGAGGAAGCGGTGCACCCCGATATCAGCGGCGCGGGGCGGGATATCGCCGTTCTCTCCCTCGTCGGCAGGCAGGTCTCCTGCGTCATAACCGACATCTCTGTAGATGGAGCGGGGCGTCCTCATTTGAAGCTTTCCCGCCGTCTGGCGCAGGAGAAGGCGTTTGGCTGGCTGCTGGAGAACGTCCAAATCGGCAGTGTTCTCCCCGCACGAGTGACACATCTCAGCGGTTTCGGCGCTTTTGTGGACCTCGGCTGCGGTGTGATATCGCTTGTTCCGCTGGAAAACCTCGCCGTTGCCCGGGCGCAGCATCCGGCGCAGCGGCTCGCGCAGGGGCAGGACATTCTGGTGATGGTGACGGATATTGACCGGGAACGGCGGCGGTTTTACCTCAGCCACAAGGAGCTTTTGGGCACATGGCTGGAAAATGCCGCCTACTTTTCGCCCGGTGATACCGTGACCGGTATCGTTCGCGGCATCATGGATTACGGTGTCTTCGTTGAACTGACACCGAATCTGTCCGGCCTTGCCCAGCTTCGCTCCGGCATCGCTTCCGGCGATGCCGTGACGGTGCGCATCCGTTCCATCCGTCCGGAGAGCCACAAAATCAAGCTGCAGATCGTGGAGAAGCAGGAAACTGTTCCCAAGGTCACGCCGCCGCGGTATTTTATCACCGACGGCACCGTCCGCGACTGGGTTTACTGATTTTTGATCTTATCCCAATAAGCCTTCGCCGCCTGTTCGGTCTTGTTGTCACCGTAGCGGTAGTATGCAGCGCCCACCAGCTCGTCGGGTAAATACTGCTGCTTTACCCAGTGGTGGCGGAAGGCGTGGGGGTACTGGTAATTCTGATCCCGTTCCTGTCCGGTGGTGTCGGCGTGGACGTTTTGCAGCTCACGGGGGACACTGCCGGTTCTGCCTGCCTTCACATCTGCCCACGCTTCTCCGATGGCGACGCAGGCGGTGTTGGACTTGGGTGCGGTGGCGAGAAGGATCGCCGCCTGTGAAAGGGGAAGCTGTGCTTCGGGGATACCAAGCTGCATGGCGGTATCCACACAGGCTTTGACAATGGTGATCGCCTGTGGATAGGCAAGCCCCACATCCTCACACGCCGAGCAGAGCAGGCGGCGGCAGGGGGTGATCAGATCTCCTGCCTCCAGAAAGCGGGCGAGGTAATGGAGCGCAGCGTCGGGATCGCTGCCCCGGAGGGATTTCATCAATGCGCTGGCGCAGTCGTACATCGCGTCGCCGCCCCGGTTGTAGCGCATGGCGCTTCGCTGGGCGACCTGCTCGGCATCCGATACCGTCAGCCGCAGCGCGCCGTTTTCGGTGACTGCCGATTCATAAAGCAGCTCCACGGCGTTCATTGCCTTGCGTACGTCGCCGCCGCAGGCGTGGGCGATATAGCCGGGAACACCGTCCTCCCACGAGAGGGGCAGGGCGCTCTCGCTCTGCACGATCCGCAGCGCACGCTCCACGGCGGGAAGCACGTCCGCTGCGGTCACGGGCTTGAATTCAAAGACCGTGCTGCGGCTGAGCAGGGCGGCGTAGACATAGAAATACGGGTTTTCCGTGGTGGACGCGATCAGCGTGATCGATCCGTTTTCCATGAACTCCAGCAGCGATTGCTGCTGTTTTTTGTTGAAATACTGGATCTCGTCCAGATACAGCAAAATCCCGCCGGGTGCCATCAGCGTGCCAACGTCGTTGATGATCTCGCGGATATCCGACAGGGACGCGGTGGTGGCGTTGAGCTTGTACAGGGTACGCTGGGTGCGTTTTGCGATAATGTTGGCGACAGTGGTTTTTCCTGTGCCGGAGGGACCGTAAAACACCATGTTGGCATCGGTTCCCTTGTCGATGAAGCGGCGCAGCAGGGAGTTTTTTCCCAGAAGATGCTGCTGCCCCACGATTTCCTCTATGGTCTGGGGGCGGACACGGTCCGCCAGTGGGCGGCTCATGGGCGCCCTCCTCTCAATGTTTCAATGTTAATTTCTGCTTTCCTTCTCAGCATCGATGGCAAGAACGACCATCAGCGCGCACAGGGCGTTCTGGGGATCGTCCACGTCGATCACATAAGTATCGGTCCAGTTGAACAGCTCCTTGGTGATGGCTGCCACCGGGCCCCGGCTGGGACTCTGAATGGTGTAATCCCACTCCATGAAGCTGCCTTCGACCTCCCAGTCGCTGCAATCCAGCGTGAAGCGGGGAGTGAAGAAGCTGAATTCCTTGCAAAGACTGCCCAGATATTCTCCGTAGGCATACAGCTCGAAGGTGGGCAGGAAGCTCAATACCTTTTGCTGCACCGTGCCGATGTGTTCACCGGCGGCGGAGAGAATGTGCAGGCACTTGCCCCAGCTGAGCTGACCCTCTACGGAGAAAACCGTTTCCCCGGCTTCGTTGTAAATATCATAGCTGTCAAACCAGGAAAAGGCACGCTGCTTAAACAATAATTTCACAGGAAACTGCCTCCTTTCATCACGTTTGATCGTATCAATCCTTATCTTACCATATTTTTTCCCGCTTGCACAGATATTTTTTTGTGGGAATTTATCAAAACCTGTGATATGATGATGGCGAGGTGATCCCATGAAAGAAACCAAGGACATTCTTGCTGTTATCGAGGAGCTGAAGGTGCTTTATCCCGAGCCAAAATGCTCCCTTCCCTTTGACGCTGAAAAGCCCCACGAGCTGCTGTTTGCCGTGCGGCTTGCCGCCCAGTGTACGGACGCGCGGGTCAACATGGTCACGCCCGTTCTGTACGAGCGATTCCCGACGCTCCATGCCCTTGCTGCGGCAAGTGAGGAGGAGGTCGGTGAGATCATTCATTCCACCGGATTCTGGCGTGCCAAGGCGCGGGATATCGTTGCGGCAAGCCGCATGATCCTTGATGAATTTGGCGGAAATGTGCCGGATAATATGGATGATCTGCTGCGTCTGCCGGGAGTTGGCAGAAAGACCGCCAATCTGATCCTTGGCGATGTGTTTGGCAGGGAGGGGTATGTGTGCGATACCCACTGTATGCGCATCACGGGGCTGCTCGGCATCACGGACGGCAGCAAAGATCCTCTGAAAGTGGAAAAGCAGCTGCGAGCCTGTATCCCGCCGGAGGAGAGCAATGATTTCTGCCACCGTATGGTGCTCCACGGGCGGGCGGTGTGCGTCGCCCGACGGCCTGATTGCGGAAATTGTTCGCTGCGAGCGTGGTGCGACCACGGCGGCGCGGCGGGAAAAACGGAAGAATAACGCAAATGTGTCCCCATCCCGGAAAAGATGGGGACACATTTTTTTGCCGTTCATCATATAATGGAGAGAAAACATTGCGGGAGGATGACAGCATGGATCAGAAAGAACGAAACGACCTTGGAAAAATGCTCGGCAACAAGCAGGCGATCTCTGAGCTTGCCGGATCGCCGGACGCGCAGGCGCTGGCGGCGATGCTGACCCGGGGACACGACCGCGCGCAGCTCCAGCAGATGGCGCAGAGTGCGGTCAGTGGAGATATGCAGTCGCTGAAGTCGCTGATGCAGACCATTACTGAAAATCCCGAGGGGATGGAGCTGCTGCGCCGGTTAAGTGAGAGCTTTCACAAAAAGTGAACCATTCATCGGGAGAGGAGGAAAGGGCATTGAGCGATTTTGAAGACAAACTGAATGCCATTTTGTCCAACCCCGAGGCAATGGCGCAGGTGATGGGACTGGCGCAATCGCTGAGCGGCAGCGGAGCGTTCGGCGGAGGACAGGAGCAAAAGGAGCAGGAAGCGAAGACACAGTCCGGCAAGGGAGAGGATCCGTTTGGAGGCTTGGGAAACCTTAGTGACCTGTTTTCCCAGATCGACCCCAGAATGATCGAGCGGCTGCTGCCGCTGGTGGGGGAGCTGAGTCGGGGAGAAAATGACGAACGCCTTCAACTGCTGTACGCGCTCCGCCCCTTTTTGAAGCCCGAGCGGCGTGACAAGGTGGAGCGCGCGGTCAAAGCGGCAAAACTGATCCGCATCGGGAAAAAACTCTTGACCGCAATGGGGGAGCCGTATGTATAACCGCTATGTGCGAAATGATGAGGGCGTTTACCGGCGGATCAACGTAGATCCGCCCCATGCTCCGCCCCGGAATCCCCCGCAGGAGGGTCCGGAACACGAGAGACCGGGCGAACCATGCCGATCCGCGCCGCCACCCGGTCATGCTTCTTCGCCGCTGGGCGGACTTTTTGGGAAGGATGGGCTGCTTTCCGGTGTTTTGGGCAAGCTCAAGCTCGATGAGATCGACACGGGGGATCTGCTGCTTCTGGTGATCCTGTTTCTTCTGTTTCGGGACGGAGAGGATGAGGAATTGCTGATCGCGCTGGGACTGCTGCTGATCTTGTGAGGGGCAGCCGCAAAGCGGCGGTTCCTTTTTTACGAAAAAAGGACTGTCGAAACAGTCCTTATTCTTTGCGCGTTATTCAATTTCAAGATCCTTTGCGATCCCATCCAGCAGCGTCTTTGCGTTCTGTCTGCTCAGACCGTAATACTTGGAATTTTTCACCGGTTCCTCGGTGATGAGTCCGCACTCCTTCATCTGTTCCATATGATGGGACACGGTGGAGGTGGCGATGGAAACACGCTTTGCAATGTCCAGTCCGCGCATGGGACCCTCTTGTGCCAGAATGGTGAGGATCTGGTAGCGGGTTGGATCGGCAATGGCTTTCAGGGCTTTTACCGTATCCTCCCGGTCACGGCGGCTGGTTCTAAGAGAAAGAAAAAGATACTGGCGCTTTGGCTCGCCAGCGGTATCAAAAAAGCGGCAGGCACGCAAGGGGATCAGATAGGACGGCAGAAACACAAACTCGCTGTACGGTCCCCGGTTGCGGAAGGTCTTGCCCATCAGCTCCTGCGACAGCTCCAGAAGATCACCCGACGCGCCTTTTTGCACGACCTGCCGCAGGCGTTCGATCTTATCTGCCTGTTGTTCCAGCGCATCAAAAAGGGCGGGGGTCCGCATTTCCGATGCCAGCGCGAAAAATTCGTTGAGAAACCGCTTCGACTGCCGCACAAAGGCGGAAAAGGCGAGAAAGCTTGTGCAATGGTCTGACATCCAACCGTAAACCTCGTCCAGTGCGGCATCGTCGGTCATGGCAAGGCGCAGCGTGTCAAGATCTGCGCTTTTGCTGAGATACTCCATGCTGAGATGCCGCCAGACAAATTCCTCAGCGGGAAGGGAGAGAAGCGTGTCGCGTAAACGCTCCAGTGTGACAGTCTCAATGGGCATTTCCAGCAGATAGTCCATAAGGTTGGCGTGGATGGTCGGATCTACGACCTGAAAGGTCTCAAAGAGGAAGCTGTACTTGCGCTTCCATGCGGTGATCTGCTCCGCACCGTAAAGCTCGGTGCAGAGTGTGTGGATGCTTTCACCGGAGAGAACACTGAGCGCGCCCCAGACAGGCTCAAGCTCCGGAAAAAAAGCAAAAACGCAGTGGTCATTGACTCGTTCCAGACGCACAGATACCCCTCCTTTCAAAGCTCTTTAAGCTATTTTATCACGGAATGGCGTGAAAGACAATCCTTCTTATTCTGAAATAAAGACCGTATGATCCCACCAGAATCGTACGGTCTTTGTTTCAGTTTATTTTTCTTTCAGAAAGCCTTTGCACAGCTTTTCACTGAACGGGAAGAAAAACTGAGCGGTGGGTCCCACAAGAAAGGCGCAGACAACGGTGCCAAGACCGATGGTTCCGCCAAAAAGAAAACCAACGGCAGCAAAACACACGTCAACGATAATGCGGATAATGCCGAATTTTTTTCCGGTTTTATCGCTGATGACCACAGCGACCAGATCGTTGGGGCCTGTTCCAGCCTCAGATTTGATCACGATGGTCATGCCAAAGGCGAGAATGACACACCCCAGCGCAAGCGAGATCACACGCCATGCCATAGGGGACTGGGGGTGGATCACGCTGCCCAGCAGGAGTGTGAAGGCATCAATGATCGGACCGCCCAGCACCATGCACAGCAGAGTGCCGATTCGGATGTAGCTGCGGTCGATCACAAGAAGGGCGAGGATAATGATAAAGGAGATGCCTACATGGACTGTGCCGTGTGTGAGAAGGGGAATACCGGAAACGCAGCGGTACAGTCCCTGTACAAACACATTGAATGGATCTGAGCCGAGATCTGACTGAAGAAACAGTGTTACGCCCAGATGTGCGATGGCCAGTCCGGTCAGCAGAAGAAGGATGCGCTTGAGCCAGATGGTAAAATCAGAGTGCATAATGCTTTGCCTCGTTTCGATAAAAGGATACCCGCGCGGCTCCGGGCGGAGCCGCGCGGGAGGTGATGATTTTGAATCAGGTGTTGAAACGCTGATCGAGAACAAACTTGTCAATGAGCTGCTTCATCAAATGAGCCTGACCGGACAGCTCTTCACTGGAGGCGGCGCTCTGCTCCGCGGTAGCGGAGTTGTTCTGAACGACCGCGGAGATCTGCTCGATTCCGGTGGAGATTTCATCCAGACTGGTGGTCTGCTCCTGGTAACGGGAGGCGAACTGATCAACAGCGGTAACGACCTCGGAAACGTTCTTCGCAACCTCCGCAAGGGAGTCAGCAGTCTCGTTGGCGAGACCGGAGCCGTGTTCAATGGCGGCGAGGGAGGTGTTGATCAAGCCGGTAATACTCTGGGCAGCATCGGCGCTCTTGCCGGCGAGAGAGCGAACCTCGTCTGCGACGACGGCAAAGCCCTTGCCGGCCGCGCCTGCGCGGGCGGCCTCCACCGCCGCGTTGAGGGCGAGAATGTTAGTCTGGAAGGCGATGTCTTCGATGGTCTTGATGATCTTGGCAATTTCGGAGGACTGGGTGGAGATGTTCTCCATTGCCTGACGCAGATTCTGCATCTGCTGGTTGCTGTTTTCAAGCTGTGTGCCCATGGTGGCAACACCGCGGCTGAGGTTGGTGGCACGCTGTGCCTCATTCTGAGAGCGGACGGAGAGATCCTGAATAGTGGCGGAGAGCTCCTCTACCGCACTGGCCTGCTCGGTAGCACCTTGAGCGAGAGCCTGAGAGGCGCTGGCGATCTGTCCTGTGCTGCTGTCGACCTGCGTGGCGGCGTCGGCAATGCGGAACATGGTATGGTTCAGATTTTTCTGAATGTCAACAAACGCACGCTTGATGGGGGCAAATTCACCGACATAGTCCTGTACCAGATCAAAGTCCAGATCGCCCTGACCGATTTCGGTCAGAATGCCGGAGATCTCATTGATATACAGTATGTAGTTTTTGAGGCGGTCAACGAGCTGCGTAACACTTTCGGCAAGCTGACCGATCTCATTGTTGCTCTTGGCGTTGATCTCAACATCCAGATCACCGGCCGCAAGCTTACCAACAGCCTTGTTCAAGGTCTTGATGGGGGTAGTAATGGCAAGAGAGACAAGAACGATGATCGCGCCGAGAATGATGAAGATGCCGAGAAAACCACCATTTATGGTCAGCTTGGCGGTTTCCATCTCCTGATTGAACTCTGCGTAAGGCATACAGGAGATGATCTGCCAGTCGGTGGATTCGATGTAAGTAACTGAGCCGCAGTATTTAATGCCGCTGCGCTGGTATTCCGTGGCGTGAGCATCTGCGTGGCGGTTCAGTGCCTGCAGCATATTGTCGGAATAATTGATCTCGCTGAGGCTGGTCATCTGCATTTCGCTATCGGGATGATAGAGAACGACATCATCGCAGTCGAACACGGTGAGATAGCCGGTCTCGCCGATGGTAATGGTGGAGAGCTCCTGCACGAGCGAGTCCAGAGTGATATCCATACCAACGATACCAACCAGTGTGCTGCCGTCGTAAATACCTGCGGAAACTGTAACGACCAGACCCCCGGTGACGGCATCGACGTACGCGCCGGTAACACTGATTTCGTTGGGATTATCCTTAACAAGCTGATACCAGGAACGGGTATTGACATCAATACCCAGGGAATCATCGAAATAGGAGCCGTCGGAAAAGAGAACCTGATTATTTGTCTCAACCGAAATAAAAATAGAAACTCCGCTGCCCAGATTTGCGGTGGCGTTCTGCATGGCGGAAATTGCCGCATCCATATTTGCCTTATCCTTCTGGAAGGCAGAGGGGGCGGTGCTCTTGTATGCTTTGGCGGCAAGATTCTTAACGGATGTATTATCGGCAATCATTTCCGCTGCTGTAAAGAACGGGGAAAAATAAACCTCCACGCTCTTTGCGGCGGCAGCGCCCTGCGCGTCAATATCCTGTTTCTTCAACTCGTGGATCATGCCCTTGAATTGGGACAGAAGAACGATGCCGACCAGCGTCAGACAGACAATAATTGGAACGACGGTGGAAACGAGCATTTTTGCCATTAGTCCGAATTTGATCTTTTTGTCGTTCGGAGCGGTGGTGGTTTCTTTATGTTTCAGCAGAGCCATGCGAGTTCCTCCTCAAGGTGTGATGCTTACAGTATACAACACTTCAACAGAATAAACAAGTGGAGATTGAGAAATAATGGTATTTTTGGCGAAAAAATGGTGTGCCGCAGTATTCAGCGGCACACCCTGATTCTTTATATATTGTTCGCGTATACCCGAATCGGCGGAATGTAATGGGACTCATAATACTTTCCCTGCGCCGATGCCAGTTTACCGCAGCGGTCAAGCTGGCGGTTGACGCGGAGCAGGCGTTTGGAGCTCAGTGTGCTTCCGTCGGCAATCAGTTTGTCACCCATTTTTCTAAGACGGAGAATGCGGCGCCAGTGGCGCTCGATGCGTGCGGCCAGAACCGCTGCCTTCAGTTTTTCGTGGAATCTCATGGGAATCCTCCTTTTGTTGCAGTTGGAAGGAAGTTCTTCCTGATGGCTAGAGTATACCTTATTTGCCGTGTCTAATTTTGCTGTTTTCTGACAGAAACACAAAAAAAGTGGTTTTCTGTTGCAATAGCAGGAATCGGATCAAAAAAAGCTGTGAATCATCAAATCACAAGAGGTTTTGCTGAAATAATGAGAAACAGCTTAGAACAATTTGCTGATCCGGCAGGAAAAGAAGACTGCCTTCGCGCCGTTTGGCGCGAAGGCAGTCCGGATGGATAAGATCAGCAGCAGCCGCAATTATCGTTGCAGCTATTGCCGCAGTTGTTGCCACAGCCGCTGAAGCCGTTGCCGCAGCAGAAGAACAGGATGATGATGAGAATGATGATCCAGCAGCTGCCGAAACCGTTGTTATTGCACATAAAAGATACCTCCTGTGAGATGTGAGGCGGTGATCCGTCTCAGTACATTATATGTGCACGGCTTCAAAATGTGTCAATGCAGACGGGGAGAGGAGATATAGGATCGTGCCTGAATGAGCTGCTGGAAGGTGAACACGCCCTTCTGCTGGAGCTGCTGGGCAAGTGTCATATAGGTTCCGGAAACCAGAGTATCCAGATTGTAATAGGAGAGATAGGCAACGTGGGCGCGGAGGAACGTGCTGTCCATCAGAAGGAAATACTCCGCATCGGTCAGAGCGCCGCATTCCAGTGCGCGCTCCAGCGAGGTGAGGTAGTTATCCACGCCTGCGGTGCTGTACCCCAGCGCACGCAGAATAAATTCCTGGTATTCCACGGCGGAAACAGTCAGCGCGGTGCCGAAAAGGTTGTTTCCAACGCCGTTGGAGTAGCCGCGGTGCCATGCCCATGCGGCATAGCGGTCCAGCCATTCGGGAACATCGGTAAAGGGATGCTCATAGGTGCAGGAAAGCGCGTCGCTCTCCTCACCAAGGATGCGGATAAACATGACCAGTGCCTCGGCACGGGTGGGGGCAAGGTGAAGGTCAAAACCCTCGCCAATGCCGCTGCCGCTGCCGCGGAACAGGCCCAGCTCGCGCAGGGCAAGGGATACGCCGTAGTAGTCGATAGCCAATTCGCTGGGAATGTGGGAATAATTGCCCTGATAGGAGAGGATCGCGGTGGGGGTGAGGGCGATAAAATCTGCGGAAGAGTTTTCCGCTACGATATAGAGATGGTTGGCGGAGAGAATGTCGCCGGAGGAGATCTCGCGCCCGTCAGTTGCGTCAATAACGGTGCCGAGGGTAATGTTTGCCATGATCTCCCCGGCATGGGCTGTTACGCTGAGTCCAGCAGAACCGGAAAGGGTGTCGTGCTCATTGAGCGTGATCTGCTGGACAGTGTCTGCATAATTCTCGCCGGCGGCAGCCAGAGCCGCTTCGCTCATTTCATCCATCAGCTCCTGCGCGTGATCGCGCATGGCTTCATCGTAGGAGTCCAAAGCGAAATCAATGGAGCTGTCAGTTTCCGGGCGGAACATTCCCTCCAGATAGGACAGGGAGATGAGCGGGTCGCCGGCATCGCCTCCGGCGGCAAGGGCTGCTCCCAGACAGAGAACGAGAGCGAGAAATACAGAGGCGGCGGTAAGCGTTTTTTTCATGGCTTCTCCTTCAGCTTTGCTGTTGTGCCGTGATTCGGTAGCTTAGAGTAAGAAGACTGTCTGCAAAGTGGACATCCTCAAATTGCACATCTTCAATCTGGCTGGAAAGCTCAACGTTGGTAAAGTTCCAGAATCCGCGCACTCCTGCTGCGATCAGACGGTCAGCGGTGGCCTGCGCAACGGAGCGCGGAACAGTCAGCACCGCGACATCTACATGATGCGCGGCAACATATTCTTCAAGCTTGTCCATAGACAGCACCGGAACACAGGCAACCTCGCTGCCGATAAGTGCGGGAGAAACATCGAACGCGGCACCGAGGGTAAAGCCGCTGTCAAGAAAACGAAAGTTCTGCATCAGAGCGTGTCCCAGGTTGCCGACACCAACAATGATGATGCGGTGATGATCGTCCACGCCCAGAATACGGCCTACCTCGGCGCGAAGCTCGGCGACGTTATATCCATACCCCTGCTGACCGAATTCTCCAAAGCAGCTTAAGTCCTGGCGGATCTGAGAGGCAGTGATGCCCATTCGGCTCCCGAGGGAGTTTGAGGAGATGCGGACCACTCCCCGGTTATGGAGATCGTCCAAATAGCGGTAGTATCTGGGAAGACGCCGGATAACAGCGTCGGAAACGTTTTTCCTCTTCATTTGATTTCTGTCCTTGGTCGTGATTTATACTCTGTTCAATGTTGTCATTATAGGGGAAGAGGTGACGTTTGTCAATTAAGTTGTTTAATATTTTAACAATCTTTTTGACAGAGTTCCCCTTTACAAAGGATTCTCTTTCTGGTATACTACTGGGGTGTTGAATAGAGTATGCGCCCGTAGCTCAGTTGGATAGAGTGTTGGACTCCGACGTTTCAGACCGATTCAGGAGCGATATGACGCAAAGCCTTGGAATGCCTGTGATGTAGGCGGCAGAGGTAAAAAAATCCCCGGTGGTTGACTACTATTTGACTACTGTTTTCCAGAAACCGCAATTTCCCCGCAAGTGAATATGCGCCCGTAGCTCAGTTGGATAGAGTGTTGGACTCCGACTCCAAAGGTCGCTGGTTCGAATCCAGTCGGGCGTACCAACAAAATGCACTTGCGAAAGCAAGTGCATTTTGTTTTAATTCAGACGAAGGAGGTCTCGCTATGGCTCTTGAGAATAAGCTGGGGATCACATCCTCTGCTGACCTTGCCCGTGAAGAAGAACGAATCAGCAAAAAGAAAGCTGTCGAGCTTTTTGAGAAAGGTCTGCTGAATCAGCTGACGGCGGGAACCTTCTCGTCCCTGCAAACCATTCACAAATACCTCTTTGAGGATATTAACGATTTTTCCGGTGAACTCCGTACCGTGAATATCGCCAAAGGAAATTTTCGTTTTGCTCCGGTGATGTATCTGGAAGCGGCGATTGCAAATATTGAAAAGATGCCGCAGTCCACTTTTGATGAGATCGTCGAGAAGTATGTGGAGATGAACATCGCTCACCCCTTCCGTGAGGGCAATGGACGCAGTACCCGAATTTGGCTGGATATTCTGCTGAAGACTGAACTGCACAAGGTAGTGGACTGGAGCCGTGTGGATAAAGAGGACTGTTTGCTGGCCATGGAGCGTAGTCCAATCCGGGATACGGAGATCAAGCATGTCCTGAAAAATGCGCTTACAGACGAAATTGACAGCCGTGAAGTGTATATGAAAGGTATCGACCACAGCTACTACTACGAGGGTTATACGACCTTCAAGGCAGAAGAGCTGTGAATGGTCTGTTTTTAAGCCTAGTTAAAATCCCTTGTAGATGGCTCTACAAGGGATTTTTGCATTGATGGTGGCACTATGCTTGGCGATCAGAAAATGTAATCGCTCACGCAGTCATACCAATGTACATAAGTTTCTCCGTTGACAGTAAGCCGCTCGTTTTCGGGGAGAATCTCCGTCCACAGCTTTCCGTATCGCTTATGAGCCCAATCGTTTTTGTTGAATCTGCGCCAGAGGATCGTTCTGCCGTTCTTGTCCAGATACTGCTCGGAAACAACACCGTCATTAAAACACTGGATATCCATAACGCAGATGGTATCGTAGATCTTGCCATTGATCGAGACATTATACCGACCAACCACATCTACCGTTTCCTTGTCAGTGAAGCCCTCGATGGTGTTGTCGATTCGTTTCAGCAAACCCTTGGTACTCAGATTGACCTCGTTGCCGCAATTATCCTCGCCAAAGCCCCAGTTGTTCAGGAAGTCCTCGCCATCAAGGAAGGTGTACAGCTTTCGAACGCCGTTTTCGATATGGCTCTCTGCGAGATAGCGGCAATGGGTGTCGGTGAGCTGCGCCACAAAGCGCCGCTCCATCTGATCTACAGAACCGGTGCGGTAGTAATCCTCCGCATCGTACTGCACGGCGGAAATCTCCACGCCTTCGATTCCATGCACCTCCGCTTTGCCGATCACCTTCATCTCAGTATATTCAGTGCGCTTCCCGGAAGGCTGATCAAACAGTCCCCATGTCAGTTTTTCACCTAAACGGGGAACCAGCTGCCAACCTTGCAGCTCTTCCCACTTCACGGCAAACGGTTCCAGAGGGGACTTCTCGATTTTGTATGCAGGCAGGATTTCAGGCAATCTATTCATAGTTGTTTCTCCTTTTGGTTTGGGTTGATAGGGATAATGCTGCTTGAATTTCTCTTTCGCATAATGCAGGCGGCTTTTCACCGTACCGATCGGTACAGACAACTGCTTCGCAATATCTTCCTGCGACAGTTGTTTGAAAAAGTAGAGATACAGGATCTGCTGTTCCTTGCTTCCAAGAAGATCCATGGTGTCGCGCACAATATTCTGCTGCGTCAGTCCGAGTCGTCCTTTGTGCAAAGCAACCTCGGATAGATCTTCAATAGGAACCTCCAGTTCCTTCGCTTTTCTTCTGTAATAGTCTTTGCATTTGTTATTCGCAATACCGATCAGCCATGCCTTAAAGGATGAACGATTCCTCAGGGATTCAAATTTTGCGGTAGCGGCAAGGCAGACTTCCTGAATGATATCTTCAGCATTGTATGGATCGCCTATCTTGAATTTAACATACCGTTCCAATGGCACAAGGTTTTCCTGCAAAAGCTTTTCAAATTCACGCACATCATCACCTCCTTACACTTGATTTGAAATCGATCTCATCTGTATAGTCGAATCAAAACCCCAATAGGTTCAGTGAATAGAAAAAATTTTATCACAAGTTGGCGCAAATGCAATTCAAAGGATGCAGCACATATATGCTCCAACTGAAGTAATATGTTAAGAGGCAGCAAAAGGCCATCGGCTGGATATGTGTCCAGCCGATGGTGTTTTTCTTAAATCTCCAACCCGCTTTGGAGAGTTTGGCTTGCCGCCTTTTTGTTCTTATCGAAGGCATGGGTATAGATATCGAGCGTCGTTGAAGGCTGCGAGTGTCCCAGCAGGCCCGCTACTGTTGCCACATCCGTGCCGTTGGCGATGAGGAGGCTTGCGTTGGTGTGCCGCAGGGAGTGCACATTCAGATTTTCCGGCAGACCGTGTTTCTTGAGGATCTTCTTGAACCGGAAGGTGAAGCTGTTGGGTGTCATGGGGAGTGCCAGACCGTGGCGGCGGAAGACGAAGTCCTCCTCGGTCAGCGGTCGCTCGTCGTAGGTTTCCGTTTCCCAGCGGCAG
Organism: Candidatus Pelethomonas sp.; assembly: GCA_045596145.1. GTDB lineage: Bacteria > Bacillota > Clostridia > Oscillospirales > Oscillospiraceae > Pelethomonas. Next base: position 20,050 of record JAZOBV010000124.1, read on the forward strand.
ACCTTTTGGAACTCCAGCAGGAGCGTCGCCATCTCCGGGGAGAAGTACACATAGCGGTCACCTGCGGTGGTCTTTGGTTCCTTGACGAAGATTTCCTCACCGGTGACCTTCACGGCGTTGCGGCAGATGTGGATGGTGTGGCTCTCGAAGTCGAAGTCCTTCCACTTCAGCGCGCAACACTCGCCCCGCCGCATCCCTGTGGCGATGATAAGCTTGAAGTAGGTTTCGTACTTGATGCTCTCATCCTCCAGAGCTGCAATGATCTTCTGTACCGTATCCTCATCAGCGATTCGTTTCGCACTTTTCTTTCCGGTGTAGCGGTAGGTGCGCCATGCTGGGTTGTGGTCAAGAAAGACGCCCTCCATCGCATCCGAGAGGACTCCGCACAGACAAGCGTGCAGTCCCTCCACGGTGTGCTCGGAGAGCGGCTTTCCTGTATTCTGACTGATGACCTTCCGCATATCAGCGTAGAACTTGCGGAAGTGCTCGGGTCGAAGCTCGGTGAGCTTGTAGTGACCGAGATGGGGGAGGATTTTTGCAAGATCCTGGTCATCCCTTGCGAGGGTGGACTTCGCCAGCTTGTGTGGCGCGATCTCCCGCCGCCAGATTTGTACGTATTGCTCCAGTGTGATGGACTTGTCTACCGTCCGGGGCGTGTTCTTGCACTCCATCTCAAAGAGAAGTGCCTGTTCTTTGAGCCACTTCTCCCGCTGCTTTGGGGTGAGATTCTCCGGGGGATGAACAGTTTTCTGCTGTGCCTTTCTGCGGTTGCCTGCGTAGTCATAGCCCATGGAGACGACGATGAGATAGCTGTCGCCGCGTTTACGAATGCTTGCCATTACAGTTGACCTCTCTTTCGTAGTGATATGGTTGGTAAACACAACATACCAGAACACCGTGTGGAAAGCTATTGGAATAACTGCAACGGAGGAAGATTCTACGAAAGCAACAATCGGATGCGATCATGGGTTGTGGTTGCTAAGGCTTAAAAGGAAAGATTTTTAATGGCAACTGTTGTTCATGTACTCGGTTCACAATAGCAACTACTTCATCGATACTTTCATGAAAGTTTCGCTCTACCCAGACTCGCTCAACAGCTTCGATACCTGCCACGATATACTGGCTGTGGTACTGCTGTTCTATGGGATCGTCCGTCCAGATTGGCATTGTTATTGGGAGCAGAGCTGCAAATTTGTCGTTGACCATCTGGTTAAATCCGTTTTGATATAACGCAATGAACCACTCCCTGTGTTTCTTAACATATTCCAAATGATGACGAAGCTGTTCAGCTGTGGCCATCCCCACGATCTCTTCTTTGTATTGTCCACATAGATGATCTAGCTGAAAGTCGATTACATCCTCTTTAAGATCGAAATTGCGATAAAAGGTTTTGCGTCCGACAGCGGCTTCCTCGCACAGTTCTGTAATCGTGATTTGCGAAACAGGTTTGCGCTGCATCAGTTGGAGCAAAGCGTCAGCGATCATGTGCTGGCTCTGAATGGCGGTTTTATTAGACTGCTTGTGATACATACTATGACCCACTTTTCTGTCGTTTGTGTCAGTTGCGTTGGTGCTGTTGAAATTTAACTTTCCTTTATGATACGATAGCACAAAAGTAAATGTGACACAAGTGTACCGGAAAGGAAAGAGATATGATTCTACACAAATTCTACATGGGCGAAAGCTTTGATGCTTACGAATATTTCGGCGCACACTTGGAAGCTGATGGTACTGTGTTTCGTACTTACGCACCTAATGCGTATAAGATTTCCATCATAGGCGAGTTCAACAGCTGGCAGGAGCAGCCGATGGAACAGCTTGACCAGAGCGGAGTGTGGACATGCTTTTCCAAGGATGCCAAACCGGGGCAGATGTACAAGTATGTGATCTATGGCCAGAATGGTCGGGTGGAGCATTGTGACCCTTACGGCTTTGGCATGGAGCTGCGCCCCGGTGCCTGTTCTATCATTCGTGAGCTGGGAGAATATCGCTTTAGCGATGAGATATGGATGACAGAACGTACACGGTGCTTTGATAAGTCGCTGAACATCTACGAACTGCATCTGGGTTCGTGGAAAATGAAGGATAGGGATTGGCATCGTTATGATGAAATTGCCGACGAGCTGATCACCTATCTTAAAAAGCACTTCTACACTCACGTAGAGTTTTTGCCCCTTAGTGAGCATCCCTTTGACGGAAGTTGGGGGTATCAGAATACCGGATTCTTTGCACCTACCTCACGGTACGGAACAGCGGCGCAGCTTATGGAACTGATCGATAAGCTCCACCAGGCAGGTATCGGTGCTATTATGGATTTCGTTCCTGTTCACTTTGCTGTGGATTTCTACGGATTGAAGGAATATGATGGCACTGCCCTTTATGAGTATCCGCATGGCGATGTTGGCACAAGCGAGTGGGGAAGCTGTAATTTTATCCACTCCCGAGGAGAGGTCAGAAGCTTTCTGCAATCTGCGGCAAACTATTGGTTGAAAGAATTTCACTTTGATGGCCTTCGCATGGATGCTGTCAGTCGACTGATCTACTGGCAGGGGGATGAGAAGCGTGGAGAAAATGGATGTGCCATCAATTTTCTTAAAGCTATGAATAAAGGTCTTCACGCTTTACATCCGACTGCAATACTGATTGCAGAGGACTCTACTGCATACCCAGGGGTAACGAGGGCTTCGGAGGATGGCGGTCTTGGGTTTGACTATAAGTGGGATCTGGGCTGGATGCATGATACGCTGAAATATCTGGAATGTCATCCGTACGATCGGGCATATATGATGGACAAGATCACCTTCTCTATTTACTACACCTACAATGAACGATATATCCTTCCGCTCTCCCACGATGAGGTCGTCCACGGCAAGAAAACCATTATTGATAAACTCTATGGAAGTTACGAGGATAAGTTCAAGCAGACAAGACTTTTGTATCTCTACATGATGACTCATCCCGGTAAAAAGCTGAACTTTATGGGCAATGAGTTCGCCATGTTCCGAGAGTGGGATGAGCACCGTGAACCAGATTGGGATCTGCTGGAATATCCCTCACATGGTTCATTCCATGAATATATGATAAAGCTGAACCGTATCTATCAGGAAAATGACGCACTCTGGGCACTGGATCACGCATATGACGGTTTTAAGTGGGTGGACTGCGGCTGTGAGAATAAATGTGTCTTTGGCTATACCCGAACCAATGGAAAGGATACAATTCTGACGCTGTTAAATTTCTCTGACAGGGAATCTGTAATCGCACTAAAGGTGGAGAAAAAGGTTATACTTCTGCTCAACACGGATTGGGAAGAATACGGTGGCACAACTGAACGAGTTTTGAGGGGGACTGCGGAAAGAAGAATACCTCCGTATAGTGGTAGTTTGTATCGCATCGAAAATGACTGTGATAGTGCAGGTGAAATGAAATAAACTAAGAACTTAGTTAGGGGCAAATTGGGTGGTTTGCCCCTAACTGTATTGGGGAGCAGAAGCAGAAAAGGAAACGGAGTTACACCGCAATCGAACCGGGGAACATCACTTCCGTCATCTGCTGGGCGGCGTTTTGCTTGAGTGCCATCTGAGGATGGCAGTAGGTTCGCTCCAGAAAACTGGTGTCGCCGTGACCTGCCAGCTCTGCCACTGTCTGTTTATCCACACCGCTGTGGAGCAGGGAGGAGACAAAATAGTGGCGCAGAGTGTGGAGGTGAAACCCCTTGGGGAAGCCGTTTTCATCAAAGAGCTTACGAAGATGCTTGGTGAAGGTATCCGGATGAACAGGCTTTCCATCCTCTCCGGCAAAGAAATACTCGCTGAGCGGGATCGTGTACCGGAGGAATATCTTCCTCAGGTTTCTGTTTCCTAATTTTCCCCGAACATAGCAGACACCACTGAAGCGTCGAAGGTTTTCGAACGATCCAGTGGTGTTTCTTCGTATAGTTTGAGTGCTGCACTGAACTGGAGAGCCAGCTCGAAGCCGCAGATGAAGCTGTCAAATGCCAGCTCGTCTGCGATCTCATCCTTGCGATCCATAATGGCCAGTAACAGTTTTCGCTCCGGCTTGTCCAGTGCATCAATGAGTTTGTGGTGGCAGTTATAGATTTCCGTTCTCTGTTTAGTCATTGCCAGCGGTGTGTAGAGTTTGTCATAGAGTTCATAAAGCAGTTCATTCATGGTATGCACCTCCCTGTGGCAACACACATTACCACAGAAGAGAGAGAAAAGCTATCCGGAGAAATGAACAATCAGACTATGTTTTTGTGGTATGACTATCCCACTCCTTTTTTAGAATAGCCCACTGCATGGTGTTTTCATAAATGGGATTGCCATCTGCATCGTTGATGAAGGACACAAACTCCCGAAACAGCCCCTCTTGACGCATACCCAGTTTTTCGCAGAGCTTTTGGGATGAAAGATTGTAATCCTCGGTAAAGGCGTAGATTCGTCGAGCTCCCTTTTGTCCAAACAGATACGCAAAGAACGCATGGGCTGCTTCGAAGGCATACCCTTTGCCGTGGTAATCCGGGTGTAGCATCCAGCACGGACTAAAGGTGTCCTGAATATAGTTTTCTGCTCTGTCCGGCTGCGAGCTTTCCGGATGGGCTTCAATTTCGCCGATAACCCTGCCACTGTCCTTCAGCACGATAGCAAAGCAATACTCCGCATTGCTGGTCTTTTCCTGTATTGCCTGTTTTGCTTCCTCCGGGGTGCTAAGCTTCATGCAAGCAAAGCAGTTGACCATGGGCTCCTTCAGATACTCGTACACATCAGCAGCATCCTCTAGCTGAAAAGGACGCAGAATCAGTCGCGCAGTTGTTATCATGTTTTTGACTCCATTTTCTCAGTATGTGCGAGTATCGTTCTGACTGATTGATACTCAAATCTTCGTGGCGCAGACGGGGAAACTCAACAGTTACATCAGCCCCATACACCAGATAACGCCCAGCGCCGTCAATGTCACCAGCGTATCAATGGTGATACCGTAGAACATAGGCGCGAGACCGGCTTTCTTGAAGTCGGTGATACTCGTGCTCAGACCAATGGCGGCCAGAGCGCTGACCATCAGGAATTTGCTGGTGCTCTTCATAACTGCGGATGCTGCGATGGGAATAAAACCGACGCTGTTGAAAATAGCCAGCAGCAGGAAACCGCCGATGAACCAGGGAATGATCTTCATCAGATCCACTTTCCGGCCATTATTTGCCGCCTTCAGTTCTTTCTGCTTGATGCGAGTACCAATATAAGCAAACACAAGCACCGTGGGAATGATCGCAATGGTTCGGGTCAGCTTGACCATGGTGGCAAAATCTCCCGCTACCTCGGAAAAGGCATAACCGGAGGCAACAACGCTGGCTGTATCATTCACGGAGGTTCCTGCCCAGATACCGTAGGCAATGTCGGACATCCCCAGCGCTTTGCCCATGAGAGGATACAGAGCGATCATGACCATATCGAAAAGGAAGGTGGAGGACATGGCAAACGCAATATCCTTGTCGTCTGCATCAATAACCGGTGCAATCGCCGCAATGGCAGAGCCGCCGCAGATTCCGGTTCCGGCAGAAATCAGATTGCTTAGCTTCCAGTTGAGTCCAAAAATCTTTCGGATAAAATAGCCGCCGCCAAAACACATGGCGAAGGTAAAAAGCATGACGAAAAAGGTCATCTTACCCACGGAAAGAATGGTGCTGACACTGAGCGATGCGCCCAGCAGGACAATTGCGGCTTTCAGAACCTTTTTCGATGTGAATTTCAAGGCCGGTTTCATCCATGCCGGATGGAAAAAGCTGTTGATGATAGTGCCCATGAACAGGGCAATGATAGATGCGCCCAGCAGTTCTCCGGGAATCATTTTCTCAGCGAGGACGGACAGAGCGGCTATCGCGAAGCAGATGGCGATACCCAGGATAAAGGCACAACATTCTTTGTTTTTGGTCTGCATAGTATATCTCCTTGAATTTGTATTTCCTCTTTATATTACCATTCACATATGATAAAATAAAGTTATTATATGGAATTACGCAATTCTGATTTTTTATCAAGGAGGGTGTCATGGAGCAGAAGCTATCTACATTTCTAACGCTCTGCCAGACTATGAATTACAGGCTGGCAGCAGAGCGTCTTCATCTATCGCAGCCTGCCGTTACGAAGCAGATTCAATCTCTGGAACGATCCTTACAAGCGAAACTGTTCCGCTACGATGGACACATTCTTCATAAGACGGAGGAATGTCTTCTTTTAGAGCGGTACGCGATATCACAGCAATACCAGTTCGAGGAGCTGCGGCTGGCGATCGCAGAGAAGAAAAGGTTGAAGCTGCGAGTTGGTGCGACGAAAACCATAGGCGACTATGTGTTGATCGATGCGATCAAGGACTATCTCAGTTCTCCCGACCATGAGCTTTCACTTGTGGTGGATAACACAAAGCATCTCCTGCAAATGCTGGACGAAAATCAGCTGGACTTTGCGGTTATCGAGGGAACCTTCAGCAAAACAAAATATGACTCCTATTTGCTGCGAATGGAGCCATTTGTCGGCATTTGCGCCAAAAGCAGTCCGTTATGTGGAAGATGCGTTGCAGTTGAGGAATTGCTGAAAGAAACCATTATTGTCCGCGAAGAGGGCTCCGGTACGCGCCGTATTTTCGAAGAGCGGCTAATCGCTTCCGGATATGACCTGAGTGACTTTTTCAGGGAAGTGTCTATCAGTAGTTTTGTATCTATTAAGGCGTTGGTGGCCAGTGGGATCGGCATCAGCTTTTTATACCACTCTGTTGTTTCAGATGAGGATAACATAGGAACTTTCAGTGTCGACGGCCTGACGCAGCCGCATGCGTTTCATGTGGTTTATACCCGAAACACAAATGCTAGAAAGTATGCGGAACGATTCCTGGGGGACTCCCGAAAGTGACGAAAGCGCTAGCGTGAGAAATCCCCGCTAATTCTTCCGGATACATCGTAAGAATTGGCGGGGATGAGACCGTTGCTTTTATCACTGCAATCGGCAAAGATACAGACCGCCGTTTTCCTTCAGCCACTGATCGCAACGCTTGTACTCCGGAAAAACCTTTCCCACTTCTGCGTAGAATCGCGCAGAATGATTCATGTGTTTTCTATGGCAAAGCTCATGCACGACAACGCTGTCAATCACCTCGTCCGGTAACAACATCAGTAGGCAGTTGAAGTTCAGGTTGCCCTTACTGGAACAGCTGCCCCAGCGGGTGCGTTGACTGCGGATGGTGATCCGCCCGTAATCTACGCCAACAAGAGGTGCATAGTGTTTTACTTTTTGTGGGATCACAATGAGTGCTTTCTCAGCCAATTCTTTGAGTTCTTCCGGCGTATACGGTTCCAGTTGGCGGAGTGTTTCTTGCTGTTCCCGCATTTGCCTGCTGTGCTTTTCGATCCAGGCTTTCTTCTTGGTTAAGAATGTGGATATCTCTTCAGAACTCATGCGCCGGGGCGCGCGAACAATGATTCCTGACGGCCTTATTTCAATAGAAATCGTTCTTCGGTCACTGCGGATCAGTTTGATTCCTGGTTCACTCAGATGATCGGTCATAACACGGTGTCCTCCTGATGGGCTTGCTTCATTATAGCACATTTCAGAAAAATAGGGAGAGCTTCTTCTTATGCTGCGGAGGGAAGGTGCGGTGAGGATAATCAAGAGATTTGTTTTGTGTTGAAGAAAAGTTTTCGCTCCCGAGAAAATCCCAAAATCGGTGGTTTTGCGAACGCTCGTTGAAAGCGAGATAATATATAGTGTTGTACAGGGTTAGTGGTTTCAGAGGAACATATTTCTTTCACTGGTTTCTTGGAAATAGCATATACTATACAAGGGGTGTCGGTAAATTTATCAGCAAATAAATTGACTTAAATGTTGGTGTGTGGTATATTATAGGCAAGGAGGTGGAGGTATGATCAATATCGCAAGTGCAATCAGAGATACCATTCCTATTTCTCTATTCAATAGGGGGTTGGCCGGTAAGATTTTTGAGGAAGTCAAACAGTGTGGCGCCAAAGTCGTTATGAAGAATAACGCCGCAGAGTGTGTGCTTATTTCCCCCGATGAGTATATTCGTCTTATGGACGAGGTAAATGATGCAAGACTGCTCAGTATCGCAACCGAGCGTATGGGGAAATACGATCCTTCTTCTGTTGTTGATGCTGATAGCCTTTATAAGAATCTGGGTATTACGCAGGGAGATCTGGAGGCTATCGGTGAGGTGGAGTTTGAATGAACTGGAAACTGGTGTACCTGCCCGAGGCGGCGAAGGATCTGAAAAACCTTGCCGGAAATCAGAGGTTACTGGTAGTTAAGGCACTTGATAAGGTTCTTGAAAATCCATTGCCTGTGAGTGAAGGAGGATATGGGAAACCGCTTGGGAACAAACAGGGAAATGATTTAGCGGGCTTTTTAAAGATCAAACTCAAAAGTGCTGGTATCCGGGTTGTATATAAGCTCATTCGTACAGAGAGCGAGATGCTCGTTGTTGTGATCGGTGCAAGAGCTGATGATGAGGTTTATGATACCGCACAGCATCGCATAAAAAAGAATAATCTTTAATAGGACGGGATTCTTGTTGCGGTCACTCAAAGGAGAGAGCTTTGCTGCTTGACCATCCCTGACTACTATTTGACTACTATTTCGGAGAATACCGAAAAATGCGTGGAGCCTTTGTGCCGCAAGGGCTTCACGCATTTCGGGTAATTCGCCTCAAAATTGTGCAATACCAATGAAACCCTTGCAAATCAAGTGTTTTCGCTTTTACGGCCTGATAACTCCGACCAGTAGACTACATCCGACTACGCTATGACCCCGCAAACCGTTGCGCTGCAACGGCTTGCGGGGTTGCGCTTTTCTTGAAACAGTGAGGAAACTTATCAGGTAGGAAATGCTCTATCATATGGGCTGTTTTGGCGGTCATGCACAAGGGATACCTGTTTGTGCCGTGCTTCAAAAAACTCTTTGGGGTTTGACAAAGATTTTACACATGCCGCCTTTTGGATTTTACATCTGGGCGCTATGATAAAAGCATGAAGGACAGAGATCCAAAATCAAAAACAAGGAGAAATTACAGTATGAAAAAGTTTATCAGCATGATCCTCACCGCAGTTCTGGCTCTGAGCCTTGTGGCCTGCGGCAGCGAGAAGCAGCAGGTCGCCACCGACGGTTCCACTTCTATGAGTAAAGTCATCGGTTCTCTGGCAGAGGCATTTGAGGCCAAGAACGGCATTGAAGTTTCCTACAACGGCAGCGGCTCCGGCAGCGGCATCAAGGCCGTCCAGTCCGGTACCTGCGACATCGGTCTTTCCTCCCGCTCTCTGAAAGATGAGGAGAAGGAAGCCGGTCTGATCGGAACGGTTCTTGCCTACGACGGTATCGCCGTCATCGTCAATCCCGAGAACCCTGTCAATGACCTTGACCTCGAGACCATTGCCAAGATTTACACCGGCGAGATTACCAACTGGTCTGAGATCGGCGGCAATGATGCGGAAATCGTTCTCGTCGGTCGTGAGGCCGGTTCCGGTACCCGCAGTGGCTTCGAGGAGATCGTCGGCGTTGAGGATGCTTGCCAGTACCGCCAGGAGCTGACTTCTACCGGCGATGTCATTACCGCTGTGGCAGGCAACCCCGGTGCCATCGGTTATGCTTCCATCGCTTCCGTTAAGGACACCGTCAAGGCACTGAGTGTCGGCAGCGTGGCTCCCACCGAGGAGACTGTCAAGGACGGCAGCTACACTATTCAGCGTCCCTTCGTTCTGGTCACCGTGGAGGGGAAAGCTCTCAGTGATGCCGCCCAGAAGTTCTTTGACTACATCACCTCCGGCGAGGCAAACGACATCATTATCACTGCCGGTGTCGTCCCCGCCAACTAAAGGAATCAGGTATTTCTTCTGGCCCAGCGCTCCCGGCTGGAGCAAAAACCCACCATCAACACCTATCTGCAGGAGGAGATGGAACATGCCAGAAGATATTTCAACGAACACTATAACGAGCCGATCAGCATTGAGGAGTTCGCCCTGTCCCGCAGCATGAGTGTCAGTTGGTTTCTGAGAAATTTCAAGCAAGTTAACGGCATGTCCCCCATGCACTACATTCTGATGAACCGCATCAACAACGCGACCAGTCTTCTGGAAACGACAGATTATAACATAGCCGAGATCTCTGCTATCGTGGGCTACGATAATCCCATGTATTTCAGCCGTCTGTTTAAGAAGCAGAAGGGGGTTTCTCCCACCGACTACAGAAAGCTCTTGCATGACCACTCTGTCGAGATACCATAAACAAACAAGCCCACCTTGTTGCGAAATTCAGCAACAGAGGAGGCAATGTCATTACAAAACACAGCCGTTAAGGGACGAAAAACTACTGTTCGTCCCTTAACGGCTGTGCTGTATTTCTGTGGACCCGTTTCGCAATTCAAAACTTTGTGTACAGGCTGGTAAATGTGAACATTCTATTATCTTTTTGCTGAGGTGCTTGACTTTTGGAAAGAATGGACTATAGTGATGGTGAAATAATTAGCACTCGCAAGTTGAGAGTGCTAAAAAGAGAGGAAGGATGGCTATATGACATTCAATAACTATACCCAGAAGTCTCTGGAAGCTGTCCAGAGCGCACAGAACATTGCTGTGCAGCATTCCAATCAGCAACTGGAGCAGATCCATCTGCTGCTTGCTCTTTTACAGCAGGAACGAGGATTGACACCGCAGCTGTTGCAAAAAACGGGCGTGGACACAGAAAGTCTGGAAGCCGCTGCCAAAACGGAACTGCAAAAGCTGCCTGCCGTTACCGTCAGCCGGGAGGCAGACCGGTTTTATATCAGCCCTGATGTAGATGCGACCTTTCGTGCCGCTGAGCAGCAGGCGCAGCACATGAAGGATGACTTTATCTCTGTGGAACACCTGCTGCTGGCATTGATTGAAACGGCAAAAGGCAGTGTAAAGAACCTTTTTGAAACGTATCGTATTACCGGCGAAGAAGCATTAAAGGCACTGCAAAGCATTCGTGGCAGCCAGCGTGTGACCACAGATAATCCGGAAAGCACCTACGATGCACTGGAAAAATACGGCACAGACCTTGTTAAACGGGCGCGGGAACAGAAGCAGGATCCGGTCATTGGTAGAGATGAGGAGATCCGAAATGTCATTCGAATTCTGTCCCGTAAGACGAAGAACAACCCTGTATTGATCGGCGAACCAGGTGTAGGCAAAACAGCTATTGCCGAGGGACTTGCGCAAAGAATTGTGAAAAGGGATGTGCCAAAGAGTCTACAGGACAAGATTATCTTTTCGCTGGATATGGGCGCATTGATTGCCGGCGCCAAGTACCGCGGCGAATTTGAAGAACGGCTGAAAGCGGTTCTTGGCGAAGTGAAGCAGTCCGAAGGAAAGATCATTCTGTTCATCGACGAGCTGCATACCATCGTTGGAGCAGGAAAAACCGATGGAAGTATGGATGCGGGGAATCTCCTGAAGCCTATGCTGGCTCGTGGCGAGCTGCACTGTATTGGTGCAACAACTTTGGACGAATACCGTCAGTATATTGAAAAAGATCCCGCTCTGGAGCGGAGATTCCAGCCGGTACAGGTGGATGAGCCTACCGTGGAGGAAACGATTTCGATTTTGCGTGGTCTGAAAGAGCGCTATGAAGTGTTTCATGGTGTGAAGATTGCTGACTCGGCAATCATTGCCGCCGCTACTCTCTCACACCGCTATATCACAGACCGTTTCCTTCCGGATAAGGCAATCGATCTTGTGGATGAAGCCTGTGCGCAGATCCGCACGGAAATGGATTCCTCTCCTGCGGAATTGGATGCAGTCTCCAGAAAAATCATCCAGATGGAGATTGAGGAAGCGGCACTGAAAAAGGAGGATGACGAGCTTTCCCAAGCACGCCTTGCGCAGCTGCAAAAGGAACTGGCAGAGGAACGGGACAGCTATAACGCCCTGAAAGCCCAGTGGGAAAACGAAAAGAATGTCATTAACCGTGTTCAGCAGTTGCGTGAGCAGATGGAAGAGCTGCGCCGTCAGATTGATAGTGCCGAGCGTGACCACGATCTTGAAAAAGCAGCCCGTCTGAAATATGGGGAGCTGCCTCGGGTTGAAAAGGCATTGCAGGCAGAGGAAAGCAATGCCCATCAGCGCACGGACACCACTATGCTTCGGGATCGGGTAACGGAGGAGGAAATTGCCCGGATTGTGGAACGATGGACAGGAATCCCAGTGGCACGGCTGGTACAAAGCGAGCGCGACAAGCTGCTGACGCTTGACGAAACTCTGCACAAGAGAGTGATAGGTCAGGAAGAAGCGGTGCAGGCTGTTGCCGAGGCGATTCAGAGAAGCCGTGCCGGTATTCAGGATCCCAACCGCCCGATTGGTTCGTTTTTATTCCTTGGCCCTACCGGTGTTGGTAAAACGGAACTGGCAAAAGCCCTTGCTCAGGCTCTGTTTGACGATGAGCAGAACATGGTGCGTATCGATATGTCGGAGTACATGGAAAAATATTCTGTGTCCCGACTGATTGGTGCGCCTCCTGGCTATGTGGGTTATGACGAAGGTGGTCAACTGACAGAAGCAGTGCGCCGTAAGCCCTATTCGGTGGTGCTGTTCGATGAAGTGGAAAAGGCGCACCCGGATGTGTTCAATGTACTGCTGCAGGTACTGGATGATGGCCGTATCACCGATTCCCAGGGCAGAACGGTTGATTTCAAGAACACCATCATCATCCTTACTTCCAACCTTGGGTCTGAATACCTGTTGGGCGGTATTGGTGCTGATGGCAGTCTCGATGAAACAGCCAGGGCGCAGGTCCACACTCTGCTGCGACATTCCTTCCGCCCGGAGTTTCTGAACCGACTGGATGAGATCGTGTTCTACAAGCCTCTGAGCAAGGAAGATGTGACCAGAATTATTGATCTCCTGATCGACAAGTTGAATGAACGCCTTGCCTCCCAGCAAATCCGTGTGGAATTGACACCGAAGGCCAAAGAATTTATCGTAGACGAGTCTTACGATCCGGAGTTTGGCGCCCGCCCCCTGCGCCGGTATGTACAGCACACGGTGGAAACAATGCTCAGTCGTAGACTGCTGCAAGGCAATATTCTCCCCGGCGATACCGTTACCGTGGACGAATCGCAGGGACAGCTGATACTGTGCGGTATACCGTTCTAATCGCACCGAATCGGTAAGACCAACGCAATCTGACAGTAAAGAAGCCGCCTCGTTGAACGAGGTGGCTTCTTTGTCGAGAGCGGGAAAACAATCAACTGAATGACATTGACAGAGACAGGTGCCTGTTTTCTCTTTGGAATATATACATTCTGAGCGAGATTATGGACGAAGCTATCCACCTGTCTCCTGCGCCTTGACAGGAGAAAACATTCGTGTCATCATGTCCTCGAAATAAAAGAATTTCTCTTTCGTTGAGTACATTTTCGGTAAACGAGGAAAGGAGATCATTTATGAACCATAGAATCGAAGCATTGGAATACTACCAGCAGGCGTTGAAGATGGGACGCAAAGCCCATCGGCAGGCGGTGCAGCAGGGACAGTATCCATTTCTGCAAATTCTGGATGAAATACTTGCCGATCACATGATTGCCGGAGAAACGGATCTCGGAACGATGGAAATCCCGATGGACAAAATTGTCGGTACAAAAACACGTGGTCGGACCAATGCGTTTGCCTCTAACTTTATGCCTCTCCTGCCGGAGAACAGTGAGTTTGGGATGAAGTGGTGCGCCCTGTGCGACGCCCATCTGAGCGACGAAGGAATTCGCGATCCTATCGTGTGCTACGAGTATCTGGGGCGGTTTTATGTGCAGGAGGGCAACAAGCGGGTCAGCGTTCTGAAATTCTTCGGCGCTCCCACGATTACAGGTACGGTTTACCGTATCCTGCCCGATGATTGCACTTCGCCGGAGGTTCAGGCGTACCGCGAATTTTTAACCTATTATCCTCTCACAAAGCTCTATCAGGTTTCTTTTTCGCAGTTAGGCAGCTTCCCAAAGCTGCAGGCAGCGCTGGGCTACGAGGCGGACCATGTCTGGACAGAGAATGAACGCAGGAATTTCCTGTCCGGATTTTTCTTCTTTGAGCGTGCCTTTCAAAAGCTGGGGGGCGATTCCGTAAGAGCTACCGCCGCTGACGCACTGCTTGAGTGGCTAAAGGTTTATCCGTACGACAATCTTAGAAAGCTGTCCAAACATGATCTTGTAAAAAGTCTGCAAGCGATATGGTCGGATATTCGTGCAATTGGCCGCGAGGATGTTATTGAAGTTGCTACCGAAATCGACGGCGGCGATGAAAAGACATTCTGGAACCGCCGGATCCTTTCAATGATGCCATCCTATCTGAACATAGCGTTTATCCACGAACTGGAGCCGGAAAACAGCAACTGGGTCAGAGCGCATGAGCTGGGCAGAGAACATCTTGAGCGGGTAATGGGCAATCAGGTTATTGTACAGCGTTTCTCCGGTGTTGGCTGCGGTGCCGAAGCGGAAAAAGCAATGGAAACTGCGATCAAAAATGGCGCTGAAGTGATTTTTGCCACTACCGCCTCCTTGATTGGCGTATGCCGCAGGATCGCCGCCCGCTTCCCAGACACCAAAATACTGAACTGTTCCATCTCCATGCCCTATACCGATGTTCGCACCTATTACAGCCGGATCTATGAGGGAAAGTTCATCTCCGGCGCGGTGGCAGGTGCCATCAGTAAGAACGATGTGATCGGGTATATTGCCAGCTACCCGATTTTTGGAGTGCCTGCTGGTATCAATGCCTTTGCTTTGGGCGCACAGCTTACAAACCCCAACGCCAGAATTGAACTGAAATGGGACTGTGTTCCGGGAGATCACCTGGATGAGCTTGTAAAGCGTGGTGTTGACATCGTTTCCACGCTGGACATTCCCCTGCCCGGTTGGAACGAAGGGCAGTGGGGAACTTTCCGCGTGAGGGAGGATGGCTCTACGGATTTGATCGCATCTCCCTATTGGGATTGGGGCGCATTTTATGTCCAGCTTGCGCGGAGTATTCTGAACGGCGAATGGGGGACATCTTTCTTTGGAAAGAAGGAGACTCGCGCTGTGAATTATTGGTGGGGAATGGCAAACGGCGTGATCGGTGTTGAATGGACGGATGCCATGCCCGATGGAACAAAAGCACTTACTAAACTCCTCAAGCGCGGAATTGTGGACGGAACCATTCATCCCTTCCGCAGGAAAATTATCTCTCAGGACGGCGTTGTACGCAATGATGGCAGCAGTGCGTTTTCGCCGGAAACGATCCTTCACATGGATTGGTTGTGTGGCAATGTCGATGGCTCGATCCCTGCCTACGGCGAGCTGACCGAAAGAGGACAGTCCATCGTCCGGCTGCAGGGGATCTACCGCAATCAGATCCCGCCGCAGAAGGAGGGGATTATTCTGTGAAGCTGTTGCTGCTGGGCGACAAAGAGAGCAGCTACCTGTGGGACTATTACCGTCCCGGTATGCTCTCTGATTATAACTTGATTCTGTCCGCAGGCGACTTGAAGGCGGACTACCTGTCCTTCATCGTGACAATGGCACGGGCGCCGGTTCTGTATGTCCATGGAAACCATGATGGATCCTATGACAGATATCCCCCGGAGGGCTGTGACTGCATTGAGGATACGATCATCAACTATCGGGGACTTAAAATTCTTGGGCTCGGGGGAAGCTATCTCTATAACGGTGGACCGCACCAGTATACCGAGCGGCAGATGGCGCGGCGGATCCGCAAGCTGTATTGGAAGATCCGGCGTGCCGGTGGGATAGACATTGTGCTCACTCACGCCCCTGCGGCTGGCTATGGAGATGCGGAAGACACCGCACACCGGGGTTTCCAATGTTTTACTCAACTCATTGATAAGTACCATCCGAAATATTTCATTCACAGTCATGTGCATCTCAACTATGGACATAACATTCCGCGAGAGCTGGAGCGAAACGGGACAAGAATCATCAATGCGTATGAGCGGTTTGACCTGGAAATATAGCTGATGATTTCTCATAAGGCAGAAAGGAATGCATATGCAACAGAATAACGCTTTCCCTCGCGTAGCTCAGCAGATCTATATTGCTGAAACGCCAGAACCGGGCATCACGCACGGTCAGCCATTCGCGCCGGGAACCGGCGGCAGTCAGAATTTCAGAATTCCCGCTATCGTAACGCTGGAAAACGGTACACTGGTCGCCGCCTGCAATGCCCGCTGGGATCACGACGGTGATGGTGCAGGGATCGACACTATCGTCAGCACATCAAAGGACGGTGGTGAGAGCTGGCACTATCGATTCGCCAATTATCTGGGAGATAACGGAAATCAGTTCAATGATCTGTCTACCAGCTTCATGGATGGCGCGCTGGGAACAGATGGAGATACCCTCTATCTCGTGGTGGACCTTTTTCTCGCAGGATCTGCGCTGAACACCTCCCGGTATCGCCCTGTGGCAGGTCGGAACGGTCTGGATGAGCATGGGAATCTGCGATTGAGACAGCTGCAAAATGATAGTGCCGTCATCGGCGAACCGGAATACGGCGAGGCTGCTGCTGCCGGAAACTACGATTATTATCTCAGCTTTGCCGATTACAGGATCTATGAGTATACCACCAGAAAAAGGATAGATGGATATACGGTAGATCCCTGGTTCAATATCACATGCCCAGACGGGAAGATGACAAATCTATTTTTCGCAGATTCCCCTTATCAGCCCTATCCCACGAATTATCTCTATCTCACAACATCCTCCGATGAGGGTAATACCTGGTCTGCGCCCTGTCTGCTGAATTTGAAGAGACCGGGGGAGCAGACACTGTTGGTAGGCCCCGGTAACGGTGTATATCATGCCTCAAACAAACACATGATCTTCACAGCTTATGAGCATACATCGGGGTATGAACGGTGCTGCCTGATCTGGATGGATCGGGATGGCAACTGGCACCGCAGCGAAAACGCAACTGTGGATACATGGAGCAGTGAGGGAACAGCTGTCGTTCTCCCGGATGGAACCGTTCGTGTGTTTTACAGGGATGACAGCACAACTCTACGGTATACCGATTACAAATGGAATGGTACAGAATACATTCACGGAAGATATGTCGAGGTAGATACGGGTATTTCAAAAACAGCCTGCAATCAACTGTCAGCTATTCGATATTCTCTTCCAGTCAACAGAAAGGATGTTATTCTTCTTTCTACAGCTGACGGCCGCAGTCGAAGCAACGGTACTATCTATCTGCTGACACTGGAAGATGATAACGCAGTGTCGGTTGTGAATTCTCGTCATATCACGATTGGCTACTATGCCTATTCTTGTTTAACGGAAATGGCGGATGGAGATTTGGCATTGCTGTATGAATGTGGCGATGCATCAATCGCATATCAGCCAATACTGATGTCGGAGTTTTTGTCGAAAAGATAATGGACTTCAAAATGAATACACAGATTATATCCTTGCTCGGTTTCTCAATGGTATTTTTTCTCGCCTGAATGGCCTTGCTATAATTTTGGCATGTACGGTGGAAGATTTTCTGGAAAATCGTGCGTACTAACCCTGACTACTATTTGACTACTATTTCAGAGAATACAGAAAAAGCGTGGAGTCCTTGTGACGCAAGGGTTCCACGCTTTTTGAGAAAGGTCTGCTGAATCAGTTGGCGGCGGGAACCTTCTCGTCCCTGCAAGCCATCCACAAATACCTTTTTGAAGAGATTTACGATTTTGCCGGTGAGCTCCGTACCGTCAATATCGCCAAAGGAAATTTTCGTTTTGCTCCGGTGATGTATTTGGAGGCGGCGATTGCAAGTATTGAAAAGATGCCACAGTCCACTTTTGATGAGATCATCGAGAAGTATGTGGAGATGAACATCGCCCACCCCTTTCGTGAGGGCAACGGACGCAGTATCCGCATCTGGCTGGATATTCTGCTGAAGGCTGAACTGCACAAGGTAGTGGACTGGAGCTGTGTGGACAAAGAGGACTATCTGTTGGCCATGGAACGGAGTCCTATCCGGGACACGGAAATCAAGCATGTTCTGAAAAATGCGCTTACGGACGAAATTGACAGCCGTGAAGTGTATATGAAAGGTATCGACCACAGCTACTACTATGAGGGTTATGCGACTTTCAAGGCGGAAGAACTGTGAATATACTGAATAGAACAAATTTAAAAGCCGAGTTGGATGCCCCAAAATGGTTTCCTACTCGGCTTTTTGTGTTTGCATCACGGATCAAGGTTTGTGTCATCAAACAGAGGTGACTGAAAGAAATCGCTGATACTGATTCCGAATCCCTGGCATAACTCGTGTATAACACGCAATTTCACAGATTCATAAGAGCAGTGTATGATATTTCCAATCGTTGACTTAGGAACACCGCTGCTCATAAAAAGCTGATACTGTGTCATGCTGTGTTCTTCTAAAAGTTCATTCAACCGTCTGCTCACGGCTTCATTGCGAAATGTCATAATTAAAATTAGACAAAAACGACAATATGTGGTATAATTAATAAAATTGAAATAGGAGGGGATAAGATGAGGTTTAAGAAATCCGATATACCTGCGCTGGTCATCCTCGCTGTTTTTGAAACGGTGGCGATAACGCTATGGTTGACAAAGGATAACATATTCTATCTGTTCAACTTCAGTTACATCGGTGGATCCATTGCGCTGGGACTCCTTCTGTTTTCTCGTGAGTATAAGCACGCCAGACGGGTCGTTCAGCTGCTGGTAGGCTCCTATATGCTGATCTATCTCGGATTGATCTGCAACGAGAACATGCAGATCGAAGGATTCTGGTATTATCTGTTCACCGGAGTCTTTGAGGCGGCGACCATTCACTATGCCGTTGCAAAAATCTTTGGTCCACTGATCTTTGGCCGCGGCTGGTGCGGCTATGCGTGCTGGACAGCGATGGTTTTGGATTTTCTGCCCTACAAGGTACCACAGAAGCCGAGAGCCAACATCGGCTTTATCCGCTATATCACCTTTGCAGCCGCCCTGATCTTCGTGTCGACACTGTTCCTTTGCCACGTAGGTAATCTGGAGCGGATCATGTTCTGGAGCTTCCTGATCGGAAATATTGCGTATTATGCTGTGGGCATTGCACTTGCGTACATCTACAAGGATAACCGCGCGTTTTGTAAGTACATTTGCCCGGTTACGGTGTTTCTGAAACCTATGAGCTATTTTGCTCTGTTCCGCGTTACCTGCGATAAAGAAAAATGTATCTCCTGTGGAAAGTGCAAGCGGATCTGTCCGATGGAAGTGGACGTGACAGATAATTCCAGAAACCGAAAAAACGCAACAGAGTGTATCTTCTGCATGGAGTGTATCAAGGCTTGTCCTAAAAAGGCACTGAAATAATTTTGCAAGTTTACAAGGAGGATATGAAATGAAAAAGCTGTATGAGAAAAACGAACTGACCTTTGCACTGGTATGGATCGGTATTTATGTCGGTCTGCTTTCGCTGGCAAATTCCTTCAGCAATATGATCGGCATCGACTTTTCCGCACACGCCATCCTGAATATCGTGCTGACCGTGGCACTGTTCTCCTTTATCAAGAAGAACGGTCTAATGGAAAAGTACGGTCTCTGCAAGACCTCTGTACCTGCATCGAAGTTCCTGTGGTACATTCCTCTGATCCTGCTGGCATCCCACAATCTTTGGACCGGCGTTGGGATGAATCTGACAGTGGCGGGAACTGCCTGTTACATCGTGCATATGATCTGTGTAGGCTTTATGGAGGAAGTGATCTTCCGTGGTCTGCTGTTCAAGGCAATCGCCAAGGACAATGTGAAGGAAGCCATCATCATTTCCAGTGTGACCTTCGGTATCGGTCATATCGTGAATTTGTTTAACGGCAGAGGAATGGAACTGGTCTCCAATCTCTGTCAAGTAGTGGGTGCCATTGCCATCGGTTTCCTGTTCGTACTGATTTTCCATCGCGGCGGCAGCCTGATCTCCTGCATCATCACCCATTCTGCCATTGATGTGGCCAGTGTCTTTAACAACAGCGATATGACCACGAATGAACACATTCTCTTCTCCCTGAGCCGTCTGGTGATCGTCGTGGGCTATACTCTGATTCTGCTCAAGACTCTTCCCCGTGCAGACCATGTAAAGAACTAAGACACGGTATTTCGCAGTTGAGAAATAATAGTGAAAGACCAGCGGCAGGACATATGTCCCGCCGCTGGCTTTTGCTTAAATCTCCCCCCACTTTGGAGAGTTTGGCTTGCCGCTTTTTTGTCCTTACCGAAGGCGTGGGTATAGATATCCAGCGTTGTAGATGGCTGACTATGCCCCAGCAGGTCTGCTACTGTTGCCACATCCGTTCCTTTGGCGATGAGGAGGCTTGCGTTGGTGTGTCTGAGGGAATGCACATTCAGATTTTCCGGCAGACTGTTTTTCTTGAGGAGCTTCTTGAACCGGAAGGTGAAGGTGGTGGGGGGCATTGGAAGTTCTGCGACGAGATCGCCGTGTTCCACGATGGCGGCGTGATCCGGCAGGGCAGCCACGACTCTCTGCTCTTGGATGAGAGCGGCAAGTACTATGAGCTCTGGAACGCCCAGGCACAGTACTACACCGAAAAAACCGCATAACCAGGATTACGACCTCATGGGCAATGATCGCATCGGCGGAGCAGACAATTTTCGACTGCTCCGCCGATGTGGCACATAGAACTCAAGCGTTAGTTGAAAACAAAACAACGAATTGATAATTGTTTTCGCCCGAAACCGTGGTATCATAAAGACACACCGGTGATAACACAATTTGGAGGAGCAATTATGCAGCTCGATTTAGGAAATAAGATCCGTCAGCTTCGTCATCGCGACGGACGCACACAGGAGGCTCTTGCCGAAGCACTGGGCGTGACCGCGCAGGCGGTCTCTCGCTGGGAAGCGAACGGAAGCTATCCTGACATGAACCTCATTCCCTCTATCGCCAACTACTTTGGTGTGACCATCGACGAACTGTTTGGCTATGAAAACGACAGAGAACGGCGCATTGACGTTCTGGTCACGGAAATTGACAATATGAACGACCAGAATAGTGGTCGTGATGTGAACATCACGGAGTGCATCGCGATGGCGCGGTCTGCGCTGGTGGAGTTCCCCGGAAACGAAAAGCTGATGATCTCTCTGGCGTCGGCGTTGTTCAAGGCAGGGTATGTGCGGTACGGCGAGCGCCATATGGTGGATGATGAAGGCTACAGTGTGTACGATACCGAGCTTCACCGCACCTATGCCGAGTGGACCGAAGCGATGGCGCTGTATGAGAAGGTGCTGGAGAACGTACCTTGCGGAAAACTGCGCGACCGCACCACGGATGAGCTTTCCCAGCTTTATCTCAATTTGGGCGAATATGAAAAAGGTGCGGCATTGGCTGAAATGGCGCCGTCTGTATGGAACAGCCGCGAAGTGATGCGTGCGTATGCCTACGATGGTAAGCGGGGTGTTAAGGCAACCAGCGAAGCCCTTCTGCAGATGATTCGCACCTGCGCCCAGCTGATAATCGGAATCACTACCGGCGATCAGCAGCATCTGTCCGCCCACGATAAGGCGGAGAATATTGCAGGTGCTATCCGTCTGTTTGAGGTGGTCTGTGCGGACGGAAACCTCGGTCGCCACCATGCATACGTTTCCAGTCTGGAACTGCTGCTCTCGGCATACCTCTGGCTGGATCAGCGGAAGGATGAGGCATTTGCAACTCTGGACAGTGCGAGGGAAAACTTCCTGAAGTTCATCGAAGTTGCTGAGAATGGCGTAGCACGCTACACCGCTCCCATGGTCCGCCTTGCGGAGGAATTCCCCTGCAGTCTGGAACTGGCATGGCAGGATTATAGAACCATGGCCGAGGACTGGCCTTGGTACAATATTCCCGAGAAAAGACAAGTCAAGGCTGAGATGGAAGCCGATCCCCGCTGGGCGGAATGGGTCGCAAAACTGCAGGAATAACCAATGGTCTTGTCTCACATCCCACCGCATTGAACTGCGGTGAGGTGCGAGCTTTTTACGTCTTAACCGCGCATTGAGATTCCTGCGTAAATCTCAAGCTATACTCGCTTCCGGTTTTCTGGTACGCTGTATATAATAGAGGCATCCAAACAGAGGAGGAAACACTATGGTACTTAACAACGAAGCGATTGGACAGTTCATCCAGAGCCGCAGAAAGCTTGCAGGGCTGACGCAGGCGGAGCTTAGTGAGCGGCTTTGTGTCACAGAACAGGCGGTTTCTAATTGGGAGCGCGGCGAAAGTCTGCCCAACACTGCGCTGCTGCCGGATCTGGCAATGATCCTCGACACCTCCGTGGACGAGCTTCTCGGCGCAGGCTCCTGTACGTGGAGATACCGTCGCCGTGTGACGGTGGAACGAATGGAAGAGGCAATCAATTTTATCCACGATCTTCGGGAAGTGCTGGGAAGCGACCATTTTATGTACCGCACGATGGTGGATGCGTTGGATGCAAAAATGAACAGCACTATCGAGCAGGCGTTTACTTCCGAGAAGTGCCGGGATGCGTATGTCTGCGAGGCACTTCTTGCCTGTGCTCAAAATGGAGACTACGTGGACATCGACGATGTGAAGAAGAACATTGGCAATGAAAAGGCACGGGACATTACGGTGAAGGCTCTGCGTGAGATGGGGATGAAGTAATCATCTCAGTCTGTCAAAAAACTACCATCTTTCAGGATGAACTTTCCCGTTGTGTGGGGGAGCTTGAGGGGGCAAAGCCCTCCTCAAATGAAATCGAATGCCTCGCTAAGCCTTGCGCCGCAAGGTGTGCGACAAGCGAAGCGCGAACTTTTGTGGAGCATAGCGACACGAAAGTATCGGCATTTTTGAAGCGTGTCTGAAAAAGTCAATGACTTTTTCGACACGCTGAGTAAAAGTGCGTGTCCGACGGACACCCACTTTTACTATTCTTTTTTTTACATGAAAAGCGCCATGATGATCGGAGTCACATACACCTCAACAAATGCGGCGGCGATGGTTAACGGTGCGACCAGCAGTGTCAGAATGCGAAGCAGGTCGCAAAGGGTTTCCACCATAGGAGTCCGGTGGGGACTGCCGATAATCATACGGCATATGCAAAGGCAAAGGTGAACACCACAGGCTACGGACAGCACAAAGGCTGTAAGCTCAAAGATGCCGTGGGGAAGGAGAGCAGCAAGCCAAAGTGAAAGCGATTGATCGTAGATATGGTACATGGCGCCGGAAATGCCCACAACAAAACCATTCGAAGCAATGAGTATCACAGGAAGAAAGATAAATGGCAGAAAACCATAGGCGACGGAGATCAGCATTACTTTCCAGTTGTTTGCAAGCAGTGCGAAAACAGAAAGTGAGCCGTCATTCCGAATCACGCCTGCATTTTCAGCGTTTGTAATGAAATTCTCGAATACAGATTGCACGATATCCGGAGACATGATGCCGACGACATAGCCAACAACTCCCGCTGCAAGAAAACCTGCGGCACAGAGCAGAAAGATTTTGCGAAAGCTGCCGCGCACAAAGTCACGCAGGAGAGCGAATTGTTCCCTCAACATGCTCATGCGAGCTTCTCCAAGCCAAGCTTCAAGCGGCGCAGGCATTCCTCACGACCCAGAATGGTGCAGATCTCTACTGCGCCGCCGGGGGTGACGGTCATACCTGCAGCAGCGATGCGCACGGGCCACATGAGGGTGGCGTTCTTGGTCTCCAGCTTCTCGGCAAGGCCCATCAGACAGTCGTGGATAGCTTCCTGCTCCCAGCCGGACAGAGCCTCCAGAGCGGGGATGACAGCCTCCAGCATTGCCTTGGAGACCTCGTCGTTGGTCTTTGCCTTCTTGTTGGTAAACAGCTCCTTATCATACTCGGGGAGGGTCTCAAAGAACGCGACCTTCTCGGGGATATCGGTCAGACGCTCACAGCGTGCCTGCAGGAGAGCTGCGATGGCGGCGGTGTCGAACTGCTCGCCCTTGACGCTCTGGCGGATATAGGGCATTGCAGCCTCATGGAACGCCTCGGGAGTCATGGCACGCAGATAAAGTGCATTGAAGTGGGTCAGCTTCTCAATATCAAAGATAGCGGGGGACTTGGAGATGCCGCCGATATCAAATGCTTCAGCCAGCTCGGCGAGGGAGAAGACCTCCTGCTCCGCCTTGTCACCTCTGGGACTCCAGCCGAGGAGAGCAACATAGTTGAGAATGGCATCGGTGAGGAAGCCCTGTGCTTTCAGATCCTCGTAGGAGGGGTCTCCGTGGCGCTTGCTCATCTTGTTGTGGGCATCGCGCATAACGGGGGAGCAGTGGACGTAGGTGGGAACCTCCCAGCCGAAGGATTCATACAGCAGGTTGTACTTGGGTGCAGAGGAGAGATACTCGCTGCCGCGAACGACATGGGTGATGCCCATGAGGTGGTCGTCGATGACGTTAGCGAAGTTATAGGTGGGCAGACCGTCGCTCTTGAGCAGAACCTGCTCATCCAGCTCCGCGTTTTCAACGGTAATGTCACCGAAGGAGGCATCGTGGAAGGTGGTAGTACCTTCCTGAGGGATGCGCTGGCGGATAACATAGCTCTCGCCTGCGGCGATGCGCTTGTCGGCCTCCTCCAGCGTGAGCTGGGAGCATCCGCACAGGTGCTTCTTGATGACCTTGCTGTCGCTCTCAGCTTCCTCTGATTCGTCTTCCTTCTTGCAGAAGCAGTAGTAAGCGCCGCCCTTTTCCACCAGCAGGCGGGCGTACTTGCCGTAGGTATCACGACGCTGGGACTGGATGTACGGTGCGACGGGACCGCCTACGTCGGGACCTTCGTCGTGGTTCAGACCGCACTCAGTCATGGTGCGATAGATCACATCGGTGGCGCCTTCCACCAGACGGCCCTGGTCGGTGTCCTCAATGCGAAGAATGAAGGTGCCGCCTGCGTTGCGGGCGATCAGCCAGGTGTACAGAGCGGTGCGCAGGTTGCCCACATGCATGTAGCCGGTGGGGGAGGGGGCAAAGCGGGTGCGAACCTTTCCGTGGGGGATCTGTGCCTCCATATCGGCAAAATACTGCTTGTCGATGGTCATATTGATTTCCTCCAAATCAGTTTGTAGATTCATTATTGTTATTGTCTTCTGCGGACTCTGAAGCGTCAGAGAGGGTATCAGATGCGGGACTCTCGGTGATTTCGGCACTTGCCGCTTTGGCGGCATCCTCGGCGGCGAGGAGCTGCTCGATCTCCTTTTTTGTGACATAAAGAGCATCCTGCCCGTGAGGATGGCGGCGTTTCTGAATCAGCAGGATAATAAATCCAGCAATGACCAGCGCCATGCTCAGTACCTGGGAAACGCGCACAGGCTGTCCGAACAGCGTGAGGTCGAAGAGATACAGACTGTCGGTGCGTAAGCCCTCGATCATGGTGCGGCCCAGACCGTACCAGATGAAATAGAAGCAGGTATTTTCACCATCAAAGGTTCGTGCTCTGGAAATGACGAAAACGATCAGCAGCAGACCGATAATATTCCACAGGCTTTCATACAGGAAGGTGGGATGTACCTCGATATACTCGCTGACACTGGTCCACAGCCGCATACGCCAGGGCAGAGTGGTCTCGCTGCCGAATGCCTCGCGGTTGATAAAGTTGCCCCAGCGTCCCACAGCCTGACCGATCATCAGACCCATGACACCGAGATCTGCAAAAGCGCCGAAGGAGATCTTCTTGCGTATGCAGAATACGAACAGGACAAGGAAAGCGACGATGATCGCGCCGTAGATGGCGAGACCGCCGTCCCAGATGGCGATCATTCGGCTGAAATTCAGTGAACCGTCGATATTACGGTAGAGGTCAAGGTAGAAAATGATATAGTACAGGCGCGCGCCGATGACGCACAGGGGGATCTCCCAGATCAGGAGATCGTAGACATTGTCCTCGGTCAGTCCGTAGCGCCTAGCCTGCTTGGAGCAGAACACTACGGCAAGCAGAAGACCCAGACAGATCAGAATACCATACCAGTAGATGCCGTTTCCAATGTTGATGGCGATGGGGGAGGGGTTAAATTCCCAGTCTCCGAACAGCCCGGGAAAGCTGATGGGCATATCGCTTCTTGCGTACATGATTTAATCTCCTTTCAAGCTCCAGTCGGGCGGATGATCGAGATGGCGGAGTGCTCCGCGGTGACATTCCTGCGGAGAAAGTCCTCGATATCCTCTTTGGTCACGCTGTCGAAAATATCGGGGAAGCTGTAGTAATCAAAGCCACGGAAGTGACCGTCTGCAATGCTGATGGCAATATCCTCAAAGGAATTCAGGCTTCGCAGCATCTGACCGTAGGTCGCGCGGCGAATCTGCTGATAGAACTCCTCGTCGATGCCGTCACGGGCGAGGCGGGCGGCTTCTTGGGTGATCTCACCGGAAACAAAATGGGGATCTCTGGCATCACCGCCAACGTAGAGCAATGCTGCACCGGGCAGAATGTCAAAGCTTCCGCCGAGGCTTCCGTTGATATGACCTTCCTCATACAGACGGTTGTAAAGCGGGCTGCTGTCACCAAACAGGATATCGCACGCCATGTTGCCGATGATGTTTTCACGCAGGATGGCTTCGCCTGCGGGCGGAACAGCACATTTATATCCCGTAAGGAACATGGGCATGGAGATTTCCATTTCCGTTTCGACCTCTGTCGCGGCGGGAGTCTGATCCTCGACCACGCCGCGGTCGTGCTCTGCCGCAGTACCGCAATCGCGGGGAATAAGCTCCTCGGCAATTTCACAGACACGGTCGATATCCATGCTGCCAATGCAGATCAGCACCATGTTATCGGGGGTGTAAAACGCCTTGTGGCACTCATAAAGCGTCTGGGGCGTGATATGAGAGATGCTTTCCAGTGTTCCCACGACCGGGGTGCGGACGGGACTACTGCGGTACAGGCAGCAGAGAAGATTCTGGTAGATCCGCCATTCGGGATCATCGTCCGACATGCGGATCTCTTGCGCGATAATGCCCTGCTCCTTTTCAACGCTCTCCGGTGTAAAATAGGGGACAGTCACAAAACTGAGCAGAACGCGCAGGTTTTCGTAGAATTTTTCGGTACACTCGAAGTAGTAAGCAGTCATATCGCTGGCGGTAAAGGCGTTTTCCACGGCACCGTTCAGGGCAAGCTCCCGGGTGGCGGTGTCGTTCTCTGTATCGAACATTTTGTGCTCCAGATAGTGGGCAATGCCTGCGGGGGTGTCCTTCCAGACGCCGCCGGAGCGGAAACGCAGATCCATGCCGCCGTAATGGGTGGCGAAAAAGGCGTAGTGCCGGGCATGGTATGGTTTGTGAACAACGAAAACCTCAAGTCCATTGGAAAGGGTGCGGTGGGAAACCGCTTCGCTGAGGCGGGGGTATTCCTGTCTCATCAATTCTGCCCCTCCTTACCTCTGAGAAAATAAATTGTGTCCGGTTTTACACATGCCGCGGCTTCGCGGATACGCTCGGGGGTCACTTCTTCGATGGCGGCAAGAAGTCCCTGAACAGTCTCCTCGCCGTTGGTGGCAATCTGTCCCATCATAAAGTCCTCGATAGCACCGGCGGAGTCCTCTATGGCGCGGAAGGAGCCGCGCAGCGCGCTTCGTGCGCTTTCCAACTCCCAGTTATCCCATTCGCCGTTCTTTATCGCTTCAAGCTGGGCAAGGATCTCGTCCACAGCACGTTGGTAGTTACCAAAATCAATGCCCGCGGAAACGGTGATGATGCCCTTTTTCCAGTGGTTGGTACTTCCGGCGTAGTAGCAGAGAGACAGCTTTTCACGGACGTTCATATAAAGCTTTGATTTGCTGGCACCGCCGTACATGGCGTTCATCAGCATAGTGGCGGCACTGTCGCGGCTGTCAGTCCGAAAGCCGATGCAGAGCTTACCCTGCGTCACATCCATCGTTTCTTTGATTGTACGACATACCTCGGGCGCTTTTTTTCGGAGCGTGGGCAGAAGCTCGGCCTCGCCGCTGCGGGGCAGGGCGGCGAAGGCGCGGCGAAACATCCCCGCGATGCGGTCCTGCGGGGCGCTGCCGCAGTAGTACAGCTCCAGCCGGGCTTTCGGCAGAACGGAGAGGTAGTAGCGGTTCAACTTTTGCAGAGAGACCTTTTTTACATCCTCAACACTGCCCAGACGGCGCAGTCCGTAGGGATCCCCGGCGCACATTTCCTCCAGCAGACGAAGGGACGCATAAGCGTGCTTGTCATTGATCTCGCTCTCGATGAGGTCGATGAGGTTTGTCCGTTCGCTTTGCAGGTACTCGCCGTTCAGTCTGCCGTTTTTTGTGGCGGGAGCGGTGAACAATTCGCCCAGAAGGTCGGCGAGCGGTTCCAGCACCCGCTCGTTTCCGGGCAGCAGACGGTCATCCACGCAGCTTGCTAGAAAGCCAAAGGTTTGATTTTCCCCTTTTTTGCGAACGACTGGCTCCAAACGCGCGCCGTACAGGGTGTCCAGCCGGCGGGAGATGGCCGCCATATCGGGAAAGCGCACCGTTCCGCGGCTGAGGACATTTACCAGAAGGGCGTTCAGCGGGGCGGTCTCCCTTGTCATGGGAACCACCATCTGCGCGCTCAGAAAGCTTGTCTTGAATTTCTCTGATGGGACATAGGTGAGATAGACATTGTCCATCAGACGCTGTCTGGTCATGCGGGTGTACTCCTTCTTCTGTCAAATCTTATTTATTATACACCGTTCCTTTCAGCATTTCCATACCTAATAAGGGAAAAATCAGCCAATGGAGAAATTTTTCGGTGTTTTTATTGAGCCGGTTCGACAGGAAAATGAAAGTATCCCGTGCCAATCACTTACATTAGCCGTGGCGAACAGTATCGCGCATTGAAAAACGGGCGCTGGGAAAGCTGGAGGAGGCGCTGCGCCCGGAGCTGGAGTGATATCAAAGCCGGAAGGCGGAGAGGCTGGTCTGCGCGGGACCGTCCAGCAGTCTGCCCCGATAGTCATACCGGGAACCATGACACGGACAGTCCCAGCTTTTTTCTGCGGGATTCCACGCGAGCTCACAGCCCAGATGAGGACAGCGGATATCCACCAGCCAGATCTCACCCTGTGCTGACTTGTACAGCCCGACCTTTTCGTCCGCAACCTTTACAACGCCGCCGTGACCGGGCGGCAGTGTGTCCGCTGCAGCGCGGGCTGGGGCGAAGAGCTGCCGCGTAAGTCCCCTGACGGCATGGATTCCCTCGTTTAAGAGCGAAAGAATGCTGGGGGACGGATTGAAGCGCTGCGGGGAGAAAATATCACCCCATGCGCTGCTGCGTCCCAGGATCTTGTCCCGGATCAGCTCTGCGGCGACCATGGCGCTTGTCATACCCCATTTGCCAAACCCTGTGGCAGTGTACCAATTCGGCGTGGAAGCGGAGAATTGACCGATATAGGGGATCCCGTCCAGTGTCATACAGTCCTGTGCGGACCAGCAGGCGGCTTCCCGGCTTTCAGGGAACAGCATTGCCGCACTGCGCCGAAGCGCATCGTAAGGTTCGGCGGCAGAGTCTCCGGTACGGTGGGAGCCGCCGCCGAGCAGGAGATAGTTTCCCGCCGAGCGGAAGGAGAGTCCACCGGAGTCAACAGAATAATAATACGCGGGAAGCTTGGGAACATCGGTCAGAGCAAGGACATAGCTGCGTTCCTGATGCATTCGCATAAAGTACGCGCCCGGCCAGTTGATAAAGGGGTAGTGGCAGGCGAAGATGATCTGCTCAGCGCAAACGCTGCCTTCCGGAGTTATGACGCGGTCGTTTTCAACATTCAAAACCCGGGTGTTCTCATAAATCGTCAGATCCTCAGCCAGCGTGTACAGCAGCTTCAGGGGATGGAACATGCCCTGCCCACCAAGACGTACGGTACCTTTGGCGGCGAAGGAGAGATCGGTTTTCTCGCTGAATTGCGCATCAAGTCCGGCACGCTTCTGCGCTTCAGCTTCCACAAGCAGCGGCTCTCTGCTCTCCGTGGAGT
This sequence comes from Candidatus Pelethomonas sp., assembly GCA_045596145.1. GTDB lineage: Bacteria > Bacillota > Clostridia > Oscillospirales > Oscillospiraceae > Pelethomonas. Next base: position 50,018 of record JAZOBV010000124.1, read on the forward strand.
ACAAGCAGGCTTCTGTCTCTTCCCAATCGCATTGGATGCTTCGCTCTCTGATGAGTTGACGATAGGCACTGATGGCTTTTTGATTTACCAGGGCGTATTGTCCGGCAGTGTCTTCGCCTATGGTTTGTTCCAACTTGTGGTAGATGTCACCGTGCTGACTGGTGACCTTTGCGGTAGTCCTTCCGGTCTGCCCGCTGCCGATAGCTGCCGCATCCAGAACTATGACCTGTTTTCCCTCAGCGGCAAGGAGGCTTGCGGTCAAAATACCGGTCAGTCCGCCGCCGATCACGGCAATGTCGGTCTTGATGTTTCTGCTGAGCGGCGGTCTGCTGATATGTTGCGTGCTTTGATGCCAAATTGAACTCATGTTTTCACCTCGCAGTTCAGTTTCTCCCAAATCACGAAAAAAATCAGCGCATAGGGGAGGGAACTTCCCGCATAAGATGCGTAGAAGGATACCGTGTCCGTTCTGACACGAAAAATGACAGGGGGCGAGGATGGGTGAAAGGAAAAAGGATCAGCACAATGCGGCGGGGAGGACGTTATCTTGCTGTAAAAAAACGCTCACGGCGCACGGGGACATCAGAAAACCGTGGTATGCTTCGACTGGTGATCTGCGGCGCGTTTTTTGTTCTGGTCGTAGCGCTCAAGCTGCTGTTTCCGCAGCTGGTGGGAGAACTGGCACAGCGGGCGGCGGTGCTGATTGGACAGGACGCGGATTTTCGGGCAGCATTCGCGGCTGTTGGCAGGGCAGTCAGTGGAGAGGAGAATGCGGGGGAGTCCCTGCAGGACGCATACACGGCGGTGTTCAGTCCTTCGCTCACTAATACAGGTGTGTCGGAAAGCGGGACGGGCGAAGCTTCGTATAACAGACCGGGGGCAGCGCTGGCGAGGCTGACGGTGCTTCCACCGCAGGAACAGGCTGGGGACGCAGAAGAGACGTTCCATGCGGAAGAAAAGGAAACGCTGACTTCACTAGCGGTATACATGATGCCTTCTTTGCCGGAAAATGCCAGTCTTGAGCAGAAAAATCTTGGTTTTGCGTATACAACACCTGTTTGCGGAACACTGACATCGGCCTTTGGCTGGCGGGAACACCCTACAGAGGGCGGAACACGGTTCCATTACGGCATTGATTTCGCGGCGGAGGAGGGCACGGATATCGTTGCCTTTGCTGACGGAGAGGTTTTCGCCACCGGTGAGAGCAGTACATTGGGAAAGTACATCATTTTGCAGCATGCAGGCGGCTATAAGACGCTTTATGCCCATTGCAGTGCAGTGACGGTCACCGGAGGGAGCGTCCGCATGGGGGAGATCATTGCCCGGGTGGGCGAAACCGGGACGGCTACAGGTCCCCATCTGCACTTTGAGCTGCAAAACGGTACGATGTACTTCAATCCGATCTATTATGTTGCGGTTTGGTAAGATAACGGTCACACCGGGATTCTGGCTGATGCTTGGCGGTACGCTGCTCGTTGGGGCGGGGGAGGTCCTGCCGCTGATGATGCTTGCCGCACTGCTCCATGAGCTGGGGCATTTGACTGCTCTGCGTCTGGTTGGAATAGATGTAGAGGGAATATACTTTACATTATTTGGCGCGGAAATTCGGGTGGATACCCGCTACTTGTCTTATGGGAGAGATATCTTTTGCACCTTGGCAGGACCTGCTGTGAACATTCTTGCGGCGGTCATTCTTGCACGGTGCGCGGGAGATTATCTTTTGGCGGGTGCTAATCTGCTGCAAGGTGCGTTCAACCTGCTTCCGTTGAATGGATTGGACGGAGCAAGAGCGCTGCATCTGTTGCTGAGCTGGGGAGTGGGACCAGTGCGCGCTGACCGGATCTCACGGGTGGTGGAGCTTTGCTGTGCGGCATCCATCACAATGCTGGCGCTGTATCTGGTCGTGCTGCATCATACGGGTGGGTTTCTCTTTTTGGCAATGACAGGAGTTTTTGTTGGCATTTGGCGGGAGAGTCGTGGCAAATAGCTTGCAAAAACGGTTGTCTTCGTGTAAAATACCATCTGAAATTTATTAATTGCCAAGGAGAATGACCGTGGATAAGAGATTAGAGCGTATCCTTCCGCGCGTGCAGAAGCCGGCGCGCTATGTCGGCGGTGAGTATAACGCGGTGATGAAGGATAAAAATGAGGTGGACGTCCGGTTTGCCTTCTGTTTCCCCGATACCTACGAGATCGGCATGTCCAATCTGGGTTTCCGGATTTTGTACGGCATAATGAATGAGATGCCCGGCGTATGGTGCGAGCGCGCCTTCACTCCGTGGGGCGATATGGAGGATGAGATGCGTGCGGCGGGCATCCCGCTGTACGCGCTGGAGTCCGGTGATCCTCTCAGCGAATTTGATATCGTTGGTTTTTCCGTCGGTTACGAGATGGCGTATACCGCTATGCTCAATATGTTGGATCTCGCCGGTATTCCCCTGCGCGCTGAGGACAGAAATTCCCTTGCTCCGCTGGTGGTCGCAGGCGGCACGGCGATGTACAACGCCGAGCCTGTTGCCGATTTTATCGACCTTGCTCTGATCGGTGAGGGTGAGGATCAGCTTCCTGAGCTGATCGAGCTTTACCGCAAGGCAAAGAACGAGAACTGGGACAAAACCCGTTTCCTGCGGGAAGCGGCATCCATCGGCGGTGTGTATGTACCCTCCCTGTACGATGTGCAGTACAATGTGGATGGTACGATTGCGTCCATCACGCCCATGCACGGCGCTCCGGAAAAGGTGCATAAGCGTGTAGTTCACGACATGGATAAGGCGTACTATCCCGCAAAGACCATTGTTCCGTCTACGGAGATCGTGCAGGACCGCGTGACGCTGGAGCTGTTTCGCGGCTGTATCCGCGGCTGCCGCTTCTGCCAGGCGGGCTACGTCTACCGTCCCGTGCGAAGCCGCAGCAAGGAATTGCTTGCAAAGTACGGCGAGGAGGCGGTCTGCGATTCCGGCTATCAGGAGATGACCCTCAGTTCGCTGTCCTCCAGTGACTACCCTGAGCTGGTGGAGCTGTGCGACGATCTGGACGGACTGTGCCGGGAAAAGCATGTGAATCTCAATTTGCCATCTCTCCGCGCGGACAATTTCTCTATGGATCTGATGCAGCGGCTTCAGAAGGGAAGAAAGGCAGGCTTGACCTTTGCTCCCGAGGCTGGCACCCAGCGCCTGCGTGACGCTATCAACAAGAACCTCACGGAGGAGGATCTGCACCAGAGCCTTGCAACCGCCTTTTCCGGCGGTTGGAACAGCGTAAAGCTCTATTTTATGCTGGGACTGCCCACGGAAACGGACGAGGATGTTCTGGGCATTGCTGAAATGGCGAACCATGTGATCCATACCTGGCGGGAGCACGCCAGCAATAAGGCCCGCGGTGTGCGCATCACCGTTTCCACCTCGTGGTTCGTTCCCAAGCCCTTTACCGCTTTCCAGTGGGAGCCGCAGATCACCAAGGAGGAGTATGAGCGACGCGTGAAGCTTCTGCGTGAGGCTATCACTGCCAAGGCCGTCACCTACAACTGGCACGACAGTGACACCAGTGTGCTTGAAGCAGTTCTTGCCCGCGGCGACCGCCGTCTGGGACGTGTGCTGGAAAAGGCATACCGCAAGGGCGCGAAGCTGGACGCATGGACCGAGTATTTTGATATCAGGCGTTGGGAAGAGGCGTTTAACGAGTGCGGTCTTTCCATGCAGTTCTATGCCAACCGTGAGCGTGGACAGGATGAGATCATGCCCTGGTCGATGATCTCCTGCTATGTAAGCGACGAGTATCTCTGGCACCAGCGTGAGCTGGCGTACCAGTCTGTCACAACACCCGACTGCCGCACCCAGTGCAGCGGCTGCGGCGCAAACTGCGTGGAAGGAGGGGAGTGCTACCGTGGGTAAGCTTCGTCTTGTTTTCAAAAAAGAGGGACGCGCGGTCTATATTTCCCACCTCGACCTGTTGCGCACCTTTCAGCGCATTTTTCTGCGTGAGGGTCTGGTGCTGCGCCACTCTCAGGGCTTTCATCCCCATCCCATCGTTTCCTTTGCTCTGCCACTTTCTGTGGGGCAGTCCAGCCAGTGTGAGATTCTGGATTTTGAGCTGACAGAGGACCACGATGGCAGCGGCTTTGTGGAGCGCTTCAACCGCTTTATGCCCGATGGCATCCGGGCGGTGGACTGTTTTGTGCCGGAAAAGCCTGTCCGTGATTTGAAGACCCTTCACGCTGAAGTGAAGTTCATCTATGACAACGGTGTTCCTGCCGGCGCGCGGGAGGAGCTGGTGCGGCTTTTCTCGGCGGAGAGTGTTGTGATCTCCAAGCGCACCAAGCGCAAGGAGATGGCTGATGTGGACATCCGTCCTATGATCGAAAACCTGAGTATTTCCGAGGAAAACGGACTGCTGCGTATTGATGCCCGTGTTATCGCGCAGAATCCCGGCTTGAATCCCGCTTTGCTGGAATCGGCTGTGGTGCGGTATCTGCCCCATTTGAAACCGGATTTTGTTACGGTGCATCGCCTTGAGATGCTGGATACAGAGGGGAATACCTTTAGATGATAGTGTGATTTGAGAAGATCAATTAGTGCTTAACCGGAGGCGATCCGGTTGGGTACCCCCGCTAACAGGGGGGCACTACCTACAAATACATTAAAAAGCATGTATAATACTGCGGCGGATGATCGAATTCGTCCGCCGCAGTATTTAAGAGAATTTAGCGCTTGTTCTGGTTCTGCTGGTTCTGGTTGTTCTGATTGCTCTTCTGGTTGTTGTTCTGGTTCTGGTTATTCTGGTTGCTCTTCTGATTGTTGTTCTGGTTCTGGTTGTTGTTCTGGTTACGCTCGTTGTTCATTGCAGCGTCCTCCTTTCCGGATTGGTACGCCGATATTGTGTCCCGCTGTGCGGATTCTATTCCAAATTAAAAAATTAAAAATAATGCTTGACAAATGGGAAAAGTACTGGTATACTCACCTAAGTAAAACAAAGAAGGCTGGTAGCGTCCGCCTCACCCTCAGCAAAGCGAAAGGGTCAAGATGGTAACAGATTCGTCCCAACCGGGACGTGTTGTGCTGTGCGGATGCTGTGTGCATTCGCATTTTTTGTTTTACAGACCAATGTGTTTTGGGCAATTTGTTGAAGGAGGTGCTTCGGTTATTAGCAGTGTAACGCATCAACTGAATGAGGAAATTCGTGACAAGGAACTGCGTCTGATCGGCAGTGAGGGTGAGCAGCTGGGCATTATGTCCGCTGACGAGGCTCTGAAAATTGCCGATGAGCAGGGATTGGATCTGGTCAAGATCTCTCCCCAGGCTGTCCCCCCTGTGTGCAAGCTGATGGACTACGGTAAGTTCCGTTTTGAGCAGGGCAAGCGCGAGAAGGAAGCCCGCAAGAACCAGCACGTTGTGGAGATCAAGGAGATCCGCATGTCGCCGGGTATCGATACGGGTGACTTCAATGTCAAGCTGAAGAACGCTCATAAGTTCCTGGCCGATGGTAACCGTGTGAAGGTCTCTGTCCGTTTCCGCGGTCGTGAGATGGCTCATACCGAGATCGGCAAGAAGCTCCTGGATGAGTTTGCGGAGCAGTGCGCCGAGGTGTCCAGTGTCGATAAAGGCGCCAAGCTTGAGGGTCGGAACATGTCTATGTTCCTGTCCCCTAAAAAATAATCGTTAATCATTTTTGCCAAAGCAAAAGGAAACATACGGAAGGAGTATTCAATTATGCCTAAGCTGAAGACCCATAGTGGTGCTAAGAAGAGATTCAACCTGACCAAGAGCGGTAAGGTCAAGCGCGCCAAGGCTTTTAAGAGCCACATCCTCACCAAGAAGGATACCAAGCGTACTCGTCGTCTGCGTGCCGGCGGCTATGCCGACGTGACCAACGAGGCCACGATCCGCAAGATGATCCCCTACAAGTAAGAAATACGTTACGCTTTAGAATAGGAGGCTTTTACAAATGGCAAGAGTTAAGGGCGCAATGATGACCCGTAAGAGAAGAAATAAGATCCTGAAGATGGCTAAGGGCTACTGGGGTTCCAAGTCCAAGCACTTCAAGATGGCTAACCAGCAGGTGATGAAGTCCCTGACCTACGCTTACAAGGGACGCCGCCTGAAGAAGAGAGATTTCCGCAAGCTGTGGATCACCCGTATCAGCGCTGCTTGCAAGCTCAACGGTATGAACTACTCCACCTTCATGCACGGTCAAGTCGGATCGTAGCCATGTCGTTCTGTGAGCC
>JAZOBV010000125.1:0-15861 GCA_045596145.1 Candidatus Pelethomonas sp.
GAGTGGTTGCCGTCACCCACTGCGAACAGCAGGGGAGCAACGCCCTTGAGACCGTACTTGACCTCGATCTCCTCGGCGGTGGTCAGAGCCTCCAGAGCATCGGCCAGACGGTCGATCTGCTCGTCATTGAGCTTCCAGCCCTTCAGATGGCCGCCCTTCATCATCAGCTCAAAGTCGTAGACCTTTTCCATCTTGTCAACTTCGGCGGTGATGGGCTCGACACAGGTGCGCTTGGGATCGTCCACCAGCAGCATGACGTGGGGCAGCTCGATGGGAGCGTCCTTACGCACGCGGACACGGGGAGGAATGCGCTCCAGAACGGTGCCCTCAGTGGCGCGGATCAGAGAGCCGGAGCCGGGGGTGTAGTCGTACTGCTCCAGATCGCAGGCGGCGACCAGACCGTGGCGGACAGCGCCGTCGGACTGGGTACGCTCGATGTAGATGACGCTGTCGCCGTAGGTCTTGAAGATATCGCGGGCGAGATAGTCGTCCATAGCGCGGTTGATGTTTGCGATGTGCTCCTCAACATTGGGGTCGTTGAGCTTGCTTTCGGGCAGGATCAGACGCAGGGTAGAGGGAGCGCCACCGGCGATGCGGTCAACTTCCGCCCAGTACTCGGGCTGAGAGGTGAACTGGTCGCAGGCAACGACTGCCCAGCGGCTCATGTCGGCCTCACGGGGCAGCAGAATGTCAGCAGGCTTAACGCCGAGCTTCAGAAATTTCTGATTCATAGTGTTCCTCCATCATTTGTGGCGGCGCAGGGCAGATTGTCCAACAACCGCTGCACCTATGCTGCTGACATTATACAAAATTTCCAAAACCAATGCAATGGAAAAATGCGTCGATATGAAAATTTTTATTTTGGAATAGCGGGGAAAGAATCGGACAGACTAGAGAGGAAGCCATAAGGCTTACACTGGAAGGGAGGTGTGCTGTATGTTATGGGACCGCCTTGCGCTGGTACTGGTGATCATCGGCGCGCTCAACTGGGGAACGGTCGGACTCTTCGGGATCGACCTGGTGGCCTTTATCTTCGGCGGACAGATGGGCGTTCTTGCCCGTATCATCTATTCGCTGGTGGGCATTGCAGGTCTGTGGTGCGTTTCTCTGCTGTTTCGGGAGAGAGTCACCGGCGAGCCTGCCTGATCCCGCGCCCGCTTCACAACGAAAGAAACCACCGCAGGATACGCGTCCTGCGGTGGTTTCCTTTGTGTATGTCTTATTCTCCGATGGAGTCATAGACCTCCTTGAGCCGGTGGGGGTAATCGGTCATGATGCCGTCCGCGCCGATCTCAATGAGATGCTTCATTTCTTCAATGTCGTTGATCGTCCAGTAATGCACCGCGAGATTGTGACGGTTTGCCGCGCGGATCATTCCACGGGTCGCCAGATCAAAGCCGTATTCCTCGGTGGGGAGCTGGAAGACGCACATTTTGTCGCCAAAGAACAGATCCACGCCCAGAAGCTGCAGAATAAAGAACTCTGTCGCGGCATCGTAGGCGGGGGAGAACATAAAGTTGTCCGGCACTTCGCCGCTGTCTTTCAGACGCTTGAATTCATCATACATCTCCTCGTGGAAGCTTGCCAGCACAACGCGGTCAAAGGCATCGTGCTTTTCAAGCAGGCGAAGGATCTCCCGCAGTGCACGCAGTCCCAGCTCACCGGACTGCTTGATCTCAACATTGACACGGTTTTCCGGGAACGCGGTCAGCAGTTCCTCCAGCGTGGTGGCAAGGAACACGGTCTCGTCTCTCGGTTCGATGCCATCGGGGTACTCCACATCGGAGGGATACTTGTCCACGCCGTTTTCATCGGAAAAGTGATCCAATTCGCCTATGCGGACACCGTTTTTCATGCTGTTTGTGTAACCAAAATCCACCTTTTGCTCTATTAAATCGGAATAATTCCAATCCGCGATGGCACCGGTGACGTTGGTTTTGCGGTCCAGCGTAGTGTCGTGGGAGAGGATCACCACGCCGTCCTTCGTGATACTGACATCGGTTTCCATCATAACCCGGGGATCGACGCTGTAGGCATTGTAAAATGCTTCCAGTGTGTTGTCGGGAAATTCTCCGTTTCCGCCGCCGTGGGCAATGAGGATCGGTAGCGCGCCATCCCGCCGCATGGGGTTGTCAGCCTCAAAATTCTGCTGTCTGGGCAGCAGAAATAGAATCAGCCAGAGCAGGGCAATCGAGCCAAGAATAACAGCGGCAGTACGCAGGATCTTTCTTTTTTTCATAGCAGCACTCCTTTTTGGGTTCCTTATGCCGCTATTATACGCTCCGCAAAAAATGAACGCAAGAGAAGTTTTTATTTTTCAGAATCCATCAGAACGCCGATAAAGAAGGGAAGTCCATTTTCGCAGTCGATCAGAAGATACACAAACGGGCGGTCCAGATGTACCTCCTGGATCTTATCCGGCGGCATGGAGGCCGTGTCTGTCGGCTCAACGACCGTTGCCGCCGCTGCACGGGTACCCTGTTCCATCACGGAAATATAGGTCTTGTGCAGCACTCTTTCGATGTGGATGTTGCCGTCTTCAGACGTGCCAAGAGCGGAGAAGTCAGCCATTGTCCGGTCAAAAGCGTCCCGCATGCCCATGCTCACCAGAATATCAGACAGCTCCACGCTGTATTCGGTCTCAAACTTCGGCATGGAGGTCAGCACCGGCGTATTTTCCGCGCTGCTCAAAAGTGCCTGAAGCCTGTCTCCGGTCAGAGCCGCGATATAGTCCTCCATCGGGATCCCTTCTCTGGGCAGCAGGGCAACAAAGGCGTAGGAACGGTCCTCGTAGCTCTTGATAAATCCGGTGGTAAGCTCGTCCGAGAGATAGCGGTGTTCCTGACTGTGCATCATCTCGACATCCTGCTCAGTGCCGTCTTCTCTGGTGAAAATACCGTCGCGCACCTGATGATCTTCATAAATATCGCTCCATTGCGCTTCGAACGCCAGCGCGTTGACCAGATACATCAGCGCCTCATCGGGAATTTTGTTCAGGATCCGGTCGATCATTCCATCGGTCTTGTCCTCTACCCATTGGTTGATGGAATCCCTTGTGGACTCATCAAAGGGGGCGGTATAGATATCCGCGCCGTAGTAGTCGGCGTTGATCTGAAGAAATTCCTGCTCGGGTGTAAATCTTGCGTCCTCAGTCATCCAGATGGAGTTGGCAAGCCGCAGGCTGTAATGCTCTCCCTGGGGCAGGGAGTCAATGTACCAGCGCAGGTAGCTGTTCAGAGCTTCGATGGACATGCCGAAGGTTTCCTCCATCTGCGTTCTGGTGGCTTCCATTGCGCCGTTGGAAGTCATGGCGAGGGCGGAAATTACCGACAGGGGAGAGATCAGAAGATTTTCGCCGTCCTCCAGACTGTTTTGCACCAGACGAATGCCAAAGTCCGTCACTGCCGCTGTTCCGGCAGCGGTATCCGGCCGGGTATTGATCACGCGGGCATTAATGCCCTCCATCAGATTTGTTGTTCCACGGCTGCTTTTTTCACCGCAGCCTGAAACCGACAGTGTCAGAACCAGCGCAAGAAATAAGGAAAAGAAACGTTTCATAGTCGCACCTCCATAGATGAGTCGAGCCGTCGCTCGTTGTTTTTTAGACGAAGTGAACAGGAAAAAGTTGCGCCCTCTCCCCAATTATGCTAATATTTTACCAAATCTTTTAGGACGACAGGAGAAGTGCGTATGACAAACGTATATTTTGTGCGCCACGCCCAGCCAAATTACAGGAACCACGACGACATGACCCGTGAGCTGACGGAAAAGGGACTGGCAGACCGGAAGCTGGTCACGGAATTTCTAAGCGATAAGGATATCCATGCCGTTTTCTCCAGCCCGTTCCGCCGTTCTGTGGATACCGTGAAGGAGTATGCCGATCAGCGCGGGCTGACTGTCACGCTGATCGATGATTTTCGTGAGCGCAGGATCGACAGCGGTTGGATCGAGGATTTTGAGAGCTTTGCGCGGCACCAGTGGGAGGATTTTTCCTACAAGCTCTCTGACGGCGAGTGCCTGCGGGAGGTGCAGGAGCGCAATATCCGCGCCCTTTACCGTGTTTTGGAAGAAAACAGAGATAAAAACATCGTGATCGGCAGCCACGGCACCGCTCTGAGCACAGTCATCAACTATTTTGAGCCGTCCTTTGGTTATGAAGAATTTGAAGCTATCCGCAGTCTGATGCCGTGGATCGTCCGGTTTACATTTGAGGACGGAAAGTGCGTCGAAATTCAAAAAATTGATCTGTTTGCGGGAGATCAGCTCTGATCTATTTGTTGCCTGCCTTTAACCGCACCTCCGGAGCCATAATGCGCCGCACCTTGTAATGGAGAAAATCATCCTCGGTTCCTCCTGCGGCGAGCAGCAGGAGGGGCTTTAGAAGCGGCTGGCGCGCCGCGGCGCGGAGCTTATCACAGAGATAGGGAACGCCGGGGGTCTCGGACTGCCGGAGCAGCAGACCGTCATCGGTGAGGATCAGCTTGAGGATCCGCACGGAGGGCGTTTCCAGAAAATCAAGACGAATATAAAATACCGGACGTTCCTCCTCGTCATGGGTGAAGCGGCCGTGGACGGCGATGCGGAAGCAGTCGCCCTGAAAGGACAGCTCACTGATATACGGTGTCCCAAGACCGATGGGCAGGCGGTGGACGGCATCGTGTTCCCGGTAGATCAGCTCGGGGAGATCTCCCCGCCGGCTCAGAGCGAGAGAGGTGAGTCCGGAGGTGTAATTATTGTGCACGATCTGTAAAAGCACCGGCAGAAGTCCGGTGGACGGCGCGTGGGGATCGACGGCGGTGAAGCTTCGGTCCAGAAAGCGGTCAGCACGCCCGTCAAGTGTTTCGGGGGGACGGTTGTAATAAGAAAGTGCTTTGACGCAGTCAGCCAGACGCGCCCGTGCCTCCGTGTCCTCGGGAAGACGCTCCGGGAATGCTCCGCCGAAGTAGCGGCTGACGATCTCAAAGAACCGCCCCTCCTGATAATCGGTATCCGCTCCCGCGTTGGTGACGATCAGAATGCCGCTGTCACGGTAGCCAAGGACGTTCTGACCCAGCATACCGTTGAAAAGAAAAGTGTTTTCCCTGCGTCCCACCCAGATCTGATACCCGTAATCAAATTCTCCCGTCTCCACCGGAGGCGTTACATGGGCGGTCGTGGCGGCGGTGAGATAGGCGCGGGAGATGAGCTGCTGACCATTCCACACACCGCCGTTCAAAACGAGCTGCCCCAGCTTTGCGATATCCTCCGCGCGGATATAAAGTCCCCAGCCTCCTTTTTCTATGCCCTCGCTGCTGCGTTCCCATAAAATATCGGTGATCCCCATGGGGATAAACAGGCGCTTTTCAAGAAAGCTTACCATGCTTTCGCCACTGACACGGCAGACGATTGCGGCGAGAAGATAGGTGTTCAGACTGTTGTAGTGGAAAACCGTGCCCGGCTCGGTTATGAAGGGGGTGTTCAGAATCTCGTGGAGCCAGTCGCGCTCTGTGGCGGACTGGGCTTCGGAAAACTGAATGCCGCTTCGCATGGTCAGAAGATCCTCCACGGTGAGATCCCGCAGGCGGCGCAGAGCCGCAGGAGTCAGCAGATCGGTAAAAAGCTCTCCGATCCTGTCTTCTGGGTGCAGCAGCCCATCGTCAAACAGCAGACCGATGGCAAGAGAGGTAATGGATTTGCAGGCGGAGAAGGTGTATTTGGGTGCGTCCAGCGTCTGCGCGCCGTAGGCGGCGGCACAGAGCAGCTTCCCGTTTCTGAGGACAAGCACGGTCTGCGTGTAGAGGTCATCCCCCTGTCCCAGCTCCTCCAGAAAGCGGCGGATATGGTCGGACGGGATACCCTGTGATTCCGGTGTGACGCGGTCAAAGGGCTGCTGCGCGGCGCGCAGCGGCAGAGAGAGCTTCTCACCGGATGGGGGGAGAAAGCTCTCGGTGGCACTTTTGGTGTCACAGATGCTTTTTAAAAGCTGGAATGTGCGGCTTGCGGTGGTGATGTTCATGGCAGCCTCCTTGCGATGCTCTTTGTCTTATCATACCAAGGGTGAAAACTTCTATGCAGCGAATAATTTCTTCGGCGAGGTCTTGGAAAACAGCGCTTTATTTGATAAACTAAATGAAAACATTATTGATATCCGCACGGCGGAGGAGAGGAAAACGGCTATGAAACGGTACACAAACGAAGCAGTAGAGGCACGCATCCTGCCTATGGAGGGAGAATATCTCCGGACACGCTATCATCTCAGCGACAGTCAGCCTACCGCCATCACCGTTGGTATGGGGGAGAAATGGAATGTTCTTGCCTGCAAGGAGGCTTACGGCAAGGCGGTGAAATGCGCGCTGGAGCTGAAGTATGAAAGCTGTGTTTTTGACCTCACTCCCGCGGCGAAACTGGGGCGTGAGGGTATCTTTGCCGCGGTGGAGGGCATCTATGGCGGCGCGTACCGTCCGAAATTTACGCTGGAGGACCGCTGCGAGCCTGCCATCACGGTCTATGCCGATGGTGAGGGCTGGAATGATGATGAGCTTGCCGCCGCTGTAAAGCTGGCGAGGGCGATCCTGCAGGTGCGCAATCTTGTAAACCGCCCCGCAAATCTGCTCACGCCCGCGCTTTTTGCCGCCGCGCTGACGGAAATGGTAAAGGAACTGCCGGTCACGGTGCAGGTGTATGAGCGCGATGAGCTTGCCGAACGTGGTCTGGGCGCTATGCTGTCCGTGGGTGACAGCAGCGGCAACCCGCCCTGTCTGATCGTTCTGCGCTATGACGGTGCGCCGGAGAGCGGCGAGCGCCTTGGCTATGTGGGCAAGGGCGTTACCTGCGACAGCGGCGGCTATTGTCTGAAGGCGGCAAACTCCATGGCGGGCATGAAGGGCGATATGGCAGGCGGCGCGGCAGTTGCGGGCGCTGTCTGTGCGTTGGCGGCAAACGGCGTGCGGGTGAATGTGACGGCGGTGATCCCTGCCTGCGAAAACCGCATTTCCCCCACCAGCAGCCTGCCTGGTGATCTGGTCACTTCCTTCTCCGGAAAGACCATCGAGGTGCTGAATACTGACGCGGAGGGGCGTCTGCTCCTGTGTGACGCGGTCACTTGGGCGATCCGCGAGGAGAAGGCAACGAAGCTGGTAGATGCCGCCACCCTCACCGGTGCCATTTATGCCATGCTGGGGCATGTGGCGACCGGTGTTATGACAAACAATGATGAGTGGTTTGCGGCATTGGAGCGTGCATCGGAGAAGTCCGGTGAGCGGTTCTGGCGTATCCCCACCTATCCCGAGTATGAACGGCTGATCGAGAGCGACTATGCCGATGTGCGCAACACCACAAAGGACGGCTGCGGCGCGATCGCGGCGGGGCTGTTCATCAAGCGTTTCGCTGAGGAGCTGCCCTGGATGCATCTGGACATCGCGGGCACGGCGGACTGCTCCTCTCCCGTCTGGCAGCATCAGGTGGGCGGTGCTACCGGAGCCGCTGCCGCTACGCTGTACTATCTGGCAGAAGGCACGGTGAAATAATATGGAAAAATACGTTCTGGAAGTATGCGTGGACAGCGTGGAGTCAGCCATCGCCGCCGCAGAGGGCGGGGCGACGCGGCTGGAGCTGTGCGGCAATCTGATCATCGGCGGAACAACGCCGTCCTTTGTGTTGTTTGATGCAGTTCGTGCGGCGGTGGATATCCCGGTCAATGTTCTGATCCGTCCCCGCTTTGGAGATTTTTTGTACACAGACGCGGAATATGCCGTCATGTGCCGGGAGATCGAGTGGTTTGCCGCGCATGGCGCAAATGCTGTGGTCATCGGCGCGCTTTGTGCCGATGGTTCGCTGGACAAGGAGAAAATGTCCGGCATGATCGCCGCGGCAGGCGGCATTCATGTGACGATGCACAGGGCGTTCGATGTGTGCCGTGATCCCATGAAGACACTGGAGGAAGCGTTGGCACTGGGGGTGGACACGATCCTCACTTCCGGACAGAAGGCGAACGCATGGGCGGGGCGTGAGATCATCGGCACGCTGCTGGAGAAGGCGGCGGGGCGGGCGGATATTCTCATTGGCGCGGGCGTTTCGGCGGCAATGATCGCTGATTTTCGCACCGAGTATCCCGCTGCCCATGCCTTTCATCTCTCCGGAAAAAGTGTTTTGGACAGCGGCATGACCTTCCGTAACGCCGAGGTCTCTATGGGACTGCCCGGCATCAGCGAGTTTCAGGTCTGGCGCACGGACGCGTCTGCGATCCGTCTTGCCAGAGAAGCATTGACGAACTGAAGATGTTAAGACCGCTTCTGTGCTTTGCGCTGCCGTTTGTGCTGGGCGTTTTCGCCGGTCAGACGGTTCTGCCGGGGGAGTGGCAGCTTTTTACAGCCGCAGCGGTATGGCCGCTGGGGCTGGCTGCGGCATGGCTTTGGGAGGAAAAGCGGGCGGTGGTGCTGGTGGTTTCGGCTGGGCTTGCCTGCGGTCTTCTGTGGCTGTGGGGCTATACCGAGCTTCGGATCGTGCCTGCAGAGGAGCTGGTTGGAAAAGAACTGACGGTCGAACTGGAACTGATTGAATATCCCGAGGCGCGCGATTACGGCGCGCGGTGCGTGGTTCGGGCGGAGGGCATCTCCGGGAAATTGATGTACTACGGCGATGCCGCTCTGTTGGAGCTTTCGCCGGGGGACAGGTTGAACGGAACGGTGAAATGCAGCAGCGCATTGGAGGTCGGCGGAAAAGAGAGCAGCTATTACACTGCGCAGGGCATTTTTCTGCGATTGTATCCCCAAGGAGAGATGACAGTCAGCCGTAGTGACGGAGAATTTCTCCGCTATCTCCCGCAGCATCTCAGACGCACACTGTGCGCTGCTGTGGAGAGGACTTTTGACGAGGACGCGCGGGGATTTATTCTCGCACTGCTGACAGGAGAACGGGATTCTCTGGACGAGCAGAGCATTACTGATCTGGAGGAATCCGGTTTGATGCACCTGACCGCCGTTTCGGGACTGCACTGCGGCTTTCTGATCGCGCTGATGAGCCTTCTGGTGGCAAATACGCCGGTTTTGAGCGCAGCGGTGGGATATCCGGTGCTGATCATCTATATGCTGATGGTCGGCGCGACACCGTCAGTGGTGCGCGCCTGCGTGATGGTGGGATTTGTGCTTGCCGCGCCGCTGTTTGGCAGGGAAAGCGATACGCCAACCTCTCTGGGAGCTGCCGCGCTGGTGATTTTATTGGCAAATCCTTATGCCGCCGGATCGGTGAGCTTTCAGCTCTCCTTCGCTGCGGTGGCGGGACTGCTGGTGGTCTCGCCCCGGATCTATTCCGCGCTGAGCGGACTGCGCAGGTGGAAAAAGCGCAGAGCGAAAAAGCTGTGGGCGGCATTCTCGGCGGGACTCAGTGCCAGTATCGGCACTCTTGTCTTCACCGCGCCTATCAGCGCGTATTATTTTCGGTCTATCGCGCTGATCTCACCGTTGTCCAATCTACTGGTGCTGCCGGTGATCCAGATGTTATTCGCCTGCGCACTGCTGCTGACAGTCATATGTACTATGCTGCCCGGCGCGGCGGCACTGGCGTTTTTTCCGGAACTGCTGGTGGATTATGTTCTATGGATCGCGGGCTTTGCCGCGAAAGTGCCGGGACATGCCGTGAGCTTTGGGAGCAGCGCAATGACCATGTGGCTGGTGCTGGCGTACGCAATGCTCGGCGTTTGCTGGTTTTCCAAAGATGGACGGTGGAAATATGCGCTTGCCGCTGTTTTATCCGTGATTTCTCTCCGGGCGGCACAGATGATGCCAATCAAAATGGTGGAAAATGACGCGCTTACCGTGGTGGCGGTGGATGTAGGGCAGGGAGCGGCAACGCTTCTGAATTCCGGTGAAACCACTGCATTGATCGACTGCGGAACGCATTATAATCTGCGGGGCAGCGGGGCATGTGTCACGGATGCTATGCGGCTTTACGGCTGGAATGACCTTGACTATGTGGTGCTGACCCATTATCATAAGGATCACGCGGGCGGACTGGACGAGCTTCTGGCGCGTGTGACGGTCAAAACGCTGCTGATCCCCCGGGTGGCGGAGGAGGACAGCGCCCTGCATGACGAGGTGGTTGCTTTGGCGGCACGTTACGGTGTTGATGTGTGCTATGTTGACGCGGTGACATTTGCACCGCTGGAAAATGCCCATCTCACAGTTTATCCTCAGCTTACTTTCGGTGAGGTCAACGAGGAGGGACTGACTGTGCTGTGCACCGCCGGAGAATTTGATCTCTTGATCACCGGAGATATGGGCATGTCGACGGAGCGGCTGCTGATCGAGACCTATGACCTGCCGGATGTCGAGGTGCTGATGGTGGGACACCATGGCAGCAGGTACTCTACATCCGAGGAGTTTTTAAGTGAAATTATGCCGGAGGTCGGTATCATCAGCGTGGGGGAGAACAGCTATGGGCATCCCACGGTGGAGGCGATGGAGCGTATGGCGTTCTATGGCTGTGAGCTGTACCGCACCGACTGGCAGGGCAATATTTTAATTCGAGTCCATAAATAGGAGGCGGTCTGAATGGCTGTCAAAAAGAAAGGCGGCAACGCCGGGTACGATAAATTCCGCGCCGATCTTGACGCGGACACGTTGGAAACAATATATATCTTCTATGGCGAGGAGAGCTACCTGCGGGAGTATTATCTCACCGAGATGCGCAAACGGCTGGTGCCGGAGGGGTTTGAGGAGTTTAATTTCCATCGTCTGGAGGGTAAGAGCGTTACGGCTCAGCTTTTGCAGGAGATCTGCGAGGCGATGCCCATGATGGCACAGCGCACTATGGTACAGATCGTGGATCTTGACCTCTTTAAGCTGAACGAGGAGCAGAGAAACGGCATCATTGCCCTGCTGGAGGATTTCCCGGAGTACTGTTGTCTGGTGCTGGTGTACGACCAGATCGAGTACAAGCCGAACAAGACGTATAAGAAGCTTTGCGCCGCGCTGGATAAGACGGCGCAGGTGGTGAAATTTGAGGAACAGAGCCAGAGCGAGATCTTGAAATGGGTGTCCCGCCGCTTCAAGGCGACAGGACACACTATCGACGCGCCCACGGCGGAGCATCTCATTTTTACCTGCGGCAGTCTGATGAACGGACTGATCCCCGAGATCGCCAAGATCGCCTCCTATGCCCGCACGGAGCGGATCACAAAGGCAGATATCGACGCAGTCGCCGCGCCGGTGTTGGAGGCGCAGGTGTTTGAGATGACAAACGCCGTGTCCAAGGGCGATTTTGATAAGGCGGCAGAGGTTCTCGGCTCGCTTTTGAAGCTGCAGGAGGAGCCGTTTATGATCCTTGCCCTCATCGGAAAGGAACTGCGCAAGCTGCACACCGCCCGTATCGCGCTGGACACCGGAAAGGACAAATTCTGGCTCATGGAGCGCTGGAACATGCGCTCGGATTATCCGGCGAAGCTTCTGATGGACAACGCCAGACGCGTGAGCCGTGGGTGGTGCGCCAAGGCGGTGAAGCGGTGCTATGAAACGGATCTGCGCATCAAAAGCGTCAGCGGCGTGGATGGCGCAGATGAGCTGAAATTCCTCCTGATGGAGCTGGCGCAGGGGGTGCGGAAATGAGACGTATCCGCGAGGTCATCGTGGTGGAGGGGCGGTACGATAAAAATGCCCTCAAGCAGGTGGTTGACGCTACTGTGGTGGAAACAGGCGGTTTCGGTGTGTTCAACGATAAGGAACGCCTTGCCCTTCTTCGGCGGCTGGCGGCAGAGCGGGGGCTTATCGTTCTCACCGACAGTGACGGCGCGGGATTCGTAATCCGGAATTTTCTGAAGGGCGCGATCCCCAAACATCAGATCAAGCACGCCTATATCCCTGATATTTATGGAAAGGAACGGCGGAAAGCCACTCCCGGAAAAGAAGGTAAGCTGGGCGTGGAGGGCATGAAGCCGGAGGTGCTGCTCGCTGCTCTGGAGCGGGCGGGGGCGACCTTTGAGGATGGAGAAACCCGGCAGCAGCGCACTCCTGTCACAAAAACAGATCTCTTTGAATTGGGGCTGACCGGAGGCGCGAACAGCGCGGAGCGCCGCGCCGCACTGCTGAAAAAGCTGTCCCTCCCCGAGCGTATGACCACCAACGCTATGCTGGAGGCGGTGAATCTTCTGGTTGGCAGGGAAGAGCTGGTGCGGCTGATTGGAGAGCTTCCCTCGAAATCAATGTAGCACGCTAACGAAACACCAAAACAGCGAGATAGAGAATTTTGAACAAAAGATCGCCTTTGTCACGGATTTGGCAGCGTGACAGGGGCGATCTTATGATTTTTTTCGCAAAAAATAATAAAAAGAAATAGATTTTACAGTTGTCTTTTTGCGGCAAATCATGTACAATAAACAAGATGACTTTTTAGCAAAAAATATCTTTTTACCAATGTCACCGGAATATCAAAAAAAGAAAGGTTTTGACTATGGAAACTGTACTGATCACAGGCCGTACCCTGACTCTGGACGAAGTGGCAGCTGTCTGCCGCAATAATGTCAAGGTCGTTCTCTCTGAGGAGGCCAAGGAGAACATTCTTGCCTCCCGCGCAGTCGTGGACAAGCTGGTGGAGGAGGAGCGTGTTGTTTACGGTATCACCACCGGTTTTGGCCGTTTCAGCAACGTGACCATCTCTCAGGATGAGTGCAAGCTGCTGCAGAAGAACCTCATTATCACCCACGCTGTCGGCGCGGGCGATCCCTTCCCCCGTGATGTTGCCCGCGGCATCATGCTGCTGCGCGTGAACAATATCTCCAAGGGCTTTTCCGGTACCCGTCTGTGCGTGGTGGAGACCCTTATCGAGATGCTCAACCGCGGTGTCACTCCCGTGATCCCCGAAAAGGGCTCTCTGGGCGCCAGCGGCGATCTGGCTCCCCTGTCCCACATGGTTCTGCCTATGCTGGGTCTGGGCAAGGCCGAGTACGAGGGCGAGGTGCTGGACGGCGCTGAGGCCATGAAGCGTGCCGGCATTCCCACCATTGAGCTGGTTGCCAAGGAAGGTCTGGCACTCATCAACGGCACTCAGGCCATGACCAGTGTGGGCGCTCTGGCTGTTTACGATGCTCTGGAGCTGGTGAAGGTGGCCGATATCGCCGCCGCCCTCAGCTTCGAGGCCAACCGCGGTGTCATTGACGCTCTGGATCACCGCCTCCACGATGTCCGTCCCCATGACGGTCAGCGTGCAACCGCCGCCAACCTGCGCCAGCTGCTCAGCGAGAGCGGCAACACCACCCGTCAGGGTGAGATCCGCGTGCAGGATGCTTACTCCCTGCGCTGCGTGCCTCAGATCCACGGCGCCAGCCACGATGCCATCAACTACATCAAGTCCAAGGTGGAGATCGAGATCAACTCCGTCACCGATAACCCCATCATCTTCAAGGAGACCGAGCAGGGTATCTCCGGCGGTAACTTCCACGGTCAGCCTATGGCTCTGCCCTTTGATTTCCTGGGTATCGCGCTTGCCGAGCTTGCCAACGTCTCCGAGCGCCGTCTGGAGCGTCTGGTGAACCCCGACCTCGGCGGTTTCCCCGCATTCCTCGTGAAGAACGGCGGCTTGAACTCCGGCTTCATGATCGTCCAGTACTCCGCTGCCGCGCTGGTCAGCGAGAATAAGGTTCTGGCCCATCCCGCCAGTGTTGACTCCATCCCCTCCAGCGCAGGTCAGGAGGATCATGTCAGTATGGGCACCATCGCCGCCCGCAAGGCTGCCGAGATCCTTGCTAACGTCCGCCGTGTTCTGGCTATGGAGATCATGTGCTCCTGCCAGGCTATTGACCTTGCCGGAAACAATGACAAGCTGGGCAGGGGTACCAAGCCTGCCTACGAATCCATCCGTAAGGTCTGCGCCGCTCTGGAGGATGACCGTCCTCTGTTCGAGGATATCAACAACTGCGAGAGTGTCCTCATCGACCACAGCTTCGTGAGAGCTGTCGAGGCCGCCGCAGGCACCATCAACGTGTAATTTTTGCTGCCCCCGCAAAGGGGGCGGGACATTGATAAGGAGGAACCAACATGGATCTGAACGCAAAGGTTTTTGAGCTGGACCACGTCCTGCCCGAGTACCCCGAATTTGCCCCCGGTATTCGCCGTGCTCCCTACCGTGAGTCCAAGCTGAGCGAGAATGATAAGGAGCTGGCTATCGCCAACGCTCTGCGCTATATCCCCAAGGAGCACCACCGCCAGATGGCGGAGGAGTTTGCCAGAGAGCTGGAGGAGCACGGCCGTATCTACGGTTACCGCTTCCGTCCCGCCGGCAACCTCCACGGCAAGCCCATTGACGAGTACAAGGGCAACTGCATCGAGGGTAAGGCATTCCAGGTCATGATCGACAACAATCTGGACTTTGCTGTGGCACTCTATCCCTATGAGCTGGTCACCTACGGTGAGACCGGTCAGGTTTGCCAGAACTGGATGCAGTACCGCCTGCTCAAGAAGTACCTCGAGGCACTGACCGACGAGCAGACTCTGGTCGTCATGTCCGGTCATCCTCTGGGTCTGTTCCGTTCCCACAAGATGGCACCCCGTGTTATCATCACCAACGGTCTGATGGTGGGTCTGTTTGATAATCTGGACGGCTTCAACCGTGCCGCCGCCATCGGTGTTTCCAACTACGGTCAGAGGACCGCCGGCGGCTGGATGTACATCGGACCTCAGGGTATCGTCCACGGTACGTTTAATACCCTGCTGAACGCCGGTCGTCTGGTGCTGGGCATTCCCCAGGACGAGGATCTTAAGGGTCGTCTGTTCGTCTCCGCTGGTCTTGGCGGCATGAGCGGCGCTCAGGGCAAGGCCGCTGAGATCGCCGGTGCTGTTTCCATCATTGCCGAGGTCGATGATTCCCGTATCGAGACCCGCTACTCTCAGGGCTGGGTCAGTGAGCGCAGCAGCGATTTGGACGAGGTTCTGAAGATCGCTCAGGAGAAGCTCGCCAAGAAGGAGGCCTGCGCCATTGCTTATCACGGCAACGTTGTTGATCTGCTGGAGTACCTCTACGAGAAGAATGTTACCATCGATCTTCTCTCCGACCAGACCTCCTGCCACGTTCCCTATGACGGCGGCTACTGCCCTCAGGGTCTGACCTTCGAGGAGCGTACCCGTATGCTCGCCGAGGACCGCGAGGGCTTCAACAAGCTGGTTGACAAGACCCTCCAGCGTCACTATGAGATGATCTGCAAGTTCCATGACCGCGGCACCTACTTCTTCGACTACGGCAACAGCTTCCTGAAGGCTGTTTACGATACCGGCGTGAAGTCCATCTGCAAGAACGGTGAGAACGATCTGGACGGCTTCATCTTCCCCTCCTACGTGGAAGACATCCTTGGTCCCCAGCTCTTTGACTACGGCTATGGTCCCTTCCGCTGGTGCTGTCTCTCCGGCAAGAGCGAGGATCTGGACAAGACCGATGCCGCCGCCGCCGAGTACATTCTGGCGCACAACCGCCGCTATCAGGACCGTGACAACTACGTCTGGGTTCGCGATGCAAAGAAGAACAAGCTGGTTGTCGGTACTCAGTGCCGCATTCTCTATCAGGATGCCGAGGGCCGCATGAACATCGCCCTCAAGTTCAATGAGATGGTTCGCAATGGCGAGATCGGACCTGTCATGCTGGGCCGTGACCACCACGATACCGGCGGAACCGGCTCTCCCTTCCGTGAGACCTCCAACATCAAGGACGGCTCCAACATCATGGCTGATATGGCTACCCACTGCTTCGCCGGCAACGCAGCCCGCGGCATGAGCCTTATCGCTCTGCACAACGGCGGCGGCGTTGGTATCGGCAAGTCCATCAACGGCGGCTTCGGTATGGTGCTGGATGGCAGCGAGCGTGTGGACACCATCCTGCGCATGGCTATGCCCTGGGATACCATGG
>JAZOBV010000126.1:0-19746 GCA_045596145.1 Candidatus Pelethomonas sp.
CTACCGCTATGCTGACCCCCTTCATGCCCTGCGGCGCGAAGCTGCCTGTTATCGCGCTGTTTGCGGGTGCCTTCTTTGATGAGGCATCCTGGGTTGGTACGCTGATGTATTTCGTCGGTATCGCGCTGATCCTGCTGGGTGCTCTGCTGGTCAACAAGATCGCCGGTCACAAGAACCGCAAGTCCTTCTTCATTATTGAGATGCCTGAGTACAAGGTACCTTCTCTGAAGCGTGCGTTCATGGATATGTGCAGCCGTGGCTGGGCGTACATCGTAAAGGCGGGTACCATCATCCTGCTGTGCAACGCAGTCGTGTTTATCATGCAGTCCTTTGACTGGAGTCTCCAGCTGGTAGAAGAGGGCATGGAGCATACCTCCATCCTCGCAAGCATCGCCAATCCCATTGCTTTTGTACTGGTTCCCATTATCGGCATCCACGCATGGCAGCTGGCCGCTGCCGCGGTTACCGGCTTTATCGCCAAGGAGAATGTTGTCGGTACGCTGGCTGTGTGCTACGGCATCTCCAATCTGATCGACACGGATGCTCTGGAAATGGCAGAGGGTGCCGGTGGTGAGGTCGCCGCTGTGTTTGCCATCACCAAGGTCGCCGCGCTGGCATATCTGATGTTCAATCTGTTTACCCCTCCCTGCTTTGCCGCGCTGGGCGCTATGAACAGCGAGATCACCCAGAAGAAGTGGTTCTGGGGCGGTATCGCGCTGCAGCTTGCCACCGGCTACACGGTCGGTTATCTGGTTTATACCATTGGCACTCTCATCACCGCTCCCGAGACCTTGAGCGTTGGTGCTGCCATCGGCGGCGGTGTGTTTGTACTGCTCTTTGCCGCAGTGCTGGTGTTCCTGTGCGTCAGAGCTGATAAGCAGGTCAAGGCAGAGTATGCCCTGAACAAGAAGTAAGGGGGATGCGGGTATGACAGATATTATTGTCGGTCTGATCCTTCTGCTGATCCTTGGCGGCGCTGCGTTCTATGTCCACCGGGCAAAGAAAAACGGACAGAAGTGCATTGGCTGTCCGAGCAGCGGAAGCTGCGGCAAAGCCGGCGGCTGTAATTGCGGCTGCGGTAAATAACACTACTGTAAATCCTATGTGATACATATCCTCTTTCCTGAGCAATGTGCCGCTTTTGCGGCACATTGTTCTTTTTAGGAAAAGAACGCGGCTGCCTTTGACAAATGGGAGAAAATTGCCTAAAATATAAATGCTGTGCAGCGGGGAAAACCGCAAAACGGATGCTTGGGAGAAGGGTATGGAAAAGGGAAAAACCGCCAGAAACAAAACGATAGATACTCCGCTGAGGGAAGGAAAGCATTACCTTGACCGCTGCGTCACCATTACAGAGAAACAGACAGATATCAATGCTGTTCTGGACAAGACGATCCTTGGAGACATGCCCGAGGTGTGTTCCCTGCTTCCCGGAAGAAGTGTGGACCTTATCGTTGCCGATCCGCCGTACAATTTGACCAAATCTTTTCACAGCACTACGTTTTCAAGGAAAAAGGCTGCCGATTATGAGGAATATACCCGGCAATGGCTGCGGGCGGTGAAGCCGCTTTTAAAGGAAACCGGGTCGATCTACGTTTGCTGCGACTGGGAGACCAGTCTGATCGTGGGCAGGGTACTGGGAGAATTTTTTCAAATCAGAAACCGCATCACATGGCAGCGGGAAAAGGGGCGCGGCGCAAAGGCAAACTGGAAAAACGGCATGGAGGACATCTGGTTTGCCACGAATGGCGACGAGTACACCTTTCATCTGGATGCGGTGAAGCTCCGCAGGAGGGTCGTCGCGCCTTACCGGGTGGATGGACAACCGAAGGACTGGACGGAAAACGAAACCGGCGGCTACCGGGATACCTGCCCTTCAAATTTCTGGGATGATATTACGATCCCGTTCTGGTCCATGGCGGAAAATACCGCCCATCCGACGCAAAAGCCGGAAAAGCTGATCGCAAAGATCATGCTGGCAAGCTCATCGGCGGGGGACATCGTTCTTGACCCGTTTCTGGGTTCGGGTACTACCAGTGTTGTGGCGAAAAAGCTGGGGCGCCGCTATATTGGCATCGAGCGGGAGAAGCAGTACTGCGTCTGGGCGGAGCAGCGGCTGGAGGCGGCAGAGAGCTGCAGGGAGATCCAGGGGTATGCCGATGGGGTTTTCTGGGAAAGAAATTCCGCGCCTGCAAAAAGACGAGGCAGATAAAAAAGCGCAGTTGCAATGGCTTGCAACTGCGTTTTTTCACTATCAGCAGATCATGTGTCCGAGCAGCTCCATGACCGCGTCCGCCCGGGCGAAGGAGCGCTCTGACAGCCTGCCCAGCAGCTTTTGCAGGCAGGTGTCCACCGTTTCATCTGCAGCTCTCCGGTAATTAAAGCCGTTGCATGCCTCCTGGTGGTAACAGGAGCGCAGAGCGTCTGCCAGTGAATTCCAGCACATGTGGTCGATGCTCACAAGCCCCTCGTAGCAGCTTCCGGTGATGAGATAATACGCCGTTTTCAGCTCCCGTGCCGCTTCCAGCTTTTCCTGCGCTAGAGAGCGCAGCAGGCGGGCAGCACTGTTGTTGCAGACACGGGCGGCAAGACCCATGTAGCACCTCCGCTGAGCCAGCTCCTCCTCAATAAAGCCCTCCAGAACCTCAAGGGATTCCATCGCCTCACTGCCCATGCAGCAGGGGTCGAGCTGTGCGCGGGGGAGGGTATCCTCGCTGCGGGGGGCAGGCTGTGCGTTCTGTGGCGCAGGCATGGTCATGGCTTCGGCGGAGCCACTGCCTGCGGACGGCGGCATTTCTCCGGTATGCTGTCGTTCGTTTTGAGCGGCGTGGATATCGCCGTAAGGGTCACAGCCCGGGGATACCCGCTGCCAGATATGGTCGTACATCCGGTAATCGTAGGCGGTAGGATTTTCCATAGCAACAGCCTCCTTAAACGATGTCTTCAGGCTATTGTATGCTGGAAGAGGAAAAAAGGTTATTCTTTTTCCTGATTTTTCAAAAATTCCGCTGCCATTCGGTAGCCCTCAAAGCCGTACCCGGAAAAGGTTTTCATGCATGCCATCCCCGCATAGGATACGCGGCGAAATTCCTCCCGCTGAGAAACATCGGAAAGATGGACCTCCACAGCGGGAAGTGCCACCGCCTTGAGCGCATCCAGAATAGCGATGCTGGTGTGAGTATATGCCGCAGGGTTGATGACGATGGCGTTCATCCGGTCCAGTGCGCTTTGGATGGCATCCACCAGAGTGCCCTCATGGTTGGACTGGATGATCTCGCAGTCGATGGAAAGCTCCCGGCAGAAGGAGCGGATATATGCTTCCAGATCGGCATAGGTCTGGTTTCCGTAGATCTCCGGTTCCCGCCTGCCCAATAGATTCAGGTTCGGACCGTTAAGAAAGAGGATCTTCATCGCGCGTTCAGCTCCTTTTCAATCAGCATAAGTGTTTGCCCGATCGCGGCGTTATTGTCGATCACTGCGTCGGCAAAGCGCGCATATAATGCCTGCCGCTGCTCCCAAAGGGCGGCGACTCCTGCCTCACGGGAGAGAGGTCTGCCAGCGGTGGGCAGGAGGGAAAGATCCCGCGTCAGGTGGATGATAAAGCTGTTCTGGTGCAGCGGGGCATAGTTTTTTTCTTCGGTCACACAGCCGCCGCCGGTGCTGATAATGATCCCGGTGCGCGCGCCCGCGGTGCAGATGCACTCATGCTCCAGCGCACGGAAGGCGGCTTCGCCGTCCTCCGCGAAAATGTCGGAGATGGACTTGCCTGCCCGCTCTGCGATCATTTGATCCAGCTCCACAACTTCCCGTCCCAGCTTTTTCCCAAGCGCGGCGGCGATGGTTGTTTTGCCGCAGCCGGGCATGCCGATAAGAACAATGTTTTCCAGCTGCCTGCGCAGCGCGGTGAAAACCTCCTCCGTCCGGTCATCACCGATGGATGTGCCGGTAAACAGCTCGGATGCCCGCTTTGCCTGTGCCGTCAGCATGGAAAGCCCTGCGGCGCAGGGAATGCCGAGAAATTCCGCCTGCATCAGAAGGGCGGTGCGCAGGGGATTGTAGACTACATCCAGCACACCGGTAAGGTGAGGAAACTGCGCGAGATCAACGGGAGATTCGCCGCAGCGGGGGAACATGCCCACAGGGGTGGTATTGATGATGACCTCCGCGTCCACATGGCGGTGGAGGTTAGTATAATTGTTTTCGCCCGTGCGGGAGATAACGATCATTTCCGCCGCGCCGGATTCCCTTGCCGCCGCCTGTGCGGTTCGGCTGGTACCGCCGCTGCCGAGGATCAGAATTTTCTTGTCTTTCAGCTCCACTCCTGCCTGTCGTGCCATAAACAGCAGACCGTCGATATCCGTGTTGTGTCCGATGAGTCGTCCGCTGCGGTTGACGACGGTGTTTACCGCCCCAATTTGCGCGGCACGGCCGTCGATCTCGTCACACAGGGGTATAACAGCCTGCTTATAGGGCATGGTGACGTTCAACCCGCGAAATTTACGCTCCGCGAAGAGATTTTCAAGCTGTTCGCGGGGGGTGGGCAGCAGTTGATAATCATAGCCGCCAAAGGCATGGTGCAGTTGGGGGGAGAAGCTGTGCCCCAGCGTTTCCCCCAGCAGTCCAAATTCGATCATAATACTCTATCTCACATCAGTGTTTTCTGATACTCGCGGCTGACGTACATCAGCGTTTCAAAAAGCGTTCTGGCGTAGGGGGAGAGCTCGTCTCCGCTGAGAGCGCCCACGCGTTCCAGAATTTCCTTTTCCCGCCCCGGGGCGAGAACGGGCATTTCATGTGCTTTTTTATATTCCGCGATGCCGCGCACCGTGTCCATCCGTTCGCAGAACAGGGCAACGATCTGCGTGTCGATATCGTCAAGCTTTTTGCGGTAGTCTTTCAGTTCCATGTTTGATCCTCCATCAGCATGTCCAAAAGGGTCAGCGCTGTGACAGCCTCCACCACCGGTACGGCGCGGGGGACGATGCAGGGATCGTGCCGCCCGCGGATGCTCAGCGCGGTGTTCTGCATGGTGGCAAGATCCACTGTTTCCTGTTCCCGTGCGATGGACGGCGTGGGCTTGATGGCAACATTGACCACCAGCGGCATTCCGGTGGTGATGCCGCCCAGCACGCCTCCTGCGTGGTTGGTTTTTGTGGCGATCCGTCCCGATTTGGTCACAAAGGGATCGTTATGGACGCTGCCGCGCATGGCGGCGGCATCAAAACCGTCTCCAAAGGACACGCCGCGGACAGCGGGAATGCCGAATAGTGCCGCCGCGAGACGGTTTTCCACGCCGCCGAACATCGGCTCTCCGAGCCCGGCAGGCAGCCCCGCGGCAAAGCAGCGCACTACGCCGCCCACGGAGTCGCCCTCCTGCCGGGCGTGTTCGATGGTCTGCTGCATGGCAAGCACCGCACAGTCATCAAAGACGGAAAAACGCTTGTTTGCAAGATGCCGCAGCGACTCATTGTCGATAGCGGCAAAATCGGGCACAGCATCATAAATGCTGCCGATCTGGGCAATGTGGGCGGCGATGCGGATACCCTTTTGCGTAAGAAGCTGCAGTGCCAGTCCCCCGGCGAAGCAGAGGGGGGCGGTCAGCCGTCCGGAAAACTGCCCGCCGCCGCGAAGGTCACAGCTGTCGCCGAATTTGATCCGCGCGGTAAAGTCCGCGTGGGAGGGGCGGGGGGTGTTTTTCAGCGCGTCATAATCCGCGCTGTTGTGCCCGGTGTTTTCGATCACGGCGCACAGCGGAGCGCCGCAGGTCACGCCGTCCACCAGTCCGGAGAGAATGTAGGGAGTGTCACTCTCTTTGCGGGGGGTGGAAAGCTCACCCTGTCCCGGCGCGCGGCGTGCCATAAAGGCGGCGAGCTGCTCCATATCGGGGGGGAAGCCAGCGGGGAGACCGTCGATCACGCAGCCGATGGTCTGCGCGTGGGACTGCCCAAAGACAGTGACGCGGAGCTTATTGCCCAGTGTGTTCATGGACGATTCCTCCTAACGTTTGATAATCTTTCCAGAAGCCCGGGTAGGATTTGCCAACACATTCCGCACCTGTGAGCGTGACAGGCTGTGCGCAGCGGGTGGCGGCGATGGCAAGCATCATGGCGATGCGGTGGTCATTATAGCAGTCTACGGTCACGCCGCCCTTGAGCGAGGGCTTGCCCCGAATGATCAGACTGTCGTTCTCCACAATGATATCCGCGCCAAGGGCGTTGAGTGTGTCTGCGATAGCGGTCAGACGATCGCTCTCCTTCAGACGAAGGCGCGCGGCGTTTTTAAGGCGCAGCTCACCATCCATCAGCGCACCTATGACGGCGAGGGGCGGCGCAAGGTCGGGACAGCCGGAAAGGTCAATGCTGACGCTTCCGCCTTTTGTGATGCGCTCCGTATGCTCCGTGATAATGTGGTCCCCTTGAAAGGAAGCGTCGTTCATACCGGACACGGAAACGCTGTTTCCAATACACTGCGCGGCGTACCAGAACGCTGCCTGGCTCCAATCAGCCTCCACGCTGACGCGGCGGGGCTGATATCCGCCGTCACCGGAAATGTGGTACTGGGGCGGCAGAGAGCAGGTGGCGGGGATCTGGATACCAAATTCGCTGAGTGCGTGGAGTGTCAGCGTGACATAGGTGCTGCTCTCCAGCCGTGCCGTGGGGATCAGAACGCTGGGAGAGGACAGCAGGGGCAGGGCAAAGAGCAGCCCTGAGAAGAACTGACTGGATACGTCCCCCCGCAGGCGGTATTCTCCCGGCGTAAGGGTGCCGCGAACGGTTAGAGTGTTATCTTGCAGGGAGTATTCAATGCCTTTTTCATTAAAAAGGTCAAAGTACGGCTGCAGGGGGCGCTCCATGAGCCGCTCTGATCCGGTAAAAATGCCGCCGCCCGTGAGGGCGAGGGCGACAGGGATCAAAAACCGCAGAGTCGAGCCGGAGTCGCCGCAGTCGATGCGGGGAGGTGAAGCGGATGGCGCGGAGGATGCAGAGATTCCACATATGTGCAGTGTTCTGCCGCTGAGTTTCCACTCCGCTCCAAGTGTCTCCACGGCGCGGAGTGTCGCTTCAAGGTCTTCACTGGGGATAAAGTTTTCAATGACGCTTTCACCCGGTGCGAGGGCGGCGGCGATAATAAAGCGGTGCGCCTGCGACTTGCCGGGTGGCGGTGTTACCGCGCCGTGAAGGCGGGTGGGGGAGAGGGTGAGATTCATAGGGCTGCCTCCGTAAATTCACGAAGCCGGGTAAGTGTCAAGCGGAGAGCCTCCGCATGTCCCAAATTCTTCAAAATAATGATATCTATGCTGTCGCCGGAGCGCTTTTTGTCCGCAGTGGCGGCGCGGAAAAGCTCATCTGCGGTGTAGGGACACTCGCAGGGGAGGGAGTAGAGCCGCAGCAGGGAAAGAACGGTGTCCAGTGTTCCGCGGGGACTGTATCCCAGCCGCTCGGCGGCACGCGAGATAAGAGTCATGCCGATGGCTACCGCTTCGCCGTGGGGGATGGAGTAATTGCTGCACCGCTCCACGGCATGACCGAGGGTGTGACCGAAATTCAGAAGCTTTCGCTTTCCGTGCTCCCGTTCGTCTCCGCTTACAAAGCATGCCTTGATTTCCACGTTTCGCTGAACCAGCTCACCGATGGGAAGATCATCGAGCAGAAGCTTTCCGAGAAGGTCACGGTCAGCGATCAGCGCGTGCTTGATGACCTCTGCCATGCCCTCGGAGAAGATCGGAGCGGGGAGGGAACGAAAGGTGTCGGTATCGCAGATGACGAGCCTTGGCTGATGGAACGCGCCGGCAAGATTTTTGCCCTCCGGCAGGTCTACGGCAGTCTTGCCGCCTACGGAAGCGTCACATGCGGCGAGAAGTGTTGTGGGGAGCTGGATAAAGTCGATGCCCCGCTGATAGACGGCGCAGGCGAAGCCTGTCATATCTCCCACCACGCCGCCGCCGAGGGCGAAGGCAAGATCCGCGCGGGTCAGTTCGATCTGAGCGAAAAATGAGAGAAGCTTCGAGAGAACAGGCAGGGTCTTGTGCTGCTCTCCTGCGGGTAGAACGTAGCTGTGGACGGTAAAGCCCGCGTTTTGCAGAGCGGTCGTGACCGCCTGAGCATACAAAGGCGCAACGGTGCTGTCCGACACCAGAGCGCAGCGGCGCGAGGCGGTTACTGTGGCAGTCAGCTCGCCGCAGCGGGTGAGAAGCCCCGCGCCGATATGAACGGAATAAGGGGGAGAAACGGAAATGGGTACAGTATACATCAGGTCACATCCCATGCGTAATTACTTTAAATTAGTATACCGTTTTCGGGTTTGCCCGTCAACCATTGACCGGAGAAAACACGTTTTTGCTGTGAAACGAAAAAAGACAGGGGCAAACTTGCCCCTGTCATGGCTTTTTACTGCGTTTTGGATTCGCTGCGCTGAAGCGGGACCTGCTGACCGCTGATCAGTGAGTGGGTCAGCATCTCGCGCTTCTGTTCGCGAGTCAATCCCAAAAAGCTTCCGATGCTTTCCTCGTTCTGCATCAGTGCTGTGCCCACACCAATGGGGAGATCTGTTTTCCACCGCTCCATTGATCCTCACCCTGCCTCTTTCAAACTTGTTCTCAGGCGTAAGGCGAATTGCCCGCAATGCTCGCTACGATCTCGCGCATTTCCTTCTCGCTTCGCGCGTTGTGCGCACGTTTCAAAAGAGCGCGCTTCTCCTCCTGTGTCAGGATGGCGTAGCGCTGCATTGCCGCCTCGTCCTGTGCCAGCTCCATACCAAATCCGATGGGAACCTTTGCAAAATCCATTTTGTCCTCCGTTATCCTGCCGCCTTCAGCATATTTTCAATCAAAATTCCGTACCCTTTGGTGGGATCGTTTACCAGTACATGGGTCACTGCGCCCACCAGTTTGCCGTCCTGAATGATGGGACTGCCGCTCATTCCCTGCACGATGCCGCCGGTCTTTGCGATCAGATCCTCATCCGTTACCCGCAGGAGGAGATTTTGCGCACCGGTGGGGTCCAGCACCTTCAAAATTTCGATCTCATACTCATCTACGCTGTCACCGCTGACATTGGCGTAGATCACCGCTCTGCCCTCGCGGACCTCACCGGAGGACGCTGTGGGGATCGCCTGCCCATCCGTGATTTCGCTGTGTTCCAGCACGCCGAAAACACCCTGCTCGGTGTTGGCGCTTAATGTGCCCATGTCATGTGTCAGGTCAAATTCGCCCCGAAGCTGACCGGGCGTTCCCGCACTGCCAACTTTCACTGCCTTGACGGTGGACGACATGACAGCACCGTCGAGAAGAGGCATGAGCAGTCCGGTATCGCTGTCGGTGATGCCGTGACCCAGTGCGCCAAATTCTCCGGTCTTCGGATCATAAAAGGTCACGGTGCCGATGCCAGCCATGCTGTCGCGGATCCATGCCCCAAGACGGTAGGTGCCGTCCTCGTCCCGGACTGGCTGTGCCGAAAGGGTCAGATCCTCACCGCCGCGGCTCACCGCAAGGTCGACTGTTCCGCCGCACTGCAAAAGTCTGGAAAATTGCTCGCTGCTTTCCACCTGCGTTCCGTTGGCCTCCTCGATCACATCGCCTACCTGTAAACCGCAATCCGCGCCCGGCGCGGTGAGTCCACGCTCCGTTTCCACCTGAGCAAGCCCGATGACGACCACGCCGTCGGCAAACAGCTTGATCCCGATGGTGTGCCCCACGGGAACCAGCATTCTCGGTTCGCCGTCTGCCGCCTCAGCCCGTGTGCTGAGCAGTCCGGTCATGGCCAGAAGCGCGCTGAAAAAAAGGGCGCCGAAGCGTCTTGCTCTGTTTTTTTGCTTCATCCATTCCATCACTCCCTTCAAAAAAATAAGTGCTGTCGAATTTTCGCCAGCACGTTTACTTTGCTCTTTTTTTGAATGGTTAACCGCGAAGTTTCTTTCTAAATTTCGGTGGGTTTGTCATGGAAAAAACAGAGTGACGCTATTAGCAAAAAAAGGAAGCGCCGATTTATTCTTTCGGCGCTTCCTGCGTTGGTCTATTCATTTGCAAATTTTGAAAAATTCATCAGGATCTGCGCAACCTCGGCGCGGGTGGCGGCTGACTGGTGATCCGAATTGTTTGCAAGACCTTTCATAAGCCCCTTTTGCATTGCCCAGGTCACACCCTTTAACGCCCAGGGACTGATATTTCCTCCGCCGCTGAAGGTTCCGGGGGAGGCGGTGTTGACAATGCCTGTATCCAGACCGATAAGCTCCGCGTAGCGGTAGAGGAATACGGCGATCTGTTCGCGGGTGACAGGATCTCCCTGCCCGAAGATGGTTTTGGAGTAGCCTGTGACGATCTTATTCTCCACCGCCCAGTTTACATAGCTGCAGTAATAGCTTCCGGGCTCAACATCCTCGAAAACAGAACCGTTTTTGAATTCGGCAGTGACTTCCGCACCGGCGAAGCGTCCCAGCACCGTCACAAACATGGCGCGGGTCATCGGCTCGTCGGGAGCAAAGGAGGTTTCGCTCATTCCGTTAAAATAACCGTTTTCCACAACAAACTCCACGGCAGAATAGAACCACTGCCCGGGCATGACATCGGTGAAACGATCCATGCTGCCGGACTCCTCCGCCCGCGCGATACCGCCCGGCGCAATGGACAGGCACATTGCTGCAGTCAGAAACATTGTGGAAAGTTTGAAAAGTATCCTTTTCATAGCGATCAAATATCCTCCTGTTCTGATTTCTCCGCGGTGAGAGCCACTGCGGGCATAAAATAAATGACGATGGAAGTCTGCTTATTCTATTGTAGCACTTTTGCGCCCGATCCGCAACGGTAAAGGGGGCGGTCAACTGCTTTCTTTTTCGATAAGGGTCCACGGCATGGCGGTGGATTGCACGCTTTTTCCGTGGAATAGCTGGATCAGAGCTTCAGCGGCGATCCTGCCCGCGTTGTAGCTTCCGTGGGACAGGGAGGTGATGCGGCAGGCGGAGAGGTTGCTGTAAATGCTGTTGTCAAAGCTGACCACAGCCATCTCCTCCGGGATCCGGACACCGTCCCGCAGCAGGGACTGCACAACAAAGCTTGCCACCTCGTCGTTGTAGCACACAACAGCGGAGTTGCTCTTCAAAATGGGGGCAAGCTTCTCAGTCCAAAGGGGGCTTTCGTGGTTCAGCTCATTTTTATCCTCTGTCCGGTACCAGAAAATGTTCCGGTCCTCTACCGTGATGGCGTGGTCACGAAGGGCAGCGGTAAATCCGGCGTAGCGCTGGTGTCCCTGGACATCATCGCTTTTGAAGATGCCCGCGATGCGGCTGTGCCCTTTGCCCACAAGGTAATCCACAAGCTGGCGGCCGCCGGCGTAGTTGTCGTCCAGGACAGTTACCGCGTCGCGCAGACCGTCATAGTTTCCGTGGATGAAGATTAGGGGGATCCCCTTTGCCTGCAACGCGCGGTACAGGTCAAGGTTGGGGTTGGGCAGCGTCGTCTTTGTACCCTCCACGAGAATGCCATCCACATTTTTTTCATTCAATAGGTCCTGCAGGATTCGCCGTTCGCTGGAAACCTGATTACTGGTGGCGAAGAGCATGGTGGTGCAGTTGTTGGCAGAGAGGACAGCCTCAGCTTCCCGCAGGATGCCGGGGAAGATGTATTCTCCAATATAAGTGGTGATGATCGCTACGGTTCGCCGGGGTGCGCCGGCGGCGCTCGTCGTGTCCACGACCCGGGAGCCGCTGCCCTGGCGGCGGGTGATCAGTCCGTCATCCACCAGACACTGCAGCGCCTGCCGGACTGTCTGGCGGCTGGCGGTGAAAAGCTCATGAAGCTGCTGCTCGGTGGGGAGGAGGGAGCCGGGAGGATAGGTCTTATCTGCGATCTGGCGGCGCAGAGTGTCGGCGATCTGTTTGTATTTGGGAGCCATGAATGCACCTCGTTCGTGATTTGTCTGTACTATTTGATTTTATTGTATGGGATTTGTCTGGAAATTGCAAGACGAATTTTGGGATTTTCGGTGCGAAACGTGTGCAAAATAAAAAAAGAAGCGAAAAATGCGGAGAATTTTACAAAATGGATGGCATCCTTTTTGTTTACTTGTGCATATTCACGGAGTGTTCTGCGTTTTATTGCTTTCGAGAATTGGAGATGTTCCCGGCCCAAAAGATAGCGTTTTTCAATCATTATTGGAAATTTTCGTTCAGAAATCAAAAATAACAAAAATTTGTCAGCAGCTTGAACGGAAGGTGTAAAGAATTTGTATTGTTCAGAAATACAAAAGTTCCGGGCGTTTCGGACAAATCGTTGACAAAAGCGATAAACGGGTTGTATAATCTTCCCAAGACCGTTGGTATATCAAACTAGCGGAAAAGTTGAAAAGGAGAAGCAAAGATGAAAAAGATTTTAGCTCTGATCCTGTCCCTTGCTATGATGATGGCTCTCGTCGCCTGCGGCGGCGGTGGCGGCGACAAGAAGGTCGTTGGCGTGGCAATGCCCACCCAGTCCTCCGAGCGCTGGATCAATGACGGTGCGAACATGAAGAAGCAGCTGGAAGAGCTGGGCTACGAGGTCATTCTGCAGTACGCAGAGGATGACGTCCAGATGCAGGTCTCCCAGATCGAGAACATGATCTCCCAGGGCGTTGACTGCCTGGTCATCGCTTCCATTGACTCCGTTGCTCTGACCGGTGTTGAGCAGCAGGCCAAGGAAGCCGGCATCCCCATCATCGCCTATGACCGTCTGCTGATGCAGACCGACGCCGTTTCCTACTACGCTTCCTTCGATAACGAGGGCGTGGGCCGCGCAATCGGCGAGTACATCGAGAAGGCCAAGGATCTGGCAAACACCACCGAGACCTTCACCATCGAGTTCTTCATGGGCTCCCCCGACGATAACAACGCAGTTCTGCTGCACCGCGGCGTTATGAGCGTTCTGCAGAAGTATCTGGACAACGGTACTCTGGTCTGCAAGACCGGCCGTACCTCCTTCGAGGATACCTGCATCCTGCGCTGGAGCCAGGAGACTGCTCAGCAGTGGTGCGAGAACTATCTGGCTACCTACTATGCTGACGAGGATCTGGACATCTGCTGCACCGCATTCGATGGCTTTGCTTACGGCTGCCGCTCCGCTCTGGAGGGTGCCGGCTACCAGGTCGGCGTTAACTGGCCTC
This sequence comes from Candidatus Pelethomonas sp., assembly GCA_045596145.1. GTDB lineage: Bacteria > Bacillota > Clostridia > Oscillospirales > Oscillospiraceae > Pelethomonas. Next base: position 13,128 of record JAZOBV010000126.1, read on the forward strand.
TGATCACCGGTCAGGATGCTGAGCTGATGGCTACCAAGAACATCATCTCCGGTCACCAGACCATGTCCATCTACAAGGACACCCGCCTGCTGGCTGCCAAGTGCGTCACCATGGTCAAGGCTGTTCTGGAAGGCGCTGATCCCGAGATCAACGACACCACCACCTACAACAACGGTGTGTTCGTTGTTCCCTCCTACCTGTGCACCCCCGTTGCTGTTGATGTCAACAACTACGAGGAGATCATCATCGGTGGCGGTTACTACACCGAGGAGCAGCTGAAGGGCTAATCCCTAAGCGAATCTAACAGAAATCCCGCAAAAGAGGCGGCGGCCCTGCCGCCGCCTCTTTTCTTTTATCCCGTCGACCTGAGGGAAAGGTATAGCCTGCCCCGCAGGGATAGTTTTCCCATGGGTCGACCATCTTGGAAGGAGGAGTTGAAAGAATGTCCCAATACATCCTGGAAATGAACCATATCACCAAGGCGTTCTCCGGCGTGAAGGCACTGGACGATGTTAATCTGAAGGTGAAAAAGGGTGAGATCATGGCTATCTGCGGCGAAAACGGCGCAGGCAAGTCCACTCTGATGAATGTTCTCTCCGGTATCTACCCCCACGGTGAATATGAAGGCGATATCATTTATAACGGTGAAATCTGCCAGTTCCGCAACATCCGCGAAAGCGAGGCAAAGGGCATCGTCATCATCCATCAGGAGCTGGCGCTGAGTCCCTACCTCTCCGTTGCGGAAAATGTCTTCATCGGCAACGAGCGTCTAAAGATGCGCGGTGTGGTCGACTGGACCACCACCCGCCGTGAGGCGAAGGAACTTCTTGCCCGCGTAGGTCTGGAGGACGAGAATGTGAATGTTCCCGTTAACTCTCTGGGTGTCGGCAAGCAGCAGCTTATCGAGATCGCCAAGGCGCTGGGCAAGAAGTGTGACCTGCTCATCATGGATGAGCCTACCGCCGCGCTGAACGACCGTGAGTCCGCCCAGCTTCTTGAGCTGATGCTTCAGCTCAAGGCGCAGGGTATCACCTGCATCATTATTTCCCATAAGCTTAACGAGATCAGTTATGTTGCTGACTCCATCACCATCATCCGTGATGGTCATACCATTGAAACGCTGGAGAAGGGTAAGGACGATTTCTCTGAGGAGCGCATCATCAAGGGCATGGTCGGCCGCGAGCTGACCAACCGCTATCCCAAGCGCGAGGACTGCCCCATCGGCGATGTGATCTTCGAGGTCAAGGACTGGAACGCCTATCATCCCGAGGACTCCAACCGCCAGATCCTGAAAAATGTCAACATTCACGTTCGTGCCGGTGAGGTCGTGGGACTTGCCGGTCTGATGGGTGCCGGCCGCACCGAGCTTGCCATGTCTGTCTTCGGCAAGAGCTACGGTCAGAAGATCTCCGGTACGGTCAAGGTCAATGGCAGGGAAGTGGATCTCAAGAATGTCGCAGCCGCGATCGAAAATAAGATCGCCTACGTGTCTGAGGACCGCAAGGGCAACGGTCTGGTGCTGATGGACAGCATCAAGTTCAATATGTCCCTTGCCGCGTTGAAGAACTTCTTCTCCAAAAAGGGCATCGTGGATCAGCAGAAGGAAACTGTCAAGGCTGAGGAGTACCGTCAGAAGATCAATGTCAAGACGACCTCTGTCAACCAGACGGTCGGCTCCCTCTCCGGCGGTAACCAGCAGAAGGTCGTTCTGGCAAAGTGGATGCTTACTGAGCCGGATGTTCTGATCCTTGACGAGCCTACCCGCGGTATCGATGTCGGCGCGAAGTACGAGATCTACTGCGTCATTAACGAGCTGGCAAAGGCAGGTAAGGCGGTCATCGTTATTTCCTCTGAAATGCCCGAGATCATCGGTACCTGCGACCGTACTTATGTTATCAATGAAGGCGCGATCGCCGGTGAGCTTTCCGGCGACGAGATCACTCAGGAAGCCATCATGTCCTGCATCATGGCTCACAACAGAAAGGAAAAGGTGGAAGCATAATGGCTAACAACACCAAGAATACTCTGAAAAAGCCCAGCGTCAGCCTGGGGCAGTACGGCATTATGATCATGCTGGTTGCCGTCTATGTTCTGTTTGCGATCATCACCGGCGGTAAGACGCTGACCCCCATCAACATCAACAATCTGATCATGCAGAACGGTTACGTCGTTATTCTGGCTACCGGTATGCTTTTGTGCGTTCTGACCGGTAACGTTGACCTGGGTGTCGGCTCTGTCGTCGCATCCTGCGGCGCCGTTGCAGGTACTCTGATCGTGGACTTTGGCTGGAGCACTCCTATGGCGATGCTTGGTGCTCTGGCTGTGGGTCTGGTTTTCGGTGTGTTTGTCGGCTTCTTTGTCGCTTACATCGATATTCCTCCCTTTATCGTTACTCTGGCGACCATGCTGATGGGCCGCGGCCTGTGCTATGTTATTCTGCAGGCTCAGACCAAGGGTCCTCTGCCCGCTGATTACAACTGGATCAGCACCGGCTTCCTGCCCACCATCCGTGTCGGCGCGGGTGTTCTCAATGGCAGCAAGGGTGTTGACCTGATCACGATGATCGTCGCCGTCGCCATCGCCATTCTGTTTGTTCTCAATGATCTGAGAGGCATTAAAACCGCAAAGCGCAACAATCTGCCTGTTTCTCCCCTTTGGCAGACTGTTTTGAAGAACGCTGTGCTGGTGGGTATTATCCTGTTCTTCTTCTACAAGCTCGCCTGCTACAACGGTATCCCCGTCATGCTGATCCTGATGGCTGTGATCGTTGCTATCTACCACTTCATCACCACCAGGACCGTCGCAGGTCGTCAGATCTACGCTATGGGCGGTAACGCCAAGGCTGCCCGCCTGTCCGGTATCGACACCAGAAAGGTTTTCTTCTGGGTCTACACCAACATGGGCTTCCTGGCAGCCGTTGCCGGTATCGTTCTGTCCGCCCGTAACCAGTCCGCCACTCCCAAGGCCGGTGACGGCTTTGAGATGGACGCTATCGCATCCTGCTACATCGGCGGCGCTGCCACCTCCGGCGGCAGCGGCACCATCATCGGTGCTGTCATCGGCGCATTCATCATGGGTATTCTGAACAATGGTATGTCCATCGCCGGTTATGACACCAACGTGCAGAAGGTCGTTAAGGGTCTGGTTCTGCTGGGCGCTGTTACCTTCGATCTGGTGAGTAAGCGCAAGAAGAAGTAATATGAACGTGATAGGGGATATCTACCATGAAGCATGACAACGTGAGCAGACCGCCTCAATTAACGCTGATCCTGCGCCTTCTATGCGGCGGCTATCTCGTTTATCTGGCATACGGTCTGCTGGACGGGATTCGGGAAAATCCCCTGTACATTGCTGCCGTGGCTGTGTTCGCGCTGGTGGGACTGGCGCTGATGCTCCATTCGGGGTGGAAGCTGTACCGCAAGGAATATTCCAAGCCGAACACTGCCGGGCAGGATGAACCAAAATTAGACGAGGAGCAAACTGATGAACAATAATGCCGCGATCCTTGGCATCGAGCTGGGTTCCACCCGCATCAAGGCCGTTGCCATCAATTCTGAACACGCTCCCATCTCTTCCGGTGATTACACATGGAAGAGCAGCTATGAAAACGGAGTCTGGACCTACTCCCTCGACGAGGTTTGGGAAGGACTGAAAACCGCTCTTTCCGGTGTTGAGAACCGCGATACCATCCGCGCGATGGGTGTCAGCGCCATGATGCACGGCTATCTCGCCTTTGACAAGGACTGGAATCTGCTGGTGCCCTTCCGCACCTGGCAGAACACCATCACCGGCGAGGCAGCCGAGGAGCTGACCGCACTCTTTGGTTTCAATATCCCCCAGCGCTGGAGCATTGCCCACCTGTATCAGGCGGTTCTGAATGGCGAGGAGCATATCTCCCGCATCGCGCACATCACCACCCTTGCCGGATATGTCCACTATATGCTTACCGGCGTGAATGCCATCGGCATCGGTGAGGCATCCGGTATGTTCCCCATCGACAGCACGAAGAACGCCTACGATGAGGAGATGCTTTGTAAGTTCGAGAAGCTCATGGAGAGCCGCAAGCTTCCCTGGAGCATCCGCGAGGTGCTGCCCGCTGTTCTGATGGCGGGTGACGACGCGGGTTCTCTGACTGCGGAAGGCGCAGCCAAGCTCGGCAACCTGCTTGCTCCCGGTATCCCATTCGCACCCGCTGAGGGTGACGCGGGCACCGGTATGACCGCCACCAACGCTGTCGCGCCCCGCACGGGTAACGTCAGCGCGGGTACCTCTATCTTCTCCATGGTCGTTCTGGAAAAGCAGCTCTCCAAGGTCTATGAGGAGATCGACATGGTCACCACGCCTACCGGAAAGCCTGTGGCGATGGTGCACTGCAACAACTGCACCAACGATACCAATGCGTGGGCAGGCGTTTTGAAGGAAACGGCAGAGCTTTTCGGCGCAGACCCCTCTGCCGGTGAGCTGTACACGAAGCTCTATGAGAAGTCTCTTGAGGGCGACGCCGACTGCGGCGGCGTTCTGGTCTGCAACTACATGGCAGGCGAGGGCGTGACCCATATGGACTCCGGCCGTCCCATGGTCGTGCGCCGCCCAGACAGCAAGTTTACGCTCGCTAACTTCTTCCGTGCTCAGCTCTACTCCACCATGTCCACGCTGAAGATCGGCATGGATATTCTGGCGGGCGAGAATGTTGCTATTGACTCTCTGACCGGTCATGGCGGCCTGTTCAAGACCCCTGTGGTGGGACAGAAGTACATGGCTGCCGCCTGCAATGCCAGCGTCACCTGCATGGAGACCGCCGGTGAGGGTGGTCCCTACGGCATGGCTCTGCTGGCTGCGTACCGCTTGAACAAGGCGGAGGGCGAGAGTCTGGAGGATTATCTGAACAAATACGTCTTTGCGGGCGTGAAGGGCTCCACTATGGCACCCGACAAGACCGATGTGGACGGTTTCGATGCCTATCTTGCGCAGTATAAGGCGCTTCTCGATGTAGAGCGCAAGGCTACCGAAGTTCTGTAAGGAGGAGATTAAAAATGAAGCAGTATAATTTCTGGTTTGTGGTCGGTTCTCAGGCGCTGTATGGCGAGGAGGTCCTTAAGACCGTTGCTGAGCGTGCCGAGGAAATGGCACGCGAGATGAGCAAGTATCTGCCCTATCCTCTGACCTACAAGGTCACCGCCATGAGCAACAGTCAGATTGCCGACATCGTCAAGGAAGCAAACTATGACGACACCTGCGCCGGTATCATCACCTGGTGCCACACCTTCTCCCCCTCCAAGATGTGGATCAACGGTCTTGCAAACCTCCAGAAGCCCTATTGCCATCTGGCTACTCAGTACAATAAGGAGATCCCCAACGACGAGATCGACATGGACTTCATGAACCTCAATCAGGCTGCCCACGGTGACCGTGAGCACGGCTTTATCGCTGCCCGCCTGCGTATGCCCCGCAAGGTCATCGCCGGCTACTGGCAGAGCGAGAAGGTCCATAAGCGTCTGGGCGACTGGATGAAGGCCGCTGTCGGTGTTGCCGTGTCCAAGACCATGAAGGTCATGCGCTTTGGCGATAATATGCGCGAGGTCGCTGTTACCGAGTGCGATAAGGTCGAGGTTCAGACCAAGCTGGGCTGGCAGGTCAACACCTGGGCAACCGGCGATCTGGTCAAGGAGATGAACGCTGTTACCGAGGCTGAGATCGATGCTCTGATGGATGTCTACAAGTCCAAGTATGAGATCGCCACCGAGAACGTTGGTGCCATCCGCTATCAGGCTCGTGAAGAGATTGCCATGAAGAAGATGCTGGATGCCGAGGGCTGCATGGCGTTTGCCAATACCTTCCAGGATCTCTATGGTATGGAGCAGCTCCCCGGTCTGGCTTCCCAGCACCTGATGGCGCAGGGCTACGGCTACGGCGGCGAGGGTGACTGGAAGGTCAGCGCCATGACCGCCATCATGAAGGCAATGGGCGAGAACGGCAACGGCGCTTCCGCTTTCATGGAGGATTACACCTATCATCTGGTGGAGGGTCAGGAGTACTCTCTGGGCGCTCATATGCTGGAGGTCTGCCCCAGCCTTGCAGAGCCCAACGGAAAGATCAAGATCGAGACCCATCATCTGGGTATCGGCATGAACGAGAAGGATCCTGCCCGTCTGGTGTTCGAGGGCAAGGAAGGCGACGCTATCGTCGTTAGCCTCATCGACATGGGCGGCTGCCTGCGTCTCATCTGCCAGGATATCCACTGCGTGAAGCCCATCATGCCCATGCCTAACCTGCCTGTTGCCCGTGTGATGTGGCAGGCGATGCCCAATCTGACCGATGGCGTGGAGTGCTGGATCACCGCCGGCGGTGCTCACCACACCGTTCTCAGCTACGATGTTACCGCTGAGCAGATGCGCGACTGGGCCCGCATGATGGATATCGAGTTTGTCCATATCAACAAGGATACCACCGTCGAGGCTCTGGAGAAGGAGCTGTTCCTCAATGACCTTGCGTGGAAGCTGAAGTAAGATAACAGCAAAGGGTTTGCCGCGCTCTGCGGCAAACCCTTTCTAAAAAAGGAGCAAAAATATGCTGGAAGAACTGAAAAAGATCGTATGTGAAGCCAATCTGGAGCTTCCTA
>JAZOBV010000127.1:0-14209 GCA_045596145.1 Candidatus Pelethomonas sp.
CTGAAGGGCTGGAAGCTCAATGATGCGCAGATCGACCGTCTGGCTGACGCACTGGAGGCACTGACCACCGCTGAGGAGATCGAAGCAAAATACGGTCTCAAGGGCGTAGCTCCCCTGCTGTTCGCTGTGGGTGACGGCAACCACTCCCTCGCCACCGCCAAGACCTGCTATGAGAACCTCAAGAAGATCCTGCCCGCCGAGGAGCTGAAAGACCATCCCGCCCGTTACGCACTGGTGGAGATCGAGAACCTGCACGACGACGCTCTGCAGTTTGAAGCGATCCACCGCGTTATCTTTGACATCAAGCCCGAGCATCTGCTGGATGCCTTCAAGGCGTACTATCCCGGCGCTCACGAGGGCGAGGGCGAGGGTCACACCGTAGCCTACACCTATGAGGGACATACCGGCTTCATCACCGTTCCCGATCCCAAGGTTCAGCTTGCTGTCGGCACTCTGCAGAACTTCCTGGACGCCTATCTGAAGGAGCACGGCGGCGAGGTGGACTATATCCACGGTGATGCCATCACCGATGAGCTTGGCTCCAAGCCCGGCAACATCGGCTTCAAGCTCCCCTCTATGGGCAAGGATCAGCTCTTCAAGACCGTCATCGCTGACGGCGTTCTGCCCCGCAAGACCTTCTCTATGGGTCACGCCGAGGACAAGCGCTATTACGTCGAGGGCCGCAAGATCAAGTAACCTCTGTTCAAACCTCGTTTGATATGGTATAATATTCCCGTGGGTTGCATACCCACGGGAATATTTGTTTTCGAGGTGCGCCATGACACATACCGAGAAGGCATATGCCAAGCTGAACCTGACACTGGATATCCTCGGCAAACGGGATGACGGATACCACGAGCTGAACATGGTCATGCAGTCCATCGACCTTGCCGACACACTTTCTGTAACGCCGCAGGATGCTCCCGGACTTTCTCTGACCTGCAATGTCCCCTACCTACCCTGTGACAACAGCAATATTGCCGCCAAGGCCGCACTCCGCTTTTTTGAAGCACAGGGGACGGACGCACCCGGTCTGGCGATCCACATTGAAAAGCACATTCCCGCCTGCGCCGGCATGGCAGGCGGCAGCAGTGACGGTGCCGCGGTGCTGCGCGTACTTCGCCGCCTGTATGCCGATGATATGCCGCAGGATAAGCTGGAGAAGATCGGCGCGCTGGTGGGCAGCGATGTTCCCTACTGTGTCCGGGGCGGCACCGCTTTGGCGCAGGGGCGCGGTGAGATCCTCACTGACCTGCCTGCTCTGCCCGACTGCTTTTTTGTCGTGTGCAAGCCGCCGTTTCCCATCTCCACACCGGAGCTGTTCGCGCAGGTACGGGCAAAAAAGCTGCGCTGCCATCCGGACACCGCCGGAATGCTGAGAGCGCTGGAGGCACGGGATCTGGACGCGGTCGCCCACCGGGTCTATAATGTTTTTGAGGATATTCTGCCCCAAAAATACGCGCAGGTGTTTGAGATCAAACGAAAGCTTCTGGATCTGGGAGCAATGACCTCCTCCATGACCGGAAGCGGTCCCACTGTTTTTGGTATCTTTTCCGATGAGGAGCGGGCGCATACCGCCGCGCAGGAATTAAAAAAAGAGTTTAAAGCCACATTTTTCTGCAAAAACAAGGTTTAGAATATAAAAACGCCGTCCATACTGGAGCTACCAAGGAAAGGAGTCCGGTTTGGACGGTATTTTTATGAAAACACGGGATAAAATTATTATTTCTATTGTTATCGGCTTGATCGCGGTATCTTTTCAGGCGTTTCCCATGTGGTGGGGCGTGCTGTTTTCCCCCATCACGCAGCAGCTTACCACCGCTCCGGTCACCGAAGCCCTTACGCAGGGCTTCTGCTGGCAGACGGAAGGCTTGGTTCTTCGCCTGCGGGGACTGGATCTGCTGATGGAGTTTTTCAGTCGGTTGGGTTAAGCGCTATACCGCAGATTGTGTGCAGGAAAGGCGTACTGCAGGTATTGTGCAGCACGCCTTTCGTTTTTTACGGAAATAGCTTTTTCAGATAATGTTCTGACAAAAGCTCAAACACCGGGAAAGCAAAATCGTAGAACAGGAATGTCAGATTGCCGAGCACAAGCAGCACGACTGCCATCCATGCTTCCAGCGGCTCCGGAAACAGAAGCAGCAGCACCAGCGCTTCCAGCGATATGATCACCACATTGAAAAGTGCCAGCTTAACCAGCAGGCGCAGCGCCCGCGGCAGCTTTTGCAGTCTGGCGCGAATGATGGGATACCAGCCGAACAGTCCAATGAACATCAAATTCTGCTCAATATCGCTTACAAGCATCAGACAAAGCAGACCGATCACGATCCAGAGCATCGTCTGGTATTTAACACCGTACTTCTTCCCTATGGGGATCAGACACCAGCCGACAAACATCGGTGCCATGTACATGCCAAGCCCCAGAAACGAGCCTAAGAGCATCAACACAACGCCCAGCGCCGCCGTCATGGCGCAGATGGCGATTCTCTTCGAGCTGACCTTCAAATTCACTCACACTCCTTGTTTGATCTCTGCTTTCACCAGTCTAAAAGGAGTGCCGCACAGTGAAAAGCGGCACTCCTTTGATTTTCATTTAATTCAAGGTGTACCGGGCACGGTAGGCGTCGAACGCCTCCTGGTATTCCTTGTTGCCGGAAGACTTCACGCCGTTGAGATACTCATGTGCCTCGTAAGCATTCTGCTCGGTCTCGATCTGAGCGACCGCGATGTTGGAGCAATGATCGCTCACACGCTCGCAGTTGGTCAGAATATCGGACAGGACGAAACCCATTTCGATGGTGCAGTGACCCTTCTGCAGTCGGGAAACGTGATTGCTCTTGATATCAGCGATCAGGCAGTCAATGACCTGCTCCAAAGGCTCGACCTGAACTGCCAGAGCCAAATCATCCTCAGCAAACGCGCGGGTGGTGATATCCAGGATCTCACGCAGTGCTTCAACCAGCGTGCGCAGCTCACGCTGAGCCGCCTCAGAGAAATGGATGTCCTTGTGGTTCATCTCCTCGGCAGCCTTCCAGAGGTTAACGGCATGGTCGCCAATGCGCTCGAAATCACCGATGGTATGGAGCTGCTTGGAAACCTTGTGGCTATCATCATCGGAAAGGGCCTTGCTGCTCATCTGTACCAGCAGCGTACCCAGCTTGTCCTCATAAAGATCCAACTGATCCTCAAGGGCATAAACCTCAGCACCGATCTTATCATCATACTTCTCCAGCAGAGTAAGCGCCTTGAGAATGGTGCTCTGTGCGATCTTTGCCATCTCAACCGTCTTGTTGCCGCATTCCGCAATAGCAATAGAGGGGGTTGCCAGCAGACGGGAGTCAACAAAGGTATACTCCTCCTGCTCCTTCTTGTCGTCCTTGATGACCGTCAGCGCGATCTTCTCAAGCTGCTTGGTGAAGGGCAGCAGCATCACGGTCGTCGCGACATTGAAAATACTGTGGATCACGGCGACAAGGAAAGGATCCACCGTCATGTCCATGAATGTGTAGTGGAAGAACAGATCGGTTCCATAGAAGCCAAGCAGAAACACCAGCGTACCGATCAGATTGAAGGAAATATGAACCACCGCAACACGGCGGGCATTGCGGTTAACACCGATACTGGAGATCAGCGCCGTGACGCAGGTACCGATATTCTGACCCATGATAATGGGCAGCGCCATCCCAAGGGTGATGCTGCCTGTTGCAGAAAAGCCCTGCAGGATCGCTACAGATGCCGCACTGCTCTGGATAATTCCGGTAAACAGCGCACCGACAACAACGCCCAGAATGGGGTTGGTAAAGGCAGTCAGGATCTGCTTGAAGCCTTCCATCTCCGTCAGCGGATCCATCGCATCCTTCATCAGATCCATACCATACATCAAAACAGCAAAGCCCACCATGATGGAGCCGACGCTCTTTTTCTTGTCGCTCTTGGAACCCATGATGAACAGGATACCGATAAGGGCGATAACGGGAGAGAAGGACTCCGGCTTGAGCATCTTGATAAAGAAATTCTCACCTTCAAGGCCTGCAAGCGACAGGATCCACGCCGTCAGCGTCGTACCGATATTGCTTCCCATGATAACGCCGATGGTCTGCCCCAGTTCCATGATACCGGAGTTGACAAGACCCACCAGCATAACTGTCATTGCGGAGGAAGACTGGATCGCAATCGTGATACCCGCGCCCAGCAGCAGGCTCTTGACGGGATTGTTGGTAGACCTTCTCAGAAGCTGCTCCAGCTTACCGCCAGCCATTTTCTCCAGTCCCGAGGACATGACGGACATACCATACAGGAAGAATGCCAATCCGCCCAGCAAAGTAAATACATCAAAAATATCAAATGTATTCATTCGTGTTTCTCCTTCACTCTTTTTCACTCACTAAAAATCTACATCTATCTGAAAAATTTTACCAATTTTTCATCTTGAGTTAGAGTATATGCAGGGTATGTTAAATGCGAAAGCCGCATTATGTTAAATCTATGTAAAATCCTGTCTTATTTTGACAATGCGATATCCTGCACTATCAAACGTTCGCCGTCCACAGTGAATTTCACCTCAAGTCCCGCGAATGCCATGCCGTATACCCGCTGCGCGTCCTCCTGGTAGGACGGACGGGGATCCTCCGCAAGAACCCCCAGAAGCGCCTTTCGCTTATCCTCCGGCACACGGGAAAGCAGCTCTTCCCCGCACTCCACTGTCAAGCGGCGGCGTTCCACCGCGTCCACAAAGCCGCCCGCGGCATCACTGTGCGCGTCAGCATAGGCAATATAAGGCTTTATGTCATAAATGGGCGTTCCGTCCATCAGATCAGCACCGGAAACGTGTAATATCGGTCCCAGCTCCGGATGCAGCTCCACCCGCTCCAGACGGACACTGGACAGCCCCAGCGCATTGGGACGAAACGGCGAACGGGTGGCAAAAACACCGATGCGCCTGTTGCCTCCCAGCCGGGGCGGGCGAACCGTTGGTGACCAGTCCTCGCGCACCGCCTTGGAAAACTGCCAGATCAGCCAGATGTGTGAAAAATCCTCCAGCCCGCGAACCGCGTCGGCATTGCGGTACTCCGGCTCAAAAACCACCCTCGCGCGCAGCTCCTTCACCAGCCCGCTCTGACGGGGCACGCCGAATTTTGTTGAAAAATCGCTGCTGATCCGGGCGATCACCTTCATGCTGTGTATTTCCGCCATCTGCTTCACTCCTTTTACCAGCATAAATTTTATCATGCTGAAAAATCTCCGTCAAGGCAGTTCCCGTACAAAATACTGCCATTTTCCGTATCCACCGGTACACACCGCTTGCGCAGCAGCTTGCTTTGCAGATAGACCAAAAACACCATAGGATACCGCACAACGCGGTACCCCATGGTGTTTTTGCCTACTCAGCGTCAAACACGACCCCAAGGTGCTCCAAGCCACCCTGCCCGATCACACCGGCAAGCTCCCCGTATGTAAGCTGAAGCTCCACAGGTCCCATAGCGTAGGGACCCAGCTCATAGGCGGAAAAGATCACCGTCATGCCGTTCTCGTCAAACAGGACGGTAGTTTCATTCCAGTTGGATATGATCTCCGCATAGTCATCCCAGTAGCCGGAGGTATATTCTTCGCCGAGCGACTCCGCCTGCGCCACCAGGAGCGCCGCCGCTTGAACACGAAACGTCTCCGGATCATCACCGATCTGGGCGGGATCAATAAACTGCCCCACCGACAGATCAAAGGTATAGCTGTCCGTATAGGCATGGGGATGCGCTCCGCCGCCATAAAAATAGCCGTTGGCAAATACCGTTAGGATCTGTCCGGTCTGTGAAACAGACATGATCTTTTCATCGGTGATAGGCAGTTGACCGTTCATGGGAGAATTTCCTCCCGCCGACTCCTGTGCCATTTCCTCTCCAAAGGCTACCGCATTTTCCATCAAAAGCTGCATTTGAGCGTTAAAATTTTCTGCATTGCGCCGTGCGGCAGCAAGCTCCTGTTCGCTCATGCCGTCCCGCTCGTTGACACGCATCATGGGCATACGGTAGTGATAGGAAGCGTAGACCCTGCCGCTGCTTTCATCCACAAACTGCCGCGACTGCGTCATATCCTCAAATTCATAAAGAGGTTTGATCTCCTCGATGCTTGCCGGCACCGACTGGGTATTCTGATCCGAATTGAGCTGATTTTCATTTTCCGGCTGCGTTACGGCACAGGCGCAAAGCACCAGCACCAGCAGCAAGCTCAGTAATTTCAATCGATCCATAGATAACTCCTTTTCTTACTCCAGTCCGGTCATGACCGCAGGGCGGGCAAATTCGCTATCCGGAAGCGCATCTGTAAGCCTCGGCATTCCCAGCGTGTAGAGGTCCGTGCAGGCGGCCTCGCCGAGAAAGCACTCCCGCGCCGCGTCATCCAGCTCCCGCGCCTGCGCGGGCTTGGTGATCACAGGCAGCAGGGCAGTTTTTCGCATCCGCTTCAAAAGCTCCCTGCCCCGCGCGTTTGCACCCAGAACCCGCAGATACGGCGGCGTTTCCCCCTGCTTTGCAGGCAGAATGCCAAGGTAGCTGTGCAGCAGCATCCGGCGCAGCCGTGCCAAGGGGTAACGCTTTGTTTTTGCAGCTTCAAGGATCTCCTCGATGCCCCGCGCTGTGCGGACAGCGGCATAAAACCGGCGGTTCAGCCCCTCCCCGCCGCCGTCATAGGGCAGAAAATCGTCCTCACTCATTCTGCGCAGATGCGAGAGCACCGCCCGCTCACAGTTTTTCATGGTGACCGGCGCGTGTCCGGCGTTTATTTCACGTTCCATGACCGCAGCGGTCTCCTCACTGACCAGCTTTTTCCACTCACCGCCCTCCAGCAGCACCTTTCGGATCGCAGAAGCGCTCGGGAATGCTCCAAGCTCCGCACTGTCGTGCGCCGCGCCGATGCGCGGCAGCGCCAGAGGCTCAATGGGTGCGCCGCACTGCTTCAGCGCCCGCAGATACTCTACAGCAAGGGCGTTATTGGGGGCGGAAAGACACTGCGCGGCTTCTCCGGCAAGTTCTTCTGCAGCCGCCTGCCGCGCAGCGGCGAAGGTCATTCCCTCCGCAAGGAACCGCCGCAGACGCTCAGAAAATTCATCACCTTCCAGCGCGGAGACCGTCCGCGCAAGTGGGGCAAGCTCCCCGCTCTCGCAGCCGAAGGCAAGATGGGTCACAACCCCCGTTGCCGCCAGCATGGACACACCGCCCTGCGCAAACCGCTCCGCCGTGGCGCTGGACCAGCGCGCGGGAAGCTCCAGCACCAGATCCGCTCCGCCCGCAAGCGCCATTTCCGCGCGGGCGTGCTTGGAAAACACGGCAAAATCACCCCGCTGGACGAAATTGCCGCTCATGGCGGCAATAACGGACGTATCCTGCCCCAAACGGGAACGAACAGCCTGTATCTGCCAGGCATGTCCCCGGTGAAAGGGGTGGTATTCAGCAATGATCCCGGCAACCGGCATGTGGTTCCCTCCTCTCCCGGAAACGGTAAAAAACGAAAAATTTTCTAAAAAACAGTTGTCTAACAGGAAAAAATAGTCTACAATGTATGTTGTGACTATTTTAACTGTATCCTGCCCGAAAAGCAAGTCACAGTATGGTAACAAATTTATAATACAACGATAAGGAGAATTTACCCATGAAAATTCTGGTTATCAACGCCGGCAGCTCCTCTCTGAAGTATCAGCTGATGGAGTCCGAGGGCGGTCAGGTCTTCGCAAAGGGTCTGTGCGAGCGTATCGGCATCGACGGCCGTCTGACCCATAAGGTCCCCGGTCGTGAGGATGTTAAGCTGGACATCGCTATGCCCTCCCACGGCGAGGCCATCCAGTCCGTTCTGGACATTCTGGTGGACAAGACCAACGGTGTCATCGCTTCCACCGATGAGATCGCCGCTGTCGGTCACCGCGTTGTTCACGGCGGTTCCAAGTTCGCTGCAAGCTGCCTCATTGATGACAGCGTGATCGCCGGCATCGAGGAGTGCATCCCCCTCGGCCCCCTGCACAACCCCGCCAACCTGATGGGTATCCGCGCCTGCCAGGCCATTATGCCCAACACCAAGCAGGTCGCCGTGTTCGACACCGCTTTCCATATGACCATGCCCGCCAAGGCTTACACCTATGCTGTGCCCTACGAGTACTATGAGCAGGACAACGTCCGCCGTTATGGCTTCCACGGCACCAGCCACAAGTATGTCTCCGGCCGCGCCATCGACATGATGGGCAACCCCGAGCACAGCCGCATCATCTGCTGCCACCTGGGTAACGGTTCCTCCCTGTCCGCTGTTGTGGACGGTAAGTGCGTCGAGACCTCCATGGGCCTTGGACCTCTGGGCGGCTTCCCCATGGGTACCCGCTCCGGCGACCTGGATCCCACCATTCTGGAGTACCTGATGAACCGCCGCGGCATGGACATCAAGGAAATGCTGAACGTTCTGAACAAGAAGTCCGGTGTTCTGGGTATCTCCGGTGTCAGCTCCGACTTCCGTGATCTGGAGACCGCTGCCGCTGAGGGCAACGAGCGCGCTCAGCTTGCTCTGGACAAGTTCATCTATGAGGTCAAGAAGACCATCGGTGCTTACGCTACCGCTATGGGCGGCGTGGATGCCATCGTCTTCACCGCCGGTATCGGCGAGAACTCCATCGACATGCGCGTGAAGCTGTGCGAGGGTCTGGAGTACATGGGCATCAAGATGGATGTCGAGAAGAACAACGTCCGCGGCAAGGAAGTCGATGCCAGCGCTGCCGACTCCAAGGTCAAGGTCTTCGTCATTCCCACCAACGAGGAACTGATGATCGCCATGGATACCGCTGAGCTCTGCAAGTAATCACTAATATAAGGAAAAGGGACGCGTCTGATATGATCCCCCTTAGGTAGACCATGGAAATATCCAAATGTCACCTAAGGGGGATTTTTATGCGCAAAAGATATTCAACAGAAGAAAAGCTTGAAATTGTGGAAGGTTATTTTCAAAGAAAACATTCTTTGCTTGCTAAGGCAAAAGAATCGGGGTACAAAAGCGTTCCCGGATGCTTTAAACGTTGGTGCAGAATTTATCAAGAGCACGGTCCTGCCGGGTTGCGGTCTTCAGGCCAGAATAATTCCTACACAAAAGAATTTAAGGAAATGGTTGTCCGTGAATACCTTAAAGGGGCGGACTCGTTAATTGGACTCGCAGCAAAATATAAAATCAGCCATGAAGATGTTTTGCTGCAATGGGTAAAGTGTTACAATGCCAATATAGAACTCAAAGACTACAATCCAAAGCGGGAGGTCTATATGGCAAGCGCAAGAAGAAAAACAACACTGGATGAGAGGAAGGTAATCGCGGAGTACTGCATTGCTCACGATAAGGATTATAAGGGCACGGCTGCCCTTTTCTCTGTTTCTTACAGTCAGGTGTATTCTTGGGTAAGGAAGTACCTCTCCGAGGGCGAAGAGGGGCTTACAGACAAGCATGGGCACCACAAGGCAGATGGCGAAGTAGACGAATTGGAGCGCCTGCGCCGGAAAATTCAACGACTGGAGCGCCAGCTTGAAGACGAAAAGAGGACGGTGGCACTGTTAAAAAAAGTAAACGAGTTGGAAGGGATGTGAGGCTGGGCAAAGTCCGTTTTGAGTCCAAATATATTGCTAGCGATGGCAAAGTCAAATTGTCAGACCTCCCAAAGAAAGTGTTGAACAAACTAGATCGGGACGTACTTATCAAAAACTAAAATACACATTGAATTCTGGCATATCTTTCTAGCAGATGGGATGCCAACTATACTGGTTGCAATATTGAGCCCGTTTTGAATATGTTACAGAAAACACGAGATCTCAAGGAATGAGAGCTCGTGTCAGTCTGTCGAGAAACCCGGTTGTGCGTCAAGCTACAACCGGGTTCTCCGTCAATATGAGCGAAATAAAGGTAAGCGTCAAAACTAACGGCGACTTGTCGTGAGTTTTGACGCTTACGGATGCTCGTCATTTTTTTGAAAAAATTTTAGTTATTTCGCTAGTCTACCTTGACAGGGGCTGATCAGGCGCAGCCCCTGTAATCATATATGATATCAATACTTATCGCCATAGTCCGCGGAAGACTCAAAGCTGCCGCTGTACACAGGCTCACCGATGGGAGCAAAGTGAGTTTGAGCGACAGAACCGCTGTCTGCTCTCAGTCTGAACCGGCCGACCATCTCCTTGACCACGTTTGCCTGGCTGGAAAGCTCTTCACTGGCGGCTGCGGACTGCTCCGCGGTAGCGGAGTTGTTCTGAACAACAGAAGCGATCTGGTCGATACCGGTATTGATCTGCTGGATCGCGGTCGCCTGCTCCCCGGAAACATTGGCGATCTCTTCGATCTTGGTCATAACAACGCCGACCTTCTCTACAACGTTGTCCAGAGACTTGGCAGTTTCTTCCGCAACACCCATGCCGTTGTTGATCGCCTGCACAGTGCTTTCGATCAGTGCAGTGGTATTGCTGGCGGCCTCAGCGCTCTTACCGGCCAGAGATCGAACCTCGTCAGCAACGACAGCAAAGCCCTTGCCCGCGGCACCGGCGCGCGCAGCCTCAACTGCGGCGTTCAGTGCAAGGATATTGGTCTGGAACGCGATATCATCAATGGTCTTGATGATCTTATTGATCTCGTTGGAGGTATCATGGATCTCAGTCATGGCCTGCATGAGCTGGCTCATGTACGCATTACTCTCCTGAACACCCGCACCTGCCTCGCCGGCCATCTTGCTGCCCTCAACAGCGTTATCGGCGTTCTTCTGAACATGAACGGTCATCTCCGCGATGGTAGCGGACAGCTCCTGAATGGCGCTTGCCTGCTCCGTAGTACCCTGCGCCAGAGCCTGGGAACCGTCGGCAACCTGATCGCTGCCCATATTGACCTGATCGACCGCAACTTCAATATTGGTCAAAGTGTTGCTGAGGGTGCGGTTCATTTTACGGATGGACATCAGCAGATTGCTGTAGTCGCCGATATACGCATCATCACCGATACGGGTGGCAATATCAAAGTTACCATCCGCCATCTCAACCAGCAGATAGTCCATATCGCCGATAACATCCTTCTGGAACTCCTTGAGCTTCTGGATCGCGCCAACAGTCTGACCGATCTCGCTGGTATCGGCCTCCATCTCGATCTCCGCACTCAGATTGCCTGCCGCAAGCTGCTTCATAGCGCCGGTGATCTTCCGAATCGGCTTCATGACTTCACTTCTGGTGTAAACGACCAGTGCGATCAGGCACAGAAGCATAATAACAGCAAAACCGTAAGACAACGCCGTGAGGATCGCGATGATAGCACTCTGCTCCTCAATATCAGCCCACTCACGGTTCTGAATAGATGTATTGAAGGCTGCGATCTTGGCTGCGATCTTATTGGAGGTGCTGACATAGGTGTTGCCGAACAGAATGTCGACAGCTTCATCATTCCTGCCCTTTGCCGTCAGCTCCATCGCCTCCTCCTCCAGAGGGATCAGGCTGTTGGAAAGCTCGGTGATCTCATCCAGCAGCTTAAGCTCATTGTCTTCAAGACCGTATGCCTTCGCATTCTCAACATTCTTTTCACGGTTTTTTGCCACATTGACCTCGTTCCAGTAGTTGTCATAGTGGACCATGTCACCGCTGGCGGCATAGGCGCGGACCTCGTCGGTCAGAAAACCGGAGGCATCGCCGAACTCATCAACATAGATGTTCAGGTAGTACAGATGCTCATAGGCCGTATTCAGGTTTTCATTCGCCATATTGACCACGCCAAAATTTGCGCACAACAAGCAGAGCATGGCAACGCAGATGATGCTGAGAAGATTTACTACTTTGCTTTGACTGACACGTTTCTTCATAGCGGTTCCCTCTCAATTCTAAATTCGGGCTTCGCCCCTTTATAACAGTAGCATAACACACAACTTTTGACAATTAAAGTACAAATCCGGAAAATTCCTCAGAATTTTCCGGATTTGTTCATAATATCCAATTTTCAAAGGCCAAAACTGCCTAAAACGATAACGGAAACCAGTGCAAGAACACTTCCGGTCAGCGCAACATAGTCGATCTTTGCGTAGTGAAGAACATGAAGTCTGGTTTTTCCCTCTCCGCCATTGTAGCAGCGGCATTCCATGGCAACCGCAAGCTCGTCCGCCCTTCGGAACGCCGAGATAAACAGCGGCACAAGGATCGGCACCAGTGCTTTGGCACGCTCGATCAGGCTTCCATTTTCAAAATCCGCGCCGCGGGCCTTTTGGGCGGACATGATCTTGTCCGTTTCCTCGATCAGCGTGGGGATAAAGCGCAGCGCGATAGACATCATCATCGCCAGCTCATGGACCGGAATCTTGATTTTTTTCAGCGGTCCCAGCAGCGTTTCCATGCCGTCAGTCAGCGCAATGGGACTGGTGGTATAGGTGAGCAGGAAGGTACCCATGATCAGCATGGCAATGCGCAGAACCATGAAGAACGCGGTAAAGATGCCTTCTTTGGTGATCTTGAAGATCCAGAACCGCACAAGCTCCTCACCGGGAGTATAGAACAGATTCAGCACCGCCGTGAAACAGATGATGATGAGAACAGGCTTCAAGCCGCGAAACAGAGCCTTGGGCTTCACACCGGAAACCTTGACGGAAAAGATCAGCAGCACGACCATCAAACCATAGGATACGAAGGACTTGGCACAAAACAGTCCCACGATATACAAAACCGTTAAAATGAGCTTGGTTCGGGGGTCCAGCCGGTGGGCAACAGAATTTCCCGGGAAATACTGGCCCAAAGTAATATCCTTCAGCATCAGCGTTTCCCTCCCTTCAGCTCAGCCAGCGCACGGCGCAGGTCGGAAACGGTGTAGATCGCGTCATCGATCTCCACGCCCCGGCGCTTCAGCTCCAGCGCGATCTGCGTGACCTGCGGAACATTCAGTCCCACATCCACCAGCTCCTGCGCCCGGCTGAACACCTCGCGGGGCGTGCCGCTCATGACGACACCAGCCTTGGCAAGAACAATGATACGGTCAACATTTTCCGCTACCTCATCCATGCTGTGACTGACCATGACGACGGTAGTTCCCCGCTTCTCATGGTACTCGCGGATGTTTTTCAGCAGATCACGGCGTCCTCTGGGGTCAAGACCGGCGGAGGGCTCGTCCAGGATCAGCACCTCCGGCTCCATAGCGATCACACCGGCGATGGCAACGCGGCGCTTCTGACCGCCGGAGAGATCAAAGGGGGATTTTTCCAGAAGCTCCTCACTTAAACCCGCAAAGGCAGCCGCCTCGCGGACACGGCGGTCGATCTCACCGGGAGTAAGTCCCATATTTTTGGGGCCAAAGGCAATATCCTTATAGCAGGTCTCCTCAAAGAGCTGGTACTCCGGGTACTGAAACACAAGACCGACTTTGAACCGGACTTCCCGAATCTTCTTGGGGTCAGCCCAGATATCACGTCCGTCGAGATAGATCGTACCGTCCGTAGGCTTGAGAAGACCGTTGAGATGCTGGATCAAAGTGGATTTTCCCGAGCCGGTATGACCGATGATACCCAGAAACTCACCCTTGCGGATCTCAAGATCCATATTCTGCACCGCACTGCGGCAGAAGGGGGTATCCTGACCATAGGTATGCGTCAGGTTTTCCACACGAATGATGGGTTCCAATTTATCTTCCTCTTTCCTTACTTCAATGCCTTGCAGATCGCTTCTGCGCAATCCGCAACGGACAGGGCGTTCAAAGGAACGTCAAAACCGTCCTCCCTCAATCCGTGGAGCAGATCCACGGTATGGGGAACGTCCAGACCAATGGCGCGCAGCTCGTCCCGCCGGGTCAATATCTCGCGGGGCACTCCGTCCATGACCATTCTGCCTCCATCCATGACGATCAGACGATCCGCCAGCGCGGCCTCATCCATGTGGTGGGTGATGAGAACGATGGTGATGTCCTTTTCACGGTTCAGACGGCGCACCGTATCCAGCACTTCACGCCGTCCTGAGGGATCCAGCATGGCGGTGGACTCATCCAGCACGATGCACTCCGGCTCCATGGCGATCACGCCTGCAATGGCGATGCGCTGCTTCTGTCCACCGGAGAGCTGATGGGGCGCGTGGAGCACAAACTCCTCCATGCCCACTGCCTTCAGCGCTTCG
The DNA here is from genome assembly GCA_045596145.1 of Candidatus Pelethomonas sp. Classification (GTDB taxonomy): domain Bacteria; phylum Bacillota; class Clostridia; order Oscillospirales; family Oscillospiraceae; genus Pelethomonas. The sequence goes on from JAZOBV010000127.1 coordinate 14,124, forward strand.
TCCACACGGCGGCGGATCTCCTCTGTGGGGACGCCGAGATTTTCCGGTGCGAAGGCCAAGTCGGATCGTAGCCATGTCGTTCTGTG
>JAZOBV010000128.1:0-4519 GCA_045596145.1 Candidatus Pelethomonas sp.
GGAACTCTATTTTGCCATGTGCGGATGTGACTATCTGGAAAATCGAATAGCAATGACGGAATACGGCGAACCGGTTCCAACCGTGGATGATGCGGTCAGTGGTCTTGCCGCAATATTCAGCGCACTCGCTTCGGATGACACGACTCGGTTCCACATGGAAACTGTCCATCACAGCGAGGAGGAGATTGAATTGATTCTCCTTCATGGCGGCAAGCTCAGTCAAACAGTCTACACTGTTGAGGACGAAGATGAGGACGAGGAATACGAACAGTACCACGGCTTCGATATTAGTATGACAATGTAAAGGAGACAATACTATGGAAAAAAGAGAATTTGGAAAACTGAACGCCCGATTCTTAGGCAAATTTATGGGACTTGATCTGTACGCCATCAGCACTCTTCCGGTCTACATTGATGACTGTCCTGTCAACATCAACTTTGCGGTAAATGACGATGATGAGGGAGACTCTGCTCCCGCACTCAACAAGGATGCTTTCGAGCAGGCACTGATGGCAACCTGCGATCTGGGCAGCATCCCGGAAGAAGCAGAAACACCTGCACCTATGCACACGAATCCCACACCTAAACTACCCAGGAAATCCTCCGCACCCGCAATAGATTTCAAGGAATTTCATCAGATGCTGAAGGAAGGTCAAGCAGCTTTTGAAAAACTAAAAGATTCAGTAGACTTATGAAACTCTTTGTGCGATACTGCTTCCTGACCACAGGGCATCCACGCAGGGTTCGCCCGCGCACCTTGACAAGTGAAGCGATCCAGTCATGTGTACCGCACCGAAAAAAGAAAGGAACGGTATTATGACAGACAACACAAAAAGAGTATATTGCCTCTACCGCGTCTCCACACTTGGGCAAGTAGACAAGGATGATATCCCCATGCAGAAACAGTGCTGCCGTGAGTTTGCTGAGCGCCAAGGCTGGACGATCCTGAAAGAGTTTTCAGAAAAGGGTGTTTCCGGTTTCAAGACCTCCGCCAAAGACCGGGATGCCATACAGGAGATCCAGCAGGACGCTGCCGAAGGCAAATTTGATATCCTTCTGGTTTATATGTTCGACCGTCTTGGCAGACGAGATGATGAAACGCCCTTCGTGGTGGAGTGGTTCGTTCGCAACGGTGTTGAGGTTTGGAGCACCGTGGAAGGACAGCAGCGCTTCGACAGTCATGTGGACAAGCTGATGAACTACATCCGTTACTGGCAGGCCTCCGGCGAGAGCATCAAAACATCTATCCGCACCAAGACCCGGTTGGGTCAGATCGTACAGGAAGGACGCTTTCGCGGCGGCACAGTTCCCTACGGCTACCGCATCGAGAAACAGGGACGGTTCAACAAACGGAATCACGAGGTCTATGAGATTATGATCGACGAAGACGAAGCCGCCGTGGTTCGGCTCATCTTCCAGAAGTATGTCTACGAAGGCTACGGCGCACAGCGGCTGAGCCGCTACCTCTACGAAAACGGCATGCTAAACCGAAAGGGTGTGAACTTCGCCAACACCACAATTGTAAAAATGATCAAGAACATCACCTATGTGGGGATCTTGAAAAGCGGCGAAACACACTCGGAGGTATTCCCGGAGCTTCAGATCATACCCGTTGACCTCTGGGAACGAGCGCAGGAAATCATGAAGAACCGAACCCAGAAGCACAGCGACGTGCCGCTGAACTCTAAAGGTAAATCTCTTATGGTCGGATTGGTGTACTGCGGTCACTGCGGAAGCAAGCTGGTGCTGACCACCAACGGTGGCGGCACCCGAAACGGAAAGAAACGCATTCCCCAGCTTCGCTACAACTGCCACAATCAGGTGCGCCATCCCCAGGACTGCGACGGAATGTCCGGCTACTCGGTTGCCAAGGTGGACAAGCTCATGGAGGAAGTCGTTAAGGTTCTGTTCAACCACATCAAGTCCGTATCACGGCAGGATCTTCTGTCCCGGCAATTCACTCAGCGCATGGCGGAGTATCAGGCAACACTGAAGCAGCTCCAGACCACCAAAGCACAAAAAGAGAAAGAGCTCGCCAGCTACAAAAGCGAGGTCTACAAAGCCATTCAAGGACAAAGCTCGTGGGATCAGGATATTCTGAACGAGCTGATTGTTGAAACAAAGTCGGCTCTGGAGAGTATCGATGCCGACCTTGCCTCGGCACAAAAACTGGTAGATGATGCTGACAAAGCGGCGAAAGACTTAGGCGAGCAGTACGACAGATTCCTGACATGGGCAGATATGTTCGAGGGCAGCACACTGGAGGGCAAGAAAATGATCATGTGGCAGCTCATCGACAAGGTACATATCTATCGCGATTACAAAATCGAGGTTGATCTCAAAGCTACAGCAAAGGAGTTCAAAGCACTCTGGCGCGGGACAAAAAAGAAGCCGACCAAGGACGGCGTGGCATAAAAGAAAAATGTCAGGGAAGTCTCAAAAGACTTCCCTGACAAAACATGGTGGACGATATCGGGATCGAACCGACGACCTCTAGATTGCGGATCTAGCGCTCTCCCAGCTGAGCTAATCGCCCAAATCACCGTGTGGAGCGGTAACCCCACACGGAAAAATATGAAATTAAAACAACAGACCTTGTGGGCAAAAACTGCACACCTTGGGCTCCCAGCTGAGCTAATCGCCCAAATATCCGCTTTTTGACCGTTTTTCGCAACAAAAAGCGGAGTTTTGAAATATTTAATTCGTGTTTCTCAGAGCATTTCTCACCCAAAATCTTCAACCATCTAGCGATAGTCTCTCGTGGGCAAAAACTGCACACCTTGGGCTCCCAGCTGAGCTACGGGCCCATATACCCAGCTATCAAAGCCAAATATAATTATATCTCATCGGAAAAGATTTGTAAAGAAAAATATTTCGACCAGATCCACAGTTACTTGCCGACGCAGAAGCGCTCGAAGATCCGTCCCACCAGATCCTCCCGCAGTGTCCGTCCGGTCAGCTCGCCCAGCGCGTTCAGCGCCCCCTCGGCATCCGTCAGCACCGCATCGGGTGTCAAACCGCCGCGCAGCGCCTCCAGCGCGCCGCCGACAGCCTTGGCTGCACGCTCCACCGCCTCAGCTTGACGGGTGTTAGTAAGGGTCAATCCCGCAGGAACCTCACCCGACGGGAACAGCTCCGCCACGACCTTTTCCAGCTCGTCCAATCCTTCGCCCGTCAGAGATGACACGCTCACCTGCGCGGTAGGTTCATTTCTCAGCATGACGGAGGTCGGACCATCGGAGATGTCGGACTTCGACCAGATAAGGATCCATTTTTCACATTGTGAGGCCTCTTTCAGAACAGCGATATCCTCACCAGTCAACGCATCACTGCTGTCCACAACAGCAAAAACAAGCTGCGCACTTTCCAGCGCGGCGCGGCTGCGCTCCACGCCGATGCGCTCCACGGTGTCCTCCGTTTCCCGAATGCCCGCCGTGTCGATCAGACGCAGCAGAACGCCGCCCACCACCGCTTTTTCCTCAATGGTGTCACGGGTCGTGCCCGCCACATGGGTGACGATGGCGCGGTCATAGCCCAACAGCGCATTCAAAAGAGAGCTTTTTCCCGCGTTGGGACGGCCGATAATCGCCGTAGGAACTCCCTGCCGCATCACCTGCCCGCGTTTGAAGGTTGCCAGCAGGTCACGCAGCGTTTTTTCGGAGTCTGCCAGCGTTCGCTCGATATCCTCCCTGCCAAGATCCTCGATATCCTCGTCCGGATAGTCCACGACCGCATAAAACTGACTGGAAATGTTCAAAAGCGCATCATACACACCCTCGATTTTCCGCCGTAGACTGCCGCCGAGCTGCTCAACAGCATTCCGCGCCGCCTCGGCACTCTCCGCTTCGATGAGGTCGATCACCGCTTCCGCCTGAGTGAGGTCCAGATTACCGCTGAGGAAAGCCCGTTTCGTGAACTCTCCCCTGCCCGCCTGCACCGCGCCAGCGGCAAACAGCGCCTGCAGGCCCTCATTCAGCACCACAGGCGAGCCGTGGCAGTGAAACTCTACGCTGTCCTCGCCGGTATAGCTCCCACCTGCGGCGAAAGTCACTGCAAGGCACTGGTCGATAGCTTCCCCCTCACGGTTCAGAAGTGTCCCCAGCACCATCATCCGTCTGGGACAATCGGAAAGACGCTTTCCGTTCCGAGGACGAAAGACTTTATCCGCAACGGAGAACGCTTGTTCACCGGAAAGGCGCAGAACACCGATGGCTGAAACGGTATTACCTGTGGAAATTGCAGCAATAGTGGACATGACGAATTGCTCCTTTAATGATAAGAAGTTTACAAATTGGGGTTTGACGAGGAGTTTTGTTTTTGCGTGCCACTGACGTGGCAGGGGTTGAAACATTTATTCGATGGCGTGTCCAGCCTCCGGCGGGTTACTTTCTATAGAAAGAAAGTAACCAAAGTTCTCCCAAGGGGAGCCCCCTTGGGTATCCAAGTCGGGCCAAGCGGTCTTAGGAAGACAAATGTCTTAGCCAACTCCTTGGCTCACAGAACGACATGGCTACGATCC
>JAZOBV010000129.1:0-6317 GCA_045596145.1 Candidatus Pelethomonas sp.
CTCACCCGCTCCTGCAATACGTTTTCGTAGTCTGTTCCTTTGTTTTGGAGTGCCTAATTGGGTTGTGCGCACCGTAAGACCGCTGCAACAGCAAGGCACCCCGAAGCAAAGGCACAAAACTGCCATTTATAACAGTGTAGCGGGTGAGCGGGGTACACTCGGCCTAAGAGCCGCCTTTGGCGGTTGGCCTCGTAAGCGCCCGCCTGCGGGCGGGTGAACGCAGCGCGTTTCCTTCGAGGGCGTGCCGATAAGCAGCCGGGAAAGTTCATTTTCTGTCCAAACGGGGATATTAAGGGGTGTCCCCTTAACGGTTTTTGGTGACTTTTGTCCGTACAAAAGTCACCCGTCGGAGACCGTCACCAGCTAGTAAATAGAAGGCGCTACCCTTGCCGCGTCAGCGGCACGATAAATCAACCATAGCAAGATAAACAACAATTTACCGCACAATACAAAAAACAGAGCACCGCATTTCTCCTGCGGCACTCTGTTCTTATTTTAGAACAAGCTTGTAATGAAAATCTCAAAACCAATGAAGATCAGGATCGCGCCGCCAAAAATCCCGGCTTTACCCGCAAGCTTCGTTCCCGCCTTCTTGCCAATGGCGAGTCCGGCGAAGCAGATGAAGAACGTGACCACGCCGATCAGCAGACAGGCGAGCAGAGCCTCCACAAAATTGTAATGGGCAATGGTGAAGCCGACAGAAAGCGCGTCAATAGAGGTAGCGACACCCTGCACCAGCAGAGCAGTGAGACCTACTGCGGGCTTTTCCTCCGGCGTGTCCTTGCTCCTGATGCCCTCCATGAGCATTTTGCCGCCGATGTAGCACAGGAGGATCAGCGCGATCCAGGGGATGCACCTCTCAAATGCCTTGAAATACTGCGCGATGGTGGATACGCAGATCCAGCCGATCATGGGCATGGCAAACTGGAACAGCGAGAACACTCCGGCAACGCCGCCCATTCTGCCGGCTTTCATTTTCGGCTCGTTCAGACCGTTGGCGAGGGATACGGAAAACGCGTCCATGGCAAGTCCGATACCCAGCAGGATGCTGTTAAAAAAGAATGAAAATCCAAGCTCCATTTTTCTTCCTCCGTAAATTAAAAAATCCAAGTGCGGACGACCGTACCTGGAAAAAAGAAAAAGACTCCATGCACAGCTATCCAATAGCCTTGCATGAGTCTCGCAAATTAAAACAAGCCAGACCTTGCGGTCAGTATGTTGACTTGCTACGCAGAATGCGCTTGCTACTCCCTCATAACAGAGTAAACATAGCACAATTTTCCGCTCCTGTCAATATTTGCGTGGAGTGCGGCAGCGTTTTTATTGCTGCCGCACTGTGATCCTGTTATCTTTCGGGAGTTTGGGAAGTGATCTTAAATTCACCGTAACAGGTGAACTCTGTTTTGGTGGAGTGGTCAGATTTTAAGGTGGGAAGACCGTTTGCATCCAATTGTCCGGAATAACGCTCGTATTTCTTCACCAGACGGTAGGTGCCATTCTCCAGAACACCGTAAAACCCGCTCCAGTCAATGCTCTGCTCCTCATCGGAACGGACGAAAAGGTACTCTGTGGAGAAGATCATTGGGGCGATGGGGGTAATGTCCACCCAGTTGCCGTCCACCAGACGCTGGAGGGTGAACACGGAGCCTTCCATCCAGATGTATTCTTCCGAAACGCGGGGCGAATAGTTCAGTCCGGAGCGGGTTACGCTGCTTTTGCTGACTTCGATCACAGGTGTGTTCTGACCGGAGCAGCCTGCAAGAAGGAAAAGCACCATTGCAAGCGCCGGGAACAGCAAGAAAACTCGTTTGCCGGTGTTATGCCGCATAACGATCCTCCTTATTTTCCCCAGTCGGGTCCCAGATCGCCGCGCATCCAATGCCTGCGGCACAGGGCGATATACTTGTCGTTGGCACCCAGCACCACCTGCGCACCCTCCTTGACCACCTTGCCGTTTTCGTCAAAGCGGGCGTTGAACGCAGCCTTTTTGCCGCACCAGCACACGGTCTTGACCTCCTCCAGCTTGTCCGCCATCACAAGAAGCTCGCAGCTTCCCGGGAACAGCTCGCCGCGGAAGTCCGAGCGAAGACCGTAGCACATGACGGGAATGTCCAGATCGTCCACCAGATACACCAGATACTGCACTTCCTCTTTGGTGAGGAACTGCGCCTCGTCCACGATGATGCAGGAGTTCTGCTGCAGCTCCATGATGCTTAGGCTTCGCATCTCATCAAAATAGATGCAGGGGTACTTGAGCCCGATTCGGCTGACCACCATATGTTCACCGTCCCGGGTGTCCATGCGGGGCTTGACCAGCAGCGCCTGCTGTCCCCGCTCCTCGTAGTTGAAGCGCGCCATCAGTGCGTTGGCGGTCTTGCTGGAGCCCATCGCGCCGTACTTGAAATATAACTGTGCCATCCTTTTCTCTCTCCTATTTCTCCAGTGCATCCATGCACTCAATCAGATATTTCTTAAATGCCCCCGGCACGGCAAGGGTATCCAGGGTGTCGCGGTCAGCCCACACAAGCTCTGCCGTTCCCTCGCCCCTCACCGCAACAAGGTATCCGGTCATGTGCCACTCCACATGGGTGAATATATGTTTTGCGTTGATCTTCTTTTTCCAGTCCAGCGCAGTTAGCCCCCAGTGGAAGAGTGTTTTGCCCGCGCGGTCCTCATCCAGTGCTTCCGAAACATTGGGAAATTCCCAAAGCCCTGCCAGGAGACCGTCCTCGCTACGCTTTCTAAGGGCTACTTTGCCGTCCCGCAGCATTAAGTAGACGGTCATGCGCTCGATTCGACGGGGAGCTTTCTTCGTTCTGACCGGAAGCTCCTGCTCTGTACCCAGCTTTCTTGCTTCGCAAAGGGCTGCAAGGGGACAGGCTTCACACAGCGGCTTTCCGTTGGGGAGACACACCGTCGCCCCGAGATCCATCATCGCCTGATTGAAGTCGCCGCTTCGCTTTTCCGGAACAGCGGCATCCAGCAGGGGGCGCAGGTTCCTTTTCACCCGCGTGTCCAGAATGTCCTCCCGGATATTGCCGAGCCTTGCGGCGATGCGCAGCACGTTCCCGTCCACCGCGCTCACCTTGTACGAAAACGCGATGGAGGCAATGGCACCTGCGGTATACTCCCCTATGCCGGGGAGCCTTTTCAGCTCGTCATAGCTTTCGGGAAAGCGCCCGCCGTACTCGCTGACGATTACGCCTGCCGCCTTTTTGAGATTGCGTGCCCTGCTGTAATACCCCAGCCCCTGCCAGAGCTTCATAAGCTGTTCATCGTCCACATCCGCAAGGGCAAAAACATCCGGCAGAGCGGTCATCCACCGCTCAAAATAAGGGATCACTGCCGCTACACGGGTTTGCTGCAGCATGATCTCTGACACCCATACGCGGTAGGGGTCGGTGTTTTCGCGCCACGGAAGGTCGCGCTTATTTTCGTCGTACCATGCCAGAAGGGGCGCGGCGATATCGGGTAAATTTATCATTTCCATAGATAGTTTAAAATCTTGTGGCATATCCGCAGCGGCGGCACAGCTCTTCGCTGGGGCGTCCGCAGGAAAAGCCGTCATACAGCGCTTTCGCCCGAGGAGAGGCAAGAATTTCGGAAAGCTCCTGTGTAAAGAGATTCCCCAGCGGGATATCGCCCTCGTGGTCAAGGCAGCAGGGAACTACTGTTCCGTCACACAGGACCGCGATCTGCTCCCTGAGACCCAGACAGAAGCGGACGTTTTCCTCCGCCGCGGTCAGATCGGGCCACTCAAACCGCTCCGCCTGCTCCAGATAGAGCCGCTCAGAAAGCTTCCAGTTGCCCTCTCGCGGCTGCGGTCTGTTCAGCGGATGCTCGCCAAGCTTGCTTTCCAGAAAACGCAGGATCTCGCCGTTTCGCGCGTCCTTACCGCCGATATTCCACAGCCGCAGGGCTACGATCACGCCGCTTTTTGCTGCTTTTTTGGAAAACTCCCAGACATGGTCAAGATATTGCCCGAGGTCATCAACGCCGTTGCCCTCCATGCTGTGAAGGGATACACTGATCTTGTGGAGCGCACGGTGGGAGAGAAGCTTGCCGCCCTCGCTGCCAAGAAGCGTTCCGTTGGTGGTGAGACACACACGAAAACCCATTTCGCCCGCAATATCCAAAAAATCCTCCAGCCCGTCGTGGAGCAAAGGCTCGCCCATCACATGAAAGTAGAGGTACTTTACCGTTCCGGAAAGCTTGCCTGCAGCAAGGGTAAATTCCTCCACTGTCATACGCCGCGCGCCGCGCTTTGTGCCGGGGCAGAAATCGCAGCGGAGATTGCAGATATTCGTGATCTCGATATATGCCCGCTTCAGCATGTCCGCTGCCGTCCTTTCGTTTTCAGATCCCAGTTAGTGTATCACATTCAGTACTGTTTTGGCAATCCGCACACTTGCCCAAAGATCGAAGGAAAATTTTACATTCCGTCACAAATACAGAAAAAACGAACAAAACGCAAAATGTCTGTTGACAAATTGCGGCGTGGTCAATATAATAAACACAGCAAAACTAAATACCTTATCAAGAGTGGCGGAGGGAACGGCCCGATGAAGCCACGGCAACCTGCATTCGCAAGGTGCCAAATCCGGCGGTGAGCGCAAGATGAGGATGATCCGAGTTCAACTCCGCCGATAAACCGGCGGAGTTTTTTCATCCTTAATAACAAACGAAAAGGAGTATTTTTGAAATGGCAAGAAGACTGTTTACTTCCGAGTCGGTGACTGAGGGTCATCCCGACAAAATCTGCGACCAGATCAGCGACGCGGTTCTGGACGCCCTGCTGGAGAACGATCCCATGTCCCGTGTGGCATGTGAAACCACCGTTTCCACCGGTCTTGTCCATGTGATGGGCGAGATCACCACCAACTGCTATGTGGATATTCAGAAGATCGTCCGCGATGTGATCCGTGATATTGGATACGACCGCGCGAAGTTCGGCTTTGACTGCGACACCTGCGCCGTCATCACCAATATCGACGAGCAGAGTGCCGATATCGCTATGGGCGTTGACAAGTCCCTGGAGGCAAAGAACGACGGCAGTGACGATTTGGACAACGGTGCCGGCGACCAGGGTATGATGTTTGGCTACGCCTGCCGTGAGACTGAGGAGCTGATGCCCCTGCCCATCTCTCTGGCTCAGAAGATGGCAAAGCGCCTGACCGATGTTCGCAAGGCAAACCTTGTGGATTACCTGCGTCCCGACGGAAAGACTCAGGTCACCGTTGAGTACGATGAGAATAACCATCCCGTCCGCGTGGACACCGTGGTGCTCTCCACCCAGCACGCTCCCGAGGCCACTCTGGAGCAGATCCGCAAGGATATGATCGAGCTGGTCATCAAGCCCACCGTTCCCGCCCAGCTGCTGGACGAGAATACCCGCTTCTTTGTCAACCCCACCGGACGCTTCGTGATCGGCGGTCCTCAGGGCGACAGCGGCCTCACCGGCAGAAAGATCATTGTTGACACCTATGGCGGCTCCGCACCCCACGGCGGCGGCGCTTTCTCCGGCAAGGATCCCACCAAGGTGGACCGCAGCGCAGCCTATGCTGCCCGCTGGGTCGCAAAAAATGTGGTCGCCGCAGGTCTGGCTGAGCGCTGCCAGCTCCAGTTGGCTTACGCCATCGGCGTGGCACAGCCCGTTTCCGTCCGCGTGGATACCTTTGGAACCGGCGTCATTTCCGACGCAGAGCTGGAGGAGCGTGTGAACCGCGTCTTTGACCTGCGCCCCACTGCTATCATCAACCGTCTTGATCTGCGCCGTCCCATCTACCGTCAGACTGCCGCTTACGGTCACTTTGGCCGCACGGATAACGTCCTCCCCTGGGAGCGGCTGGAAATGGTGGATGCACTGGAGAACGTCCGTTGAGCATGAAGAAAACCGGGAGTGCTGCATGATGCAGCGCTCCCGGTTTTATGTATATCGTATATGGTAAATTGTTGTTTATCTTACTATGATTGATTTATTGTGCCGCTGGCGCGGCAAATGCCCATTATCTATCTGATAGCTGGTTCAGCCTCCGGCGGGTGACTTTTGTGCGGACAAAAGTCACCAAAAACCGTTAAGGGGACATCCCTTAATATCCCCGTTTGGACGGAAAATGAACTTTCCCGGCTGCTTATCGGCACGCCCTCGAAGGAAACTCGCTGCGTTTGCCCCGCTCACCCGCTACACTGTTATAAATGGCAGCTTTCTGCCTTTGCTTCGGTGTGCCTTGCTGTTGCGGCGGTCTTACGGTGCGCACAACCCAATTAGGCACTCCAAAAGAAAGGCACAGACTGCGAAAACGTATTGCAGGAGCGGG
>JAZOBV010000130.1:0-9654 GCA_045596145.1 Candidatus Pelethomonas sp.
GAAAGTGCCGATAATAGTCGATTTGCACGCCGTATTCTCAAGGGGATACATAAGGGGATATCCCCTTATGTGGCGCTTTGGTGACTTTCTCGACAAGGAGAAAGTCACCCGCCGGAGGCTGAACCAGTTTTCAAATAGATATCGGATATTTGCCGCGTCAGCGGCACGATAAATCAATCATCGTAAGATAAACAACAATTTACCCCCGCATATTCCGGACATCCCCGCCATATATATGTAGGGAAATCAACCCGGGGAGGTCACGATATGCCCTATGACGATTTGAATGTTCTCCAGCACCGGCTGGAGCTGATCTCGCGCGAGCGTCTGACAGTGTCCGGCGTGGAGGAGGTAGAACGCTTCGACGAGGACGAGATCGTTATGCGCACTGCCGCCGGAACGTTGGTCGTAGGAGGTACCGGACTGCACATCGGCAAGCTGGATCTTGACGGCGGCACGCTGCACGTTGACGGCGCGATCCAGTCCATGTTCTACGAGGAGCGTACTGCCGGAACGCAAAGCGGATTTCTGCACCGGCTGTTCGGTTAACTGTCATGGGAAACGAGATCCCACTCCAGCTCGCCCAATTTCTCCGTTCCATCCTCCTGGGCGGCACGCTGGCACTGCTCTACGATCTCACACGCGCCCTGAGCGCGCCGGGCGGACGTATCTGGGAGCTGACGCTGGATGTGCTGTTGAGCATAGGCGCAGCAGCAGCACTCTTTCTGTTTATTATGGCAGAGGAGGGGGAGCTTCGCCTGTTCATTCTGCTGGGCACACTGGGCGGTGCGGTGCTGTTTTTCTCGCTGTTCAGCGGTATTCTCCGCCCCATTCTGACCTTCTGGGTGGAGCTATCCCTGTTCCCCCTGCATTTGGGTAATATTTTCATAAAAAAGCTGCGTATTTTTTTCAAAAAAGTCTTTTCTTTTCTTTGGAAATGGTTTACAATAATGGTTACACCACATTTAACAGGAGAGGAGCGAGAGCATGGCGCGCAAACCGTCCAAACTGAAGATGCGCCGCAGCAGTAAAATTACCCTTACGCTTCTTCTCACTCTGATCGTGATGATGTGTGTTATGCTGCGCCAGATAAATTCACAGATTGCCGGCGCCAGTTCCGAGCAGGAGATCTATGCCCAGCGCCTTGCGCAGCTCCAGGAGCAGAACGCCCGTCTTGCTGAGGACATTGCCAACCGGGAAAATCCGGATCTCATCGGCGATATCGCGCGAAACGATTTAGGCATGGCAGAACCGGGAGAGAAAATTTTCCGCTTTAGAAACTGATTTTTACGAGTGCCGTGATCCGGCACTCGTTCTATTTTTAACCAAATAAAACAGAAAGCAGTACCGCGGCGATTGAAACGCCGCGGCACTGTTTTTTATTGTATCACCGGAAAGCTGAGGACGACCTTGAAGAGATCGCCGTCCACCGTCAATTCCAGTGTGCCGTTTTGCAGCTCAGTTAAGCTCCGTGCGATAGACAGTCCCAGTCCGTTGCCCTCGGAATGACGGGACTGGTCGCCGCGGACGAAGCGCTCCATCAGCTCCTCAGCCCCCAGATCCAGCGGCTCCCGTGACATGTTCTTAAAAGAGATCTCCGCCTTCCCGCCCCGCTCCTCCAGAGTGAGATACACGCGGGTATCCGGCTGGGCGTACTTGCAGATGTTGCCCATGAGATTATCAAACACGCGCCACAGCCTACGCCCATCCGCCATGATATGAATTTCTTCCTCCGGCTTTCGGAGTACTAACTGAAGGCGGCTCTGCTTCAGCCGTTCCTCGTATTCTCCCGCCGCCTGTGTCAGCAGAACGCCCAATTCGCAGGGCGCGAGCTGCATCTCCAAATCTCCCGTGGATGCCCGGGATGCCTCCACCAGATCCTCCACCAGCCGCTTGAGCCGTTCGGACTGGCGGTGCAGCACTCCGGCATACTCCTCGATCTTCTCGCTGCCCACCGGCTCTTTTTCAATGAGGTCGGAGTAGTTGATGATAGAGGTCAACGGGGTTTTCAGATCGTGGGACACGTTGGTGATCAGCTCTGTCTTCATCCGTTCACTGCGGATACGCTGTTCCACTGCCGCTGTCATGCCCTCACCGATGCGTCCCAGATCCTCCGCGCTGCGCTTGAAGTCGCCGAAAAGCCGTTCGGTGTCCACGCCCTGCTCCAGATCACCCTCTGCCAGCGCCCGGGCGCTCTGCTGGAGCTTGCGGAGCATCAGTGCAACGAACAGGGCAAGCGGAAACAGCACCACGTTTTTGAAAAACAGCCAGATCAGCAGGTTATCATACTCTCCCCACGACCCAAAGGACACCACCGCATCCAAAAAAGCGATGCCCAGATAGACCGCCGCAGTCTTCCACACCAGCGGCAAGCCGCTGAGGAGCGTTCTTGCCAGCTCGATGCTTCTGCCTGCGGCCCGCTTGACAAAGGCGAGCACACGGTAGATAAGGGTGTTCTTCCACCAGCTGCCCAGCTTCACGCGCAGGGCAAAGCTCATGCACCACCCCGTACAGAGAACAAGCAGTGCCAACGCGCAGGCGGCGTACACAAGTACCCGCTTAACCGCAGAATAAAAATACGGTGCGTCATCACAGACGGACAGCAATGCAATGCTGGCTATCATTGTTCCTACTGTCAGCACATCCAGCGGCACCCACGTTCCCCAGCCGGGCTGCGGCTCGGAGAAGCCATTTTTTCGTCCGCTGGCGCACAGCAGAAACACGAAGCAGGCGATCACGCCGATCAGTGCCGCCGCGCCGATCGCAAAGACCCAGTAGCGCAAAGCGTACACCACGCTGATCACCCGGCTGACAAAATAAAACTCATCCTCCACGGTCAGCGTGTCCGGAAGATAGACCGTCACGGTGACGATCTCAAAGGGATCATCACGGGTTTCGTCATAGTACCGGTAGTACCAGTAGGAATTATCCTCATACACGCACCACTGACTCTCATAGACAGTCAGCCGGTGATCCGATACCGGCGCAGTGTAATCCAGTTCCAGAGCACGTTCACCATCCGAACGGATCGTGACCCTTGCAAAATTTTTTGTGCTGCAATAGTTCAACATATCCTGCTCCCCGCCGTTAAGAACATTGGAAAGCACCCTTGACGCGGCATCCTCTGCCAGATTTTCAAAGATCTCCTGCCTGAACTGCTGCTCCGGCGTGATGTAAAGCTCCAGACCGATCATGGCGACCGCGCCCGCTACACACGCCACCGTCAGCGCAGTCAGAACGATGACCAAAATAAACGCCGTGATCTTCGCGCCCAGCCGATGCGTCAGCGGAACGCACCGTTTGGGTTCATTGTGCGGCTCCGCTTCGCCGCTGTCCATCTGTGCCATTGCCTCGCGGACAAGCTCCGCGCCCTCCGTCTGCTCCGGCACAGTCTTCTTCTGAAACAACTTGTTCACGAGCGTCCCCCCTTCTCCATTTTATAACCCTGCCCCCAGACCACCTTCAGACAACGGGGCTGGGCGGGATCGATCTCGATTTTTTCCCGCAGATGGCGGATATGCACTGCCACCGTGTTTTCGCTGCCCAGCGCTTCCCCCTTCCAGACCTGGCGGTAGATCTCCTTTGGGGACAATACCCGCCCCGGCTGTATCATCAAGAGCTTTAAGATCTCAAACTCGGTGGGCGTAAGGGCGACCTCCTCACCGTCCAGCGTCACCCGCTTCTCACCGTCGTCCAACTCAATGCCGCCGATGCGGTAAACATCTGACCGCTGCTCCTCGATCCGTCCGCCGAGCTGCAAGTACCGCCGAAGCTGGGAACGCACCCGCGCCACCACCTCCACCGGATTGAACGGCTTGGTGATGTAGTCATCCGCTCCGGTGTTCAGTCCAAGGATCTTGTCCGTATCCTCGCTTTTTGCCGTCAGCAGGATCACCGGCACATTGCTGCGTTCCCGCAGCCGAACCATAGCGGTGATGCCGTCCATCACGGGCATCATAATATCCATCAACACCAGATGGATATCCTCGTTTTTCACGATCTCCAGCGCCTGCTGACCGTTAGCAGCCTCATAAAAACGAATATCGGGAGCGGAAAGATATATTTTCAGCGCGTTGACGATATCCTGCTCGTCATCGCAGATCAGAATGTTGTACATGATATTCCCTCCTTGTTGATGGTTCTATCATAGCAGGAGAAGAATTAATATAAAAGGGGGAAATTGTTTAAGAATTTATGAAGGGCGTAAAATGGTAAGTTGGTGTTTATTCTCATCATAAAAACAGAAAACGCCGCCCCACGGCGGCGTTTTCTGCTAAACGATCACTCGATCCCGACCACGGTATAACCCGCTTCGGTAACAGCCTTCACCAACATATCATTCTTGACCTCGCCGGTGATGGTGGCGCTGTTCGTCTCCAGCTCCACCACTGCGGTGATACCGGGAATGGCTGCCAGAGCCTTCTCCACATGGGCAACACAGCGGGGGCACATCATACCCTCGATCTTCATAACCTTCTGCATCGTTTCGTTTCCTCCTTCATCATTTTTCAGTTCAACAGCAATATCTTCTTCCCCGGCAACAGGGCATACCTGCTCCACCACGGGGGCAGGCACGCTCTGCGCGCGGAATTTGCTCTTAAAGAAGCGCAGGCGCAGGGCATTGGATACCACCGTGACCGAGCTGAGGCTCATGGCGGCGGCAGCGAACATAGGATCGAGCTGCCAGCCCAGCACAGGGAAAAACACACCTGCCGCGAGAGGGATACCAAGGCAGTTATAGAAAAATGCCCAGAACAGGTTCTGCTTGATGTTGCGGATTGTAGCACGGCTCAGCTCCACAGCGGCGGCAGCATCCATCAGATCACTCTTCATCAGCACGATGTCCGCGCTCTCGATGGCAACATCCGTGCCGGCGCCGATGGCAATACCCACATCAGCCCGCGCCAGCGCAGGCGCATCATTGATTCCGTCGCCCACCATTGCCACGCGTTTGCCCCGACTCTGAAGCTCTGCGATCTTCTGCTCCTTATCCTGCGGAAGCACCTCGGCAAGAACATCCGTCACGCCAAGCTGGTCGCCGATGGCATCAGCGGTGCGGTGATTGTCGCCCGTGAGCATGACCACGGACAGTCCCAGCGTTCGGAATGCCGCCACCGCGTCCTTACTGCTCGCCTTGGGCGTGTCCGCCACGGCGATAATGCCCAGCATCTCCCGGTCCTTGGCGAAATACAGCGGTGTTTTTCCCTGCACCGCCAGTTCCTCCGCCCGGGCGATCCAGTCGGCAAGGCCGACAATGTCCGCCTCCTCCATCATGGCACGGTTTCCGGCAAGGCACAGATGTCCGCCCAGCACCGCGCGAATGCCGCGCCCGTGGACAGCCTCAAAATTCTCCACGCCGGTGCGGGGCAGCTTTCGCGCCGCCGCTTCCTCTACGACCGCCGCGCCCAGCGGATGCTCCGAAGGTGCTTCCAGACAGGCCGCAAGCCCCAGCAGGGCATTCTCATTCAGGCTTTCAGCAGGAAGGATATCCGTCACCCGGGGCTTGCCCTCGGTGAGCGTTCCGGTTTTATCCAGAACCACGGTATCCACATGGCACAGAAGCTCCAGCGCCTCGGCAGACTTGACCAGAACGCCGTTTTCCGCCCCCTTTCCGGTACCCACCATGATGGCGACAGGGGTCGCCAGTCCCAGTGCGCAGGGACAGGAAATTACCAGAACAGAAATGCCCGCAGTCAGAGCGCTTGTAACGCTTCCGGTAACGATGAGCCACACAGCGGCGCTGATCAGCGCCAGCGTAATGACCGTCGGCACAAAGACAGCGGCAACCTTATCCGCCAGCTTTGCAATGGGCGCTTTGGAAGCAGACGCCTCCTCCACCAGACGGATCATCTGGGCAAGAGTGGTATCCTCCCCCACCCGCAGCGCCTCAAACACAAAGGAACCGGATCGGTTGATGGACGCGGCGGCAACCTTATCGCCCACCGTCTTGTCCACCGGCAGGCTTTCACCTGTCAGAGCGCTTTCATCCACTGCGGACGCACCCTCCATGATGACACCATCCACCGGAATGGCTCCGCCGGGGCGCACCACGATCCGGTCGCCTACACGGACCTCCTCCACTGGGATTTCTGTTTCCACGCCGTCGCGCAAAACATTGGCGGTTTTTGGTGCAAGGTCCATCAGACGTCTGATCGCCTCGCCGGTCTTGCCCTTGGAGCGGGTCTCCAGATATTTTCCCATGGTGATCAGAGTCAAAATCATACCCGCGGACTCAAAATAGAGATCCATGTGGTATTTTTCCACCAGCGCCATATCACCGTGACCCAAGCCATATCCGATGCTGTAGATCGCCACCAGACCGTACACCAGCGCGGCGGCGGAACCGACAGCGATCAGCGAATCCATATTTGGCGCGCCCTGAAAGAGCTTTTTGAAGCCCACTTTATAATATTTATCGTTGAGATACACGATAGGCAGCGTCAAAAGGAGCTGCGTCAGCGCAAAGCTCAGCGCGTTCTCCATACCAGTGAGAAAGGAGGGCAGCGGCGCGCCCAGCATGTGTCCCATTGAGATATAAAACAGAGGGATCAGAAAAACGAAGGACCAGATCATACGGTGCTTCATAGAAGAAAGCTCCTTCGCCAGCACATCCTCCTTAGGTTCGGTTGCCGTTTTCCCTTTCTGCGCGGTGGCGAGAGACGCGCCGTAGCCCGCAGCGGTCACAGCGTTGATGATCGCCTCGTCTGTGGTCTTCTTCTCGTCATACGTTACACTCATGGAGTTGGTGAGAAGGCTCACCGTCAGATCGCTGACGCCCTCCACCTTTCGCACCGCCTTTTCCACATGGGCGGAGCAGGCAGAGCATGTCATTCCGGTAACGGAAAATTGTTGTTTCATAGGCACCTCATTTTTGAAGATCGCGTTTTTCATTTCATCAGCTTTTGCAGTGTAAGCATCAGCTCGTCAATGACCGCATCGTCACCCGCGCGGATACCATCTGCCACACAGGTATGGATATGCTCACTGAGAAGCTCCCGACTGAAGCTGTTAAGCGCTGCGTTGACGGCGGAGACCTGCGTCAGAACATCTGTGCAGTAGGCATCCCGCTGCAGCATTTCCCGAAGTCCCCGCACCTGCCCTTCAATACGGCTCAGGCGATGGGTCAGCCGCTTCAGCTCGTCCTCACTGCGTCGGCGGGTCTTGCAGCAATCACATTGTTGCGCCATGCTACGCACCTCCCTGTCGTACTGCGCTCAGTATATACCCCCTGGGGGTATGTTGTCAACACTGTTTTCTCTCACCGTATTCTCTTGATGTAAAATGGAAAAAGAGTGCCGCATCACTTGATGCGGCACTCCTCTATTCATAATGGAAGACAGATCAGATCTCTTCGCTGTCGTTATCGTCATCCTCGGCGGCAAAGAGTGCTGCCAGATCGACAGTCTCCTCTGCTGCGTTCTCAACAAACTCAGTGCTCTGCTCGGGAGCCTCAGCCTCGGGAACGACCGCCTCAGCGATATCGCGATACTCGCTCAGACCCGCGCCGGCGGGAATGAGCTTACCGATGATAACGTTGTCTTTCAGACCGACCAGATGGTCGACCTTGCCCTTGATGGCCGCCTCGGTAAGAACCTTGGTGGTCTCCTGGAAGGACGCGGCGGACAGGAAGGAATCGGTGGCAAGAGATGCCTTGGTGATACCCATGAGGAGCTGAGTAACTTCAGCCTCGCGCAGGGGCTCGCCATCCTCGCGGACCTCACCGGCAGCGGTGCGGGCGCGGACAGCCTCGTTGGCCTCATGCAGCTCCAGAACATCCACCATTGCGCCGCTGAGCAGCGTGGTGTCTCCGGCATCCTCGACGCGGCACTTGCGCATCATCTGACGAACAATGACCTCGATATGCTTATCGTTGATGTCAACGCCCTGCTGACGGTACACGCGGAGAACTTCCTGAATGAGGTAGTTGTGGACCGCGCTGGAGCCGCGGGTGCGCAGAACATCATGGGGGTTCCATGCGCCATCGTTGATGGCGGTACCCTTTTCGATCACATCACCATCATGGACTCGCAGACCCGTGTGGGGAACGGAGTACATACGGGTGTCGCCGTCATCGGCAACAACGTGAACATTGAGCAGAGAGCCCTTGCCGCTCTCCTCGAAGCGGACCTTACCCGCAATCTCGGAGAGAGTGGCCATCTTCTTGGGCTTGCGGGCCTCGAAGAGTTCCTCAACTCGGGGAAGACCCTGCGTGATATCGCCGCCGGCGACACCGCCGGTGTGGAAGGTTCGCATGGTCAGCTGGGTACCGGGTTCACCGATGGACTGGGCTGCGATGATACCGACAGCCTCGCCGCCGCCCACAGGACGACCGCTGGCAAGGTTCATACCATAGCAGCGTGCGCACACACCGCGCTTGGCGCGGCAGGTCAGAACAGTGCGGATCTCAACACGGGTGATGCCCGCCTTCTCGACGCGCTTTGCGTCCTCCTCACTCATCATGCGGTCAGCGGGACAAATGACCTCACCGGTAGCGGGATCAACAATGTCATTCACAGGGAAGCGACCGCGCAGACGATCGGTAAACTTCTCGATAACCTGACCGTTCTCATTGATCTCTTCGACCCAGATACCGTGGTCAGCACCGCAGTCGTCCTCACGGATAATGACTTCCTGGCAGACATCGACCATTCGACGGGTCAGATAACCGGAGTCAGCAGTACGCAGAGCGGTATCAGCCATACCCTTACGGGCACCTCTGGAGGAGATAAAGTACTCCAGAACGCTCAGTCCTTCACGGAAGTTGGACTTGATGGGGATCTCGATGGTGCGGCCGGCGGTGTTGGCCATCAGACCACGCATACCGGCGAGCTGACGGATCTGCTTCATGGAACCACGGGCACCGGAGGTCGCCATCATATAGATGGGGTTCAGTGCGTCAAGGTTCTCCTGCAGGGCAACGGTAACATCGTCAGTGGTCTTTTCCCACTCACGGACGACAGCGCGGTAACGCTCCTCGTTGGTCATAAAGCCCATCTTATACTCTTCCTCGATGGCCACAACACGCTGCTCGGTCTCCTTGATAAGCTCGTACTTCTTTGCGGGGACGGACATATCGTAGATGGAGATGGTGATGGCGCCTCGGGTGGAGAACTTATAGCCGGTGGACTTGATATCATCCAGAACCTCGCTGGCAACGGTGAAACCGTGGGCACGGATGGTCTTGTCAACAATGGAGGTCAGCTGGTTCTTGCCGCAGGTCATGTTGATCTCGTAATCACAGACATGCTCGGGATCGTTGCGGTCAACAAAGCCCAGATCCTGAGGAATGTTGCGGTTGAAGATGATACGGCCGGGGGTGATGTCAACGATGCGGGTATGAGTCTCGCCGTTGTACTCAAAGGTGCGGCGCACCTTGATGGGGGCGTGGATGCCGACGATCTTGTCGTCATAAGCCAGCATGACCTCGTCCTCGTTGACGAAAATCTTGCCCGCACCGGGCTCCTCATCATTCTGATAGGTCAGGTAATAGGAACCGAGGACCATATCCTGAGAAGGAACGGCAACAGGACCGCCATCCTGAGGACGCAGCAGGTTATTGGCAGAGAGCATCAGGAGGCGTGCCTCAGCCTGTGCCTCAGCACTCAGAGGAAAGTCGGAGGCCAAGCGGTCTTAGGAAGACAAATGTCTTAGCCA
>JAZOBV010000131.1:0-32749 GCA_045596145.1 Candidatus Pelethomonas sp.
ATGAACTGCATTGGTGTCCTTGAGTCTTACGACAGGGAAACCGGGACGGTACTTGTCAAGCTCGATATTCACGACGGAATGCCAAACGGAAGATGGACGATAGTGAATGTCGATGCGACCGATATTTATGGTAATTATGAGCCGTATTATGAATCCCATGATTCGGTGTACTTTATTGTGGAAGGAAATAACACCATCCCCACCTCTGTTTCCATCCCTGATAAGATCACGGTAGCGGCAGACGATGTCTACACCATTCGTCCCGATGTTGAGCCGATCACATCGATCCCTGAATGGACATGGACATCCTCTGATACCGGCATTGCAGAGGTCAAGGGTGCCGACGGTGGACTGTCCGTCAACGTGATCGGTGTTGCCCCCGGCGTGGCAACCATCACCGGTGTCACCTCCAACGGTCTTACGGTTTCCTGCGAGGTCACGGTCGTAGAGGGAAACCCCGATAAGAACGGCGATGGCTACCATGACGGCGATGTGGCGGTTATCAACGGACTGATTGAAAATAATGGCCTGGATTGGGAGTATGATGCCCTGGCAAAATGGCAGTCCGTATTTTGGAATGACGAAAGCGTCAAACGGATCATAGGACTGGATTTTGTATTTAGCGGCATATATGGGTATGTCGACGTGTCGCCTCTGGCAAAACTGGAGTATCTGCAGTGTAATGGTACTGAAATAACAGGTCTGGATGTATCGGGTCTGATAAATCTGACGGAGTTGGATTGCCCCAATACCGGCATTACGGAGCTGAATGTATCCGGACTGACAAATCTGGAATATCTGGAGTGCGGTAATACCCGCATCACGGAGCTGGATCTCTCCGGGTTGACCCATCTGGAGTATCTGGCATGCTACGGAACCGGTATTACACAACTGGAAGTATCTGGACTGACAAATCTGGAGACGTTGATTTGCTACGAAATTGGCATCACGGAGTTGGATATTTCCGGACTGACAAATCTGACGACACTGAACTGCTTCGGTACCAGTATCACGGAGTTGGATGTTTCCGGATTAGTGAATCTGAAGTGGCTGGACTGCTCCATCAATGCCGGACTGACAGTGCTGAACGTATCCGGCTTGACGAATCTGGAGGATCTGTACTGCTTCGAAACTGGCATCACGGAGTTGGATGTTTCAGGTCTGACAAATCTGGTTACGCTGTCCTGCAACAATACTGGTATTACTGAGCTGGATCTGTCCAATTTGACGAATCTCGAACAACTGTACTGTTACAGTACCGGTATTACGGAGTTGGAAGTTTCCGGTTTGAAGAAACTGGAAGTTCTGTGGTGCGACAATACCGGGATTACAGAACTGGAAGTTTCCAATCTGACAAATCTGACGTATTTGTCCTGTGCTTCTACCAGTATTACGGATCTGGATATTTCTGGGTTGGAAAATTTGGTGACTTTGCGGTGCGATAATACACCCCTGCGATCCATTACTGTACCCGCCGGATACACGGTGAGAAGTGAGCACGGCAGCGACCCGCTCAGCTATGCCCCTCCTGTTCCTGCCTGCGAAGGCTATACCTTTACCGGCTGGTTCACCGCTCCCACCGATGGAACAAAGATTGAAGTCGGAGACACCTTTGCCGAAGTCACTACCCTTTACGCCGGATGGGAGAGTGTTGCAGAGTATACCGTCACCTACGATGCCAATGGTGGCACCGGAACGGTTCCCGCGGCAGTGACCGTTGCCGAGGGAGAAAGAATTATTGTGGCCGGACAGGGAAATCTGACCCGCGAGGGTTATGACTTCGCCGGCTGGAACTTTGAGGCGAACGGCAGCGGCTTGATTTGCTTCGAAGGCAACATCGTGGTTGTCACAGAAGACATTACCCTGTACGCTCAGTGGACTGAATCGCAGGATTCTCTGAACCTGAAAGCTCTGATCGCAGCGCTGGAAGCCTTTGACTGGACGGTTGCACAGGAAACTGCCAACACGGAGGAAACCGTGAAGGCATGGATCGAGCAGCAGATCGCTGGCATGGAGCTGTACGGCAAAGGATTCAGAGTGGACATGATTGCTGTGACTCCTGCTGTGGCAGGTGAATTGTCCGATCTGGATGGCACAAACGGTAGTTTCGCCTTTGAGGTCGCGATCGGGAAGGTCGACAAAGCCGGTCATTGGATGCAGGAGATCGGCAGAGTTACCATCACCACCGGCATCATTACCGCAACAGCATACGTTCCCGCAGAGTACACCGTCACCTATGACGCCAATGGTGGCACGGGTACCGTCCCCGCCTCTGTCACGGAGATCGAGGGCGAAGTCATCACCGTTGCTGAGCAAGGAAACCTGCGTAACGGCAACTATCAGTTTGTCGGTTGGAATACCGAGAAAAACGGTACAGGTATTGCTTATCAGCCCGGTGCACAGATGACACTCAAGAGCGATGTTACCCTGTACGCTCAGTGGAGAATCAGCAGCCGTACCGTCAGCGGCACGATCACCGGTCACAAGGGCGTGACCTATGTAAGCGTTACCGCCAAGTTGGTCGGCACCGATGGTGTGGAATACGCTGGCACCGTCGGCGAGGGTGTTCCCGATGGCAAAAAAACACAGTATGCGTACAGCGTGAACGCGCCGGAGGGCAAATACACCCTGATCGTTGTCGCAGTTACGGACGAGGGTGTCGAAGTCACTCGTACCCACAACGTGAATTTGAAGAACAAGGATGCGACACAGCATGTCAATCTGCCCAACGGTCAGGCTAAGGCGAAAACCGATGTTGTCGTTGAGCAGGATGCGCCGCAGGTTCTGGCCGGCGGCCTAGACGATATCGTTGACGAAACTGTCGCTGAAGACGAGACTGTAACCGAAGTCGAGGTCACGCTGGTGGTCGAGGCGGTGGACGAGACTACACCCGAGGCAGAGGATATCTGCGAACAGACTGAGAGCGAAGGTCTGGAGTTCGTGGAGCTGACCATCCGCAAAGATGTCAAGAAGAAGTCTGGCGAGACCGAGAGCGAGAATCTTTCTGAGTTGAACAACACGGTCGATCTGGTCATTTCCTTCGACTGTGAAGGCAGGAAAGATATCAAGGTCTACCGTTACCACGGCGATCAGGTTGATACACTGACCACCACACCCAATGCCGACGGTGAGTTCATTGAACTGGGCGGCGATCATATTGTGATCCATGCCAAGAAGTTCTCCACCTACGCGATAGGCTACAATAATAAGAGTGATTCCGATGAACCCGAGGCACCTGTCACGGAGTACACGATCATCTTCGACAGTAACGGAGGTTCCGGTGAAATGGATTCCGTGGTCGTTGCCGAAAACGCAGGTTACAAGCTGCCCGACTGTGGCTTTACTGCTCCGGAGGGAAAAGAATTCCTGTGCTGGAATGTAAACGGTGTGACGCATAATGCAGGTGATACGATCACTGTTACTGAGAACATCACAATTTCTTCTGTATGGCAGGATATGGAACAGGAGCCCGAGCAACCGGAGGAACCTAGTGAACCCGAAAAACCTGATGTTCCGGAAGAACCTGAGCATCCCGAGGGACCAGAAATTCCGGTGATTCCTGATGTTCCTGTTTATAGTGTAACTATCGCAGAGAATGTTGCAGGTGGCCAGATTGCAGTTTCCACTGCTTCCGCAACGAAGGGAACGGTTGTCACAATCACTGCAACTCCTGATGTAGGGTATGAACTGGACACCATAGCCGTCATAGATCGCAGCGGTAATACTGTGGCGCTGACAGACAAGGGTGATGGTAAATTTACCTTCGTTATGCCCGTTGGTAGTATTACGATTACAGCTATCTTTAAGAAGACCAATGTGCAGTGGATCAACCCGTTCGAGGATGTTGAAGCCGGTGCGTGGTATTATGATGCAGTCGCGTATGTGGCGCAGAACGGTCTCATGAACGGCTACGACATTGACACCTTTGGCGTCAATGATACCCTGACCCGTGCTCAGCTGACCCAGATTCTCTATAATCTGGAGGGCAGACCGGAGGTGTCCGGCAGCAGCGAGTTCAGCGATGTGGCTGACGGCGAATGGTACACGGATGCAGTGATCTGGGCATCTGCCAATGGCATCATCGACGGCTACGGCGATGGTCGCTTTGGTCCGAATGATCCTGTCACTCGTGAGCAGATGGCGACCATTCTGTACCGCTACGAACAGTCCAAGGGCGGCGGCTTCCAGGGTATGTGGATGTTCCTGCTGGACTATCCCGACCGTGAAGAAGTCTCTGAATGGGCATATGAAGCCGTTTGCTGGATGACGATGAACGGCATCATCAACGGCATGGGTGATGGAACGATCAATCCCGGCGGTCAAGCCACCCGTGCTCAGATCGCACAGATTCTTATGAAATTCCTGACGATTGACTAAATAGCAGCACCCTCGGTATGGTTGGTCATACCGAGGGTGCCACTGTTTATATAGCGAATTAGTCCATTAACCGATGCTCTGCCGTCCCCCTGACATACTTCTCAATCTCACCGGTGAGGACAAGCTACACATATTCCAGCGGCTTATTGTAGATCAGCCAGTCCAGTTCGCCGCATTGGAGCATATCCGCCTCCAGTTCCCTCTCCACGGCGGTGCAGTCGATGGCGATCATTGTTCCATCCGAGAACTTCGCCTCGACACACCCGGAATTCATGTTAAAAGTACAAAAAAGCAACCGTTTCATATCATTTTCCTTCTAAATAGTCAGCGAAGCTATGTACCTTATCTCCACCTCGTGCCCCGGTGCGGTGCGGTCGGCACGGGTAAAGTTCATGCATCGTGCGGTACTCATCTTCTTGACCATCTGACCGCCGACAGAGCCTGCCTCACGGGAAGTCAGGTGACCGTTGTAGCCCTCCTTGAGATCAACGCCGACCTCCCTTGGTGTATCTCCACCATCAAAAATAGTGCTATTCATCCCCTGCAGCCTTGGGAAAATCCTGCATCGGCTCCTCAGAGAGGTCACCGATGAACTTATAGAAGATCCTCACGCTCTGGCGGTAGGGTTGATTGCGATGGGTTGCTTTTTCCACGCCCTCGGGCAGCTCCTTGGGACCGATCTCGATCTTCTCCACGAAGGTCAGAAGCGTCTCCCGATCCAGCACATCAAGATGCGTGAACTGACGGGTCAGCGCAAAAAACTGTGCAAAGCGGTTCTCTGTATCCTCTGTCCGGTTTTGCGCATCCAGTTCCATCAGCAGTTCCTTTAGGCTTGCCGCCTCCTGCTCCAGTTCTGCCACCATACTGCCAAGGCGCTCATCGCTCAGCTTTCCTTCTGCGTTATCAGTGTAGAGCTTCACCACCATCTTGTCGATAACAGCCAGACGCGACCTTGCCTTCTCCCGCTGCATCTCACGGAATTTACGGTTTTCCTCGCTTCCGCTGCGGCGAATGACCTCCCGCACCAGTTCCTGCTCTTCCTCCCCACTCAGTGACAGGAAATAGTTCAGATCACGCCGTACCAGTTCCAACAGATCAGCATACCGGATTCGCACACCCCCACAACGGTCGCCAACGCCTTTGCGCTGATGTGTACAGGACAGATACCAGTACTTCTCCCGCTCTCCATTGTAGACCGTTCCGGCAGAGCAAAGGGCATGTCCGCAGCGAGCACACACTGTAACGCCGCTAAAGATACTCTTTCGCACATGGTCATAAGCACGATAGTCCTTCGCTGCCTTACCAAGATTGTGCTGAGCGCGCTCAAACAGTTCTGTTGTCACCAACGGCTGATGGGTATTGCGCGTTACCGCCCAATCCTCTACCGGGACATTTACCTTTTTCTTGGATTTAACGCTGACCTTACGGCTGCGTCCCAACAGGGTATGGCCCAGGTACACCTCGTTCCTAAGAATACGCTTGACCGTGGTGTTGTTCCACAAATCAGATACACGGGCAGTCCCCTTATCACTGAATTTGTCGCGGTGAAGCGCACGATACTTCAACGGCGGGATCACGCCGTCATCGTTCAGATCCAGCGCGATCTTATGGGAGGAATCTCCCCGCGCCGCCCGCTGAAAAATTCGCTGCACCACCGGCGCGGTCATCTCATCAGGAACCAGCTTATTCTTATCCCCCTCCTCTTTCCGGTATCCATAAGGAGGACAAGCACAGTACTTGCCATTTTCTCTCTTATTGTTCAGAACACCCTTGACCTTGTCCGACACATCCCGCAGGTACATTTCATTCATGGCAAACTGGAATGGCGCCATTTTATTATTTTTCAAAGAATCAAAACTATCTGCGATGGCAATGTAGCGGATGTCATTCTCAGGGAAGAACTGCTCGGCGTAGTAACTCGCCTGCTGCATATCGCGTCCCAGACGACTCAAGTCCTTGGTGATGACGATATTGGCTCTCCCCTGCTCCAGTTGCCGCAGCATCTCCTGAAAGCCCGGACGGTTAAAATTTCCACCCGTCCAACCGTCGTCAACAAACTCACGAACCAGTGTAATACCGTTCTGGCGGCAGTAAGACTCTATGATGCTGCGCTGATTTTTGATACTTTCGGATTCGCCGCTCTTAGCCTCCTCGTTGGAGAGACGCAGGTAGGCGAAGCCCAGTGTTAAGTTGTCGGCCTTCACAAATAACCTCCTTCAACGAACCGGTCCGACAGTTTCATTATACTGCCAGATGCTTTGATGCGTCAACGGGAACTTCTTCCCTTGCCCGATCAATAACAGTGTCGATCAACAGCTCGGCCGGCGTTTTTGAACCAACAAAGGCTCTGCTCAGCTGATAGGTTACATTGCCGATCTGAATTTTCTTATTTTCCATCCGCATCCCTCCGCGATCAGTTTTCCCGCCGCGAAAGAAAATATTTACTGTTGCATCGTTTGTTCGCTCAGAATAGTAAGCGATCATAAAAAACTCCTTTCAAATGACAGAACATTGATTCAGAAACGAGTCATTTTTGTTGAAACACTCGTTTCAAATAGCGTTCTATGCATCTGAAAGCTTTTTTATATGGCAACAGAATTTCGTCTTGATTTTCCCAGCAAAAAGTCCCTACCGTCCAGCAACATTTCAGCCGCAGGCAGTGAGGACTATCGATAAAACCACTGGTTTAATGACAAATTCTATTCTTACAGTTATGATCATACCAGGAAAACCGGAATTTGATAAACCGAATTCAGGCGATGCGCCTCGTTTCCGGAACGTCCCACATATCATTTTGAATAGTCAAGTAAACAGCAGAGCAGCAGGCTGCTATTGCCTGCTGCTCACTGCAAACGATATTCAATTTGGGGGTAGCCTGAATCAGAATCTCGTCCATAGAGACTTCAAACAAGGCACCCAGAGCATACAGGTTGTCAACGGACGGAAGGCTTTGACCGCGCTGCCACTTATAGATGGCTTGCGGCTCTTCAAAGCCAAAATACGCTTGTAAATCGCGGACGGACAGACCGCGCTCCTTGCGAAGACGCTTAATATTCTCACCGGTTGCAACAGGATCGATAACCCGATAAGGCTTGTTCATGATAATATTCACCTCCCAGACAGATATTCCCCATAGGTTGAAACCAAGCATATAGCATTTTCAATAAAAATACAAGCCAGAATAAGATTTTGTAATCCAAATGTTAAATTGAACCGTATAATATAAATATAGGAGACAAGCAAAGCCATGACAAAAATCACTCCCATAGGAAAACAAAGTAAACGTGCTCAAAAAGAATATCACAACAAACAGCGCGGTAGCTGGTATGGCATCTCCCCTGTAACACGAATCGCGAAGAACGGCAAGGCATACGATAGAAATCGTGCAAAAAGAAATAATGATTTTGAATGACCTGAAAGCAGCCAGTTGAGACAGACTTAAGATCAAATCACAAACCACTCCATCGCCTACGATTGAACTTACAAAAACACAAGGAGATACTTGCGACTAAAAAATACAGGGAGACCGAACATGAGTTTAGACAGAGCAATTCGAAGCGGCAAGGAGAAGCGCAGACCTTATCGCGGCGCAAAGGCAGTTGATCGCACTTGTCGCAATCACGGAAGCTGTCCCTACTGTTTGTCAAACCGCCTGCACAGTTTCCGAAAAAGAGATATTCGGATTGATTGGCTTAGGACGGGGCGCAGGCAAAGTGCATCCATCCCGCAGAAAGATTGGTTTCGTTGAAACCTGCACATCATCTCTTCTTCGGTAATGCTTAATACGCGCGTTGGTATGCGTGGCATCAGAACCAAACATAGGGATCTCCTTTTTAGCAACAAAATCTCGAAATCGACAGTCTTTCCGGTCGATTCGAGCCGTGCTATGCAAGCGAGGCCCCTGTTCATCTGGCAACAAAAATTTATCGACGATAAGCATAGTAAAAGTCCCCACTTTCTGTGACACAAAGGGTCGCAAAAAGTGGGGACTCTATTCTCATTTTTCGAAGCATTTCTATTGTCTACTGGAAAGTTCCATATCCTGTAATATGGTTTACGGTGATTTACATAGGATACGGCGTAGATTGGCGGTAACCTGCGAATGGTTCAGACAAGGTTGATAGACGTTTTGCGATGGCTGAACACCCTGAGAAGGGGGAACATGGCACGTTTTAAAGCGCTTGAAACGCTTTCAAGTCGGCATAAATCACCGATATTGACGCTAATATTGGAGCAAAACAGGTCTTGTCCGCCTATTTTTTGTTGTTTTCCCATGGTCTTTTCCGCTTTTCCACGCAGTCCTCCGGGGCATCAAACAGCGTCACCTGATGACAAAAGCATATGAATAGCATATGAAAATCGTATTACATAATTGAAGATACCGTATTTTCTTATTGTTGTACAAAAGAAAAATTCACTCCGACATCGATAACGGTGAGCGTTGCGTTCGCCGTTTCTCCGTAATCACATCCTCCGACAACAGGATTCCGCCCTCCCGGACCTTTCCTTGGTGTAAGACTTCAGTAATTTCTTCTTGCAGCCAAGGACAGGTTCCGCACGGCACAAAAACGCTGTCTGCATAGATATAGGCAAATAAAAAATCGATACAGTAAGTGTCAGCAAAACGTCCGGCGTGGATTTTTTCTTTTTGTACAACAGTAAAATCGGTTGAGTAACAGAAGAGCGCTGATACCTTAAAGCATATGATCCGCATAGTAAGCGGCAAACTAACCACTTCTCCGCAACCTGGTTTCCCTTCCACGATCATTTCTGTAAGTTCCGTAAGGTTTTTGGGGTTGTTCCCATTGAGCTCAAAAAAAGACGAGGTTCCCGTGAAGGACCCTCGCCTTTGGTATATTTCCCCATAATAAATGTTAGCGCACGCATCGCGTCAGTCTCTCTCAGGCTTCCGATTCCTTCCCAGAAGCGTATAAGAGATTGCTCTTTTGCTTCCTCCTGTGAGAAATTGAGTTCTCGTTACGCCACCGCATTAGCGTTGATCTTATCAATCACCTGTTTGATTCCCATCCACAGGGAGAGATCGGCAAACACCTCAACGATACTGCCGTGATCCGTGAACGGCGCAGACTGGAGGACGGTCATATCCTTCAGTAAGCCGTTTTTCACCACGTAGTTGACGATCTGGTTGACGAAGTAGATCTGCCGCTGGTCAAGGTTCACGTCGTTCAGATACTTGGAGAATGCCTCCTTAGCGGCATTCATATCCAAACCAACGATCTCACGCACCAGCTCACCCAGAGGCTTGTCGCGAATGCCCTGTATCTTCTTTCATGTAATGAAATTTAGACATGTTTGGCGTGTAGAGCCACTCTCCGCAGCGTTTGTAGTCCGTTTTATGGTACAGCTCCCTTGCTAAACTGAGTACAGTCCAGTGAACACCTACGCAATATAAGGAGGATAAAAGATGATTTATATTTTTGCTGTTATTGCTTTCGTATATCTGTCCGTCAAATTCTTTGGCCGTGCATTTGAACTCGATTGGGGCTTTTCAAGAATTGCCGCAACCCTGTTCTTCCTGTTTGCAATTCCCTCGTTTTTTATGTTTGTGATCATTGACAGCGCCGTATTTCTCCTGCTCCCTCTGGTCTTTATGCTGACAGCCATTGACCTGGTGTCCGTACCCGACGGCGCAAAAAACGGACACTAAGAAGCGACTGTGTCTTCCAAAAGTGGATTGATTTTGCTATAATTGTACCGAACATTGGCTCACAAGGTCAAATCCAACAGAATGGACGGTGTCTGACATGGCCAGATCTTCATTCCAAAAACTGAAAACAACATATGTAATGCTCTATCTGCTGCAAAACTCTGACGAGGAGCACCCTGTAACCGTTCATCAGATCATCGATTATCTGGACAGTAAGGGAATCAGCGCAGAGCGCAAAAGCATCTATAGCGATATCGAAGCACTGCAGCAATTAGGGTTGGATGTCATTATGGTGGATCGCGGTCGTTACCATGGTTATTATGTCGCAAGCCGCATATTTGAACTTCCAGAACTGAAGCTGCTGGTGGATAGTGTTCAGTCGTCCAAGTTCATCACACACAAGAAAACCACAGAGCTGATCAAGAAGATCGAGCAGCTTGCCAGCCTCCACGAGGCGCAGCTCCTGAATCGTCAGGTCTTCGTAAAGAACCGCATCAAGAGTATGAATGAGTCCATCTACTACAATGTGGATGAAATTCACTCCGGCATTTCTTCTAACAGAAAGATCCGCTTCAAGTATTTCGAATATGATGTTCGCAAGGAGAAGAAGTTCCGCAGGGATGGCGCTTATTATGTGGTTAGCCCCTACGCTATGACCTGGGATGACGAAAACTACTATCTCGTGGCTTATGAAACCCGCCTTGGACGAATGGTTCACTATCGCGTTGACAAGATGGCAGACATTTCTGTTACAGATGAAGAGCGCGACGGACACGATTCCTTTAAGGCAATGGATCTTGCTGTCTACACTCAAAAGACCTTTGGTATGTTTACCGGCGATGAAGTGAATGTTCACCTTCGTTTTGATAACTATCTGGTCGGCGCTGTCCTCGACCGCCTTGGTCGTGATGTATTTCTTGTTCCGGACGGAGTTAACCATTTCACGGTTCGCGTGGATGTTGTCGTGAGTCCTCAGTTTTTTGCTTGGGTTTTGGGATTTGGCGATAAAGCGAAAATTCTCGGACCCAGCACTGTTGTAGAACAGCTCCGGCAGTACATTCGGGATGTGGCAGCTCAGTACAAGCGTTATGTGGCAGCGGCAGATATTCCATCTATCGATCAGTTCAAATTACTCGGCGCGCATGTTGTAACCTTTGTGCGCGATGCGATCCCCTATGACAAGGTGATGAATTGGTTCCATGTGCCTCGAACCGAAAAGCCAAACATTGAAGATGATCCGGACTTCTTAATCAGCGATTTGAGCGGCATGAATGCCGACGGAAAAATCATGGAACGCGGCCGTGACTACCAATTGAAAAACAAGGTTGCCTACTTCTGCCTGGATGGCACACAGGGAAAAGCCCTTGTCACGGGTACAGAGCCCTATGCTGTCGAATTTGAGTTCGATGACGGAGTGGTTCGGAATCTGACCTGCAACTGCTCGTATAACCATCGCTGCAAACACGAAGTAGCCGTCATGCTGCAGCTGCGTGAAACTTTGGAATTGATCCGAAACAATTATGGCAAGGAGTTTGCTGAGTCCAACTATTTCGCGGCACTCAACCGAGCGGACTTTATCGATTGCATTATGGACCATACCCAGCTCGGTAATTTTTCATTGAACTAAGAGGCGCGATTCTCTAATGAGCATAGAAAACACCGTTACTTTCAGCTCAAAGTAACGGTGTTTTGCTATCCATCAAGCTTACCCATATGGACATTTTATCGAAGACCGCAGGAGATCAACCAAAATCATCAAAATCTATATCAGCATCATCGAGGTCGTCGTCATCGAATTCATCAAGGTATAGATCAGTTTCTTCCGTGACCTCTTCAGATGTTCCCTTGACGACATCGTGAAAAAACATCAACTCTGCGGCTTGCTCCCATGTATCCAGCTTTCCATCCTTATTCAAATCAAACAGACTGCCAAAAATGCTTTTGTCCATAACTACATACTCCTTTCTCAGAATTGAACTTTATTTACGCAGCAACCGAGGGATCTGCCGCAGGGAAAAAGACATTCAACAAAACGATCTGATAGTCAGGAGTTGCCCCCGTCTCCCAAACAGCGCTTCTCAAGTCCATACACTCCTGCTGTTCCTTTAACTCTCGCTGCTCCTCTACCTCAGCAATTCGCAGCAGTTCTTTCGTTTTTCGAAGATTATGCAGTACACCTTGTATGGTATCCACATCAGCCCAGGTTCCTGTCAGGCATTCAGAATAGAACTTATTGTCATATTCAGGATTCAACATATCGCGGGGGCATTGATTCTCAAGGTCAACAAGACTCTCGTTCAAGCAGTCAATTCGATCAACAAGCTGCTGCACTTTGGTTGGACTGCTCCACTCCGCTTCCTCGCGCTGCATATAATCCAGTTCAGAAAAGTATCCCATAACTGCACCTCCATCTTTTTGAGTGTATTGTACCGCAGATAGTGGGTCATTTTCGGGACTACGAAGCAGAAAATGTCATTCATGCAT
The DNA here is from genome assembly GCA_045596145.1 of Candidatus Pelethomonas sp. Classification (GTDB taxonomy): domain Bacteria; phylum Bacillota; class Clostridia; order Oscillospirales; family Oscillospiraceae; genus Pelethomonas. The sequence continues at coordinate 12,530 of JAZOBV010000131.1, forward strand.
TAGAATCGGCAAATAAAACTCCCGTTTCTGACCAAGCTGGTCAGAAGCGGGAGTTTCATTTAGTTGCAATTTGCAAGGATCATACTTGTGTGATCTGATCTATCGCGTACAGCGGCAGATTGACGAGCCATTCTTCTTTTTTGTAGTCCGCCATAGAGGTACGAACAGAAACTTCGGGCGAGAATTTTTCCTGATAGGTTTTCAGGCTCTTGGCCCTGAGATTTACTTCTGCCTTTACTTCAATGGGCACGACCTGCTCGCCTGTATCAACAACGAAGTCCACTTCGCAGGAGCCTCTGTCATTGGTGTAGTAATAAACATCCAAATCCTCGATTGTTTTTAACTGTTGACAAACATACTGCTCTGTAAGAGCACCCTTGAACTCAACGAAAAGGTCGTTGCCATCAAGCAAAGTCCGCTGACGAAGTCCGGCCATACAGCCCAGAAGTCCAACATCTACCACAAACAGCTTAAATGCTTTCAAATCCTCATATGCCCGCAAGGGGATGCCCGCCGCATTGACCCGGCTGACCTTATGAATAAGACCGCAATCGCCGAGCCACATAATTGCTGTTTCATAATCCTTCGCACGGGCACCTTCACGGACAAGTCCATAGATAAACTTTTTGTTCTCTTTCGCCAGCTGAGAAGGAATGCTGTTCCACAGCATACGCAATCTTGGAACGATTTCGTTGGGAGCGTGTTTTGAGAAATCCTGTTCGTAAGCCGCAAGAATTCTCTTTTGAATTTCACGAACCTCATTGAAGTCCTTATTCTCTGCGAAGCTTTGCACTGCTTCCGGCATACCGCCAACAAAGTAATAGTGCTTCAAAGCATCGATATATGTTTGCTTGAAGCTTGTAATCAATTGAAAATCCCGCTTATCAATCAGTTCGGCAAACCGTTCCTTATCGGTTGCCATCAAAAACTCCTTGAACGAAAGGGGATGCAGTTTTAAAAATTCCACCTTACCCACGGGGAAAGACGTTCCTTGATGCAAGGCAATCCCGAGCAACGATCCGGCACAGACAATGTGATACTGCGGTGCATTCTCATAGAAGTATTTAAGAGAACTGAGCGCTCTTGGAACTTCCTGTACCTCATCAAAAATCAGCAAAGAATTGTTGGGATCAATTTTGCGTCCCACATACAGCTCCAAGCCCATAATCAAGCGCTCTGTATCCAGATCAGAGGCAAACAACTCCGCCATTCTGGAATTGGAGTCAAAATTGATATATACCGTGTCCGCATACGCCTGCCTGCCAAATTCCTTCATCAGCCAGGTCTTGCCGACTTGACGGGCACCTTCGATAATCAAAGGCTTGCGGTGTTTCTTTTCTTTCCATTTTAACAGCTTTTCAATAGCAATTCGGTACATAACTGCACCTCCATCATCAAATTTCAACTATAGTATAGTACACGATTACAAAAATTACAACGAGTTTTTGATCGTCATATACATTTTTTACACCGAATAAGCCTTAGAGGTTAAAGATTTCTTAATCTCATTGTTGATCGAACCCAGAAAGTGAATACTTGCATTGATATTTGAAATATCCCTATGCGCTCATAATCCCTTATCATATCCTTAAAAAATAATCAAGTTTGTAGTATTAATGCTACAAACTTGATTATATCAGTAATTTGTCAGATAAAAATTGGATGTAATCGGTATTCGCGCAACTAATTAATTATATTCTCTTCCTAAGACTTTTTGTCCCAGACGATAAAGAACATCGTTAATATCATTGAGATTGTAAATTTGTTCGCGGATAAAATACTCGATAATTACATCTCGCTTGCTGCTGTGGGAGAGGGTATATCCCGCGCGGGAAAGCAGATCGGTCACATCGTCCAACGAAAGCTGCAACGCGAGTGCAAATGCTATACAGGTATCTTTAGCAGGTTTATATGTGCGATCAGACACAATTTTTGAGAAGAGACGACGATCTACTTGAGCAGCCTTGTAGACAGCCGAGTCTTTAAGCTGCTTTCTGCTAATGTGCTCAAGCATTTTATCGACAAAACTCCTGTCAATGCTGTTATCCAACTGTTCTATTTCAGAAAAAACCGGAGATGCCGACAGTTTCTTCATAAACGCACTGACCGACTTTTCGCTGTAATTGTCCAGGTTATTCCTGACCTTAGGTGGGTCTTTGAGACTGAACTGTGGTTTGGATGCGCTATAAGTTTCGGCGCTCTTGTATTCTACCGGCTTTGTTTGAGCTTGGGAGGGCGTGTATCGAAAACTTGCCTCTCTGCTGAATTGTGGAATAGTATATTGTTCTGCCCCTACAGAGGATTGGTACTTGGAGGCTACATATTCTTGAGCACCCTTTAACAGTTTTTCGCGCTTCTTTTTCCGAAATAATGAAAACATATCGTATTTCCTCCACGGATCAGTCGGTGTTTTCATTATACATAACGGAGCAAATGAAGTAAAGCCACATTTCTCAGTGTATCCACAAAAACCGCCCCGACCTTCGGTAACAAATCGTTCAAATGATGGACTTTTTGTTGAAAAAATGTCGCTTTAAATGCGACCATTTCTTCCTAAACTTCAGTATAATTACAATCAGGATCAAGCGAAACGCACCTCGAAAAATGAATACAGAATGGGAGGGATCAACCATGAGTGAGAACAGACCTCTGACCCAGAAGCAACGGTACCTTCAGTTCCTTATCCCGAAGCTGGACGACACCCAGATTGAAAGGATGATCGCGGCGGTCAACGGGAATGCCCCGGCAAAACCGCCAACGGTCACGCCCGGCGATGCAGTCCACGAAAACCTCGTACCAAAGCCGCAAGTGAAAACGCCGGACAAAGCGGACGACAAGAACCCCAGCACAGAACTGAAGCCGGAAACGCCGGAAGAAGACCCTTACCGGGATCTGATGAGCATGATCGGCTGCGAAGACGCAAAGCAGCAGCTGACCGCTATGATTGCCGACTTCCGAATGAGGAAGCTGGCGGCGATGCGAGGCCGCAACAGCGCTCGTGCATATTACCACGCGGTATTCACCGGCAATCCCGGCTCTGCCAAGACCACCTGCGCCCGTCTGTATGCCAAGGCACTTGCCCGGGAGGGAATCACCAAAACCGACCGCTTCGCGGAACTCAGCCGCAGCAAGATCGTAGACAAGTATGTGGGCTCCACCGCTCAGAATGTGCGTAAGCTCTTTGAGCGCAATGCCGACGGCGTGATCTTCATCGACGAGGCGTACACTCTCTGCGACAGCGACCCCGGCGGCAAGAACAACTTCGGCATCGAGGCCATCAACGAACTTATCGTATGCATGGAGAACCATCCGGAAACGGTGGTGATCTTTGCGGGATACCCCGACAGGATGGAGGAATTTCTTTCTTCCAATCCCGGACTTCGCTCCCGGATTCCCTACGCCGTAGCCTTCAGTGACTACACCACGGAGGAACTGGTGGCCATCTCCCGGATCATCGCCGAGGAGCAGGGCTATGAGATCACGGAATCTGCCGTAAACAAGCTGTCCGCCATCTACAACTCCGCCAGAAATCAAAAGGATTTCGGCAACGGGCGCTATGTCCGGAACATCGTGGAGGCGGCCGTCCGCGTCAAGGGACTCCGTCTGGGGGTCATGGAAAAACAGATGGACGATCTGATGGATCACACCCGGTACACCGACAGTATGCTCTTCTCTCTGGACGAAACCTGCTTTGAAGTCACTCCTGAACCACCCGAAAAACCGCGCCGCAGAATTGGATTCTGCGCCTGATGCGCAAAGACCGTCCCACCACATACATCATATATGACGAAAGGAAGTAACAGATATGAGAAAGTACTCTCCCGAGATCGCAGAGGCCATCAAGACTCACCTCAAGGAAAACGACCTGCATATGGTCTCCTTTGATGAGGCACTGGGCACCTTCAGTTTCAATATGCAGTTGGCCTGTCAGCTCTCCACCAACATTATCATCCGCGTAGGAGAAGACAGCTTCACCACGATGGCGGTCTGCCCCGTGCGCCCCGACACAAGCGACGCAGAGCTCATGGCGAGAATGGCGGAATTTGTGTGCCGCGCCAATTTCGGGCTGAAAAACGGCTACTTTGAATTCGATTTCACCGATGGCGAGCTGCGATACAAGTGCTATGTCCCCTGCGATGACCACGTTCCCTCTCAGGAGATGATCCTCGAAGGCATTACCGTTCCCGCGGCAATGCTCCGCCGCTACGCCCCCGGCATCCTCGGTGTGCTGTACAGCGGTGTGGATCCCGCAACTGCGGTGAAGGCGTGCGAGGAGGATTCCGTTGGACTTCGTTCGGAGGCAATGAAACGTGCCCGCAGGGAGGCTCTGCTGCGCAAGCTGGACAGCATGGCGACGGCCGCCGAAGCATCCGGCGCGCTCCCCAGCTTTGATGAGTTTGTCAATATGAATTCCCGCCCCAATATCGACCCCGGTAAGAGCGATGAGAGCGCAGAGCCTGCCGATGCCGCCGCCCCCGACAGCGACAGCAGTGGGGACAGCGGAAAATCCGGCGAGTAAACGTTCCAAGGGACAATATCACCCTCCACCGTCGGTTTCAAAAGGGAGCTGCCGCAGAAGGTAAAATTCTGCGGCAGCTCCCTAGTTTATTTTCCTAATTTGCAGGAATTGCGGTTCCAAAATTGCAGTGTCATTCCAACTATCAGTAAAAAGCGACACCTGATTTTCTCCAACGACAAACGTCGAAATCCAACTGATGCCCCGCTTTATTCTAACGGAACAGATGCAGACAGCCTGACCTTGTAAGCATGTTATGTGCCACACCGCAATCTATTCTTTTCGGTTTCGCTTTGACGACAATTCGTTGCTATTGTCTAGTATAGAGTGTACATCTATTTTTGAGATTTTGTATCTATGCAAATGAGACCCCAGTAATCTGGCAACAAAATGCCCCACTGAATTTCATAGCAAAATCCCCGCTTTCTACAACACAAAATGTCGCGCAAAGCAGGGCGGAGCATCGAGTCTATACTCTGGATTTACGCAGCGCTCCGGGTCAGTGTTTACAAGTTCATTCTGGTGTTTTGATTATAGGTACAGGATGTTTTTTGCAGGGAACGGCATAGTTTTGCGGTAGCTTTTGGATGGTTCAGGTGCGGTTGATGGACGGTTTTTAGATGGTCAAACACTTCAAGAGGGGAGGCATATGGCTTACAGGAATGCTTGAATGCGCCTCCAATCAAGAAAAATTGCTGGTATCAGCACCAATATTGGGGTAAAACAGGTCTGTAGCACTAATACTTGTTGGGATTTAGGGTTTATTTTCGTATTTTTTTGCAGCCCGCAGCGGTACCAAATAGCAGCAATCGCCGCAAAAAATATTAAAAGGGTATTAAGTGGATATTAAACGGATATTATTTGGATATTATGATTCAGCAAGTAAAACAAATCGAATATTAAAAGGATATTAAAGAGATATTGGTAGGATATTAAATTGATATTACATTGGAGTCTGCTGTTTTCTCTTTGTTGTACAAAAGGAAAATTTCTCCGGTGTCGATAACGGCGAGCGAACCGCTCATCGTTTTTATATCGTTACCCAACAGCAGAATTCGACCTTCCGGACCTTTCCTTGGTCCTTGCTTTCGGTAATCTCTCTTACAGCCAAGGACAGGTTCCGCACAGCAGAAACCCACTGTCTGCATATATACAGGCAAAGAAAAAGCCGACGCGAAAAAACCTTGCACCTTTGATAGAATTATGATAAAATAATGATACGAAATCAAAGGAGGTGCTATGATGAACATTCGACCGGTATCAGATTTGAGAAACAAATTTCCTGAAATCGAGGATGTTGTCTTGAACACTGGAGAACCAGTGTTTTTGACCAAAAACGGTTATGGGTCTATGGTAGTAATGAGTCTTGAGCAGTATTCCGCTCTGACAGACGAAATTGAACTCAAACTGGACGAGGCTGATCGTGCCGCCGCCCTTTCAGATGTCAGATACTCCGGTGAAGAAGTCTTCGGGAGAGTGAGGAAGCGCATCCGTAAGCAATAAGCAATACAAGCTGTCGATCCTTCCCTTGTTCGAAGACGATTTGAACGATATCGTTGACTACATCACCTATCGTTTAAAGAATCCTATTGCGGCAGAAAACTTCGTTGACGAAGTCGAAAAAGCTATTTATGACCGTCTGCCTTTTGCTGAAGCTTTTGAACAGTACTATTCCAATAGGGAGCGTAAACATCCCTACTACCGAATCCCAGTCAGAAACTATATGATCTTCTATGTTGTGATCGGTGACACCATGGAGGTTCGCCGGATTCTCTACAGCAAGCGAAATCTAAAAAAGCACATTTAAGAGACAATCAAGATCACCCCACACCGCTTGGCACTTCGCCTTGCAATGTGGGGTGATCTATTTAGTCCGGTTCGTTAAGTAAAATTCAAATTTGATTTAAGATGGCGTGAGTACATATGGTCTCCAGAATTTCCCACTGAAGACACTCAATTATTCTTACAGATTACTCTTTATTCAATTTGAACAACATAGTTTACGTTGTAACCGAATTCGTGATTAAGCTCCACTTCATCCGCTGCACTCCGCGCATCGGTGAAAATAATTTGAAACTTTGATAGCGTTTGTTCGTGTCCAAACGGCTCATCTGTCCACTCCCAGCGAAGGAGTTTCTCGTCTATTTCTCGTTTACTTCCCACAACAATGTGAGTGATTTCTCTCGGGAGCTGCTTGTTTTTGAACGGTAGTTGTTTCCTGGTCCACGCTGTCCTCAAAAAGCCATTATCATCGCTGGTCAATTTCACATAATCGGAAAACTTTGTAGTCCCCGGAGAAAAGAGGCCGTCCAGTGCTTCAAGCACCCCGTACACAGTTCGTTCCTTTACATAGATCTTATCCATGTACTCCTCCACATTTATCCGTTATCGAAACACCTCAGAGAACACGCGATAATTCGTGTCATCTCTCGGTGAGCAGTACACCGCCATTTCAATCGTCTTAAAGCAATAGCGGTACTCATCCACCACAATTTTCATAGCCTGTGCTACAACTTCCGGCGGATTGCGAAACGCACCGCAGCCAAAGGCTCCAAGGATCAGAACCTCCGCACCGTTTTCCACAGCGATATCCGCCACGCGGCGCAGACGCTTCTCATGAAGCCGCTGAAGCTCGTCCGAAGAAATGTCGATCGGTCTGTCTCCGTCACCGGGATTCATATCGTTTCTGGGATGCTCCCGAAGATTCGGCGCGGCACAGGTCAGGACATCCACCGTATACCACATCCGCTCCGGCTGAAGCCGCGGCTCGTCCGTATCAGACTTGAACACTACCACGCCAGGAGTATAGATGCAGTCATCATTGTGCAGCGGATCTCTCGCACGGCGGTGATGCGAATAGAATCCGTGCCACATTTCCGAACTATCCAGCGCTGCAAACAGCGTGGAACAGCGGCACAGGCACTCCTCCTGCGCGGAGGAGCCGCGGGTCACGCCGCCGCCGGGATTCGTAGCCGAAGCAAAGTTCAGCACACAGACCTTCTTTCCGGCGTACCGCATGGCCGCCGCAAAGCTGCGCCGTCTGGATACGACCACTTCCGCGCCATCCCCATATCGCCGCTCACCACTGTGGCAGGGATATTTCATGCGCTCGGTAATGAGCTTCTGCTGCTCAAGTGCGTTGTTGACCGCCTCCCTCAGCCGCAGATTGGTTTCATATAATCTCTGCGTATCTTCAAAGATCCGCACATTTTCCTGTCTTCCCATTTGATGATCCTCCTTTGGTTAACTACTATGATACATCAATCTTTTGCAAAAAACATTGAACCACAGGTTCATTGATTTGTATTCTTGGACAATTTTGAGTTCTCCCACATGATATGATGATCTCATAACATGCCAAAGGAGACTCACTTATGAATTATTACATCTCAGATACACACTTTGGGCATCAGAATGTCCTTGCTTTTGACAACCGCCCCTTCGCTGATATCGAAGAAATGGACCAACAGATGATGGCACTGTGGAACGAAACGGTTAGCAAGGACGACGATATCTACATCCTCGGCGATTTCTGCTTTCGCTCCAGAAACGCACCGAGCTGGTATCTGAAGCAGCTCAATGGACGCAAGCATCTGATTCAAGGGAACCACGACAAACTCTTGCTGAATGATCCGCAGTCTCTCGCGCTGTTGGAATCCGTTGACAAGATGCTTTTCGTTCAGGACAGCGGGCAAAAGCTCGTCCTCTGCCATTTCCCATTAGCGGAGTGGAACGGTTTTTACAAGGGTGCATGGCACATCTACGGTCATATCCACTCACGACCGGACGGCGCCGGACAGTACATGCGCTCACTGGAACGGGCATTGAATGCAGGCTGCATGGTCAACGGCTACCGTCCAGTCACATTTGCTGAACTCGTCGAAAACAACCGCGCACTCAGAACTGCTTCAAGTACATAAGCACAATTTCTTACGGGCAGCCGCTGCTTTCGCAGCGGCTGATTTTCCGCAATTCCGGAACTCTTGCTCATCTCCAACCGAGTTAGCTATCTCGTTTTTTTGACTCGTCATAAAAAGTATTCTTTAGCTTTGCAATTGTATCTTTAGTTCTACTTCTTAGCCAAGATAACTCCCGCTCTATATCATCCCAACAATCTGGCCCATAATCATTGTCACATACATTCCAACAATCAGAGCTTACATCCGTGTTTTCTTTTAACCACCTATATGCGTCAATCATTTCAATGGTTAATTTGTTTTCTTCAACGAGATCATCAATATCATCTGTGTAGATCCATACCCACTCCCATAACACAAACGAAATCACTTCTAATTATCTAAACGAAAAAGCCCAATGGATTCGAGAAGAACAAAAAGCGTGGACGGAAGAAAACGACTTTATCCACGCCGCTGCAAACGGTATCAGACTAAGATGGGAATCCAGAGCGCACAGAGAGCCCGCTCAGCGCAAAAACACCACCAAAACAGAAGGAAGAACGCATACCTCTCCTACGCTCACAAAGATGGATTTTAACCGTGATGATACTCGCAAATAAACATTGCATTCAGCTCAAGTACGAACTACAAAAGTTAAACACCTTTTCTCACCCCCATCCCAAGAACCATATGATATAATCGCCCTTATTGAGCGATCGAGGGAGCACCACGTATCATCGCGGTGCTCCCTCGCAGTCATTTCAAGACCGGTTCGTTATGTATTTTCAGACTTGTTTCAATATGACGTAGGTACATCAAGGTCGTTGGCTGCCTCCATCTTGAACTTGTCCATAGCCTCGCGGGCCTCAGGGACATTGATACGATTGCTCTTTCTGGACATATTGAATTTCTCCTTCTCCTATTTTTGCGCCGGTATCGCACCGCCGAAAAGAACAACTTCTTCGCCGCCATCCGACACCGGAGACGGCTACTGATTTTCACCGTCCTTGTCGCAACCATAGCTTGCGCATTGTCGAAAAGAATATTCGATTGACGCTTAAGGAATATTTTTGAAGAAATGGCATCGCGCAGATCATCAGCAGATCATCAGCTCTTCCAGCCGTAAAGCCTGCCGAATTTATCGTCCAGATAATCCAGCAGCGGCTGGGCATCCAGTCCCTTATCGCTGAACTTATTCAAAAGATCCATGGTGGTAACGCTTCTGCCATACTGCCAGATATGATCCGTCAGCCAATGGATAATGGGGGCGAACTCACCGCGTTCCACCAGCCCGGAAAAATTCGGCAGATCCTTGCGGATGGCGTTATAGATCATACCATCATAGATATTGCCCAAAGCATAGCTTTGGAAATACCCGATCCAGCTTCCGGTCCAATGCATATCCTGCAGGATACCTTCGGTATCATTCTGGGGACGAATGCCCAGATACGCCTCATACTTGTCGTTCCACGCGTCACGCATCTCGTCGATCATCAGCTTTCCCGCAAAATAATCCCTCTCCAGCTCAAAGCGGATGATGACATGAAGGTTATAGGTGACCTCATCCGCCTCGGTACGCTTACAGGTAGACGCAACCTTATTGAAGCCCCGATAGAACTCCTCCTCGGAAATAGCGGCATAGGCGGGGAATGTTTCTAACAACTTGGGATAAATATGATGGATATAGGCTCGGCTGCGACCGATGAAGTTTTCAACAAACCGCGCCTGTCCCTCATGGAAGCCACCGGAAATACCGCCATACAGTCCTGCGTTCACAACTGCCTCATTGCTGGAATAGCCATACATGGAGTGTCCGGATTCATGCAGAACAGTAGTCATCAGCGAAAGCCTTCCGTGCTTTGCCGTAGAGATACGCGCATCTCTGGGACCAATGGTAGAGGAAAACGCATGGATGACCTTCTCGTTATAGCCGCCCATATCGTCCCGGTAACCGATCTCACTAGCCAGCTCTTTTGCGAAGTTCATCATATCCTCCGCATTGTGTTCCTGCTTCAAAAAGCTGTTGTCAATCTTCATGCCGCTTTTCTCGATCTTGCGGCGGATCTCAACGATGCCCTCCCGCAGCTTCTGAAACTGAGTGCTGATATTATCAACGCTCAACCCTTCATCGGTCAGATCCACCAGCGTAGCAAAGGGATCCGCATCGGGGCGAAGCGCCAGAGCGATCTGCCTGCGCAGCTCGAAGACATCCTTCATATAAGGCTTGAAAATGTTAAAATCCTTTGCCTCACGCGCCTGCTTCCATGCGGTCATAGATTCCACACGCTTGCGGTTGAACGCATCAAGCAGTTCCTTGGGAACATCCTGATAGAAGCTGCGCTGCTTCAGAAAGCCGCGGATCTGTGCAGTCTCAATATCATTTTCTCCAACAGGATGTTCTTTGTAATACGAAGCAAGTTCATCAGCATCGGAAGTAAAGTAGAGAGCTCGCTTCTGGTCGTTCAAAAAATCGTTGACCTGCAAACGGTAAGGAACGCCTGCATCGGGCAGACCGCCCCACTGGTCGATTCCTAATACACCACTGATTGAATTGTAGTATCCGCTCAGCGTGTAGATATTCTGAAGCGCAGCCTTTCTCTCCTGTGCGTTCATGCGATCACATCTCCTTATTTTTGTCGAATTGATGATATTATAGCACAGTACGGAACAATAAAAAAGTCCTCATTACCACCCGGGCTGTAAAACACCGTTGAACCATCCCTAAAGAAGTGGTAGAATACTCCACAGATAAAAAAAATTTAGGGAGTGATCACATGCTGCAGGATCTTTCTTTTGGCTCATTGGACAATCAATACCGGTATCTTTCGCCACAAAGCTGCGACTATGCAGTCTGCGTTCGCGGAAATGAGATCCTTCTCAAGGAGCGTGAAGACGGCACACTGGAGCTTCCCTGCGTGGAGCAGGTCGAGCAGTGGCGCGGCGGCTGGGAATACTGGCTGGACGAGCCTTACCGCTATGTCTTCACCATGCAGGAAAAGCGTTTCTTCCTCTGGCTTGGAAACGCGGGAGAACGCGGAAGTGAGAAGTATGCCTACCGCCCTGTCGCCACCCTGCGTGATCCCGCCTCCAAGGACCTCTGCTTTGCGGTGATGACTGCGTGGCATCTATACTGCTGGTACCGTGACAACCGTTTCTGCGGAAGATGCTCCCATCCCACAGTACACGACGACAAGGAGCGCATGATGCGCTGTCCCTCCTGTGGCAACATGATCTTTCCGCGGATCGCCCCCGCCGCTATCATCGCCCTGACTCACGGCGACAGGCTGATCCTCAGCAAGTACGCGGGCCGCGCCTTCACACGCTACGGACTTCTCGCAGGTTTTATCGAGATCGGTGAAACAGCGGAGGAAGCGGTAGCACGCGAGGTCATGGAAGAAGTAGGATTGAAGGTAAAGAATATCCGCTATTACAAAAGCCAGCCCTGGGGCATCGCGGGCAACCTGTCCGTCGGCTACTTCTGCGATCTGGACAGCGATGACGAAACCGTAACGCTGGATGAAACCGAGCTATCCTCCGCCGAATGGTTTGACCGCGACGCGATCCCGTATACAGACGAGGGGATCAGTCTGACCGGTGAGATGATTCGGATATTCCAGGAGGGTAAAGAGCCGAAATAACAGGTATTAACAGGAAATCTTTCCTAAAATATCAAAGCGCACACTGTGTTTTTCAGTGTGCGCTTTGATATTTTTCTTAGACCAGCCTTCATCTGGGAGCCGGCAGGGTCAGCACCGGGGGCTGTGCGCTCAGAACAACGGTGAGGGACAGCCGCCGAACGCCGACGTTTTCAAAATGGATCGTCACCGTGTCACCCTCACGCCCCGTAATGACCCCTGCGCCGAAGTGCTTATGGATCACCGGACGCCCCTCCCTATAGGAGGACATATCCTGCGTGTTTTTCTTTGGCACAGCGGTCATCCCGGGGTCTATCCTGCGGTTTTGAACAGGCGCAGGATCACGCTTCTCTCCTGTTTTCCCGGGAAACAGCACTGCGGAAAATTCCGAGGCGTAACCCGGACGCTGAAAGGTGAAAACAGACAGCTCATCCTTCGCCCGTGTCATTCCCACATAAAACAGGCGGCGCTCCTCCTCAACATCCACATCCTCCCCCTGCTTGGGAAGAATACCGTCGATCACATCCATCAGAAACACCTGCTCATATTCCAGTCCCTTGCTGGAGTGGATGGTTGAGAGGACAAACTGTGCGTCAACCGATGGATCTTTCCCTTCAATGATTTCCTTCAGCTCATCCAACCGCGCAAGCAGACGCTCAGGGCTCGGTTCCTGCGCACCCAGACTTTCAAGAATGTGGGCACGGCTCAGATCCATACCCCGCTGCTGAAGATATTCCCCGTAGCCCATAAAATTCAGGATGCGGTACACCGCCTGATCGGCGCGTTCCTCTAAAAGATTGGTCAAATGGGTCTGCAAGCCCCTGCATTTGCGTCTCGTCCACTCAGAAAGGGTCTCATCCTCGCTCAAGCGCTCCATAAAGGTCAGCTCGTCACGACGGTATACTGCCCGCTCCGCCGCCGCCTTGCTGATCCCCGCGCCGAATTTGTAATACACGCGGGAAAACGCCTCCCGATCAGTTCCGTTCAGACTCAGACGGATCACATCACTGATATCCCGCACCGTGCGGTTGGTGAAAAATCCCGTATCCATCTGACGGCATCGGTAAGGGACGCCATTGCGCTCCAGCAGGTCGATGAGGGGCATAGCGCAGTCGTTATCGCGGTACAGCACAGCCGTTTCCTGCGTACAGTCCCGCGCCAGCTTCAAAAGGTAGGCGTACTGGTTTTTTCTCTGCTGCAGCGAAATTTCACGCACCGGCACACCACTTCCCCGAACCGACAGCATCGTTTTGGGGTGGCGGTTTTCATTTTTCATAATAGTACGGTTTGCCGCCGCCACGATTTGCTCCGTGGAACGGTAATTGCGCTCCATCAGAAGGACCTGCGCATCACTGTACTTCTTTTCAAACTCCAGAAGCGCCTGCGGATAGGCGGCACGGAAGCCGTAAATGCTCTGATCCTCGTCACCGACCATGAACAGGTTTCCATGTCCCTGCGCCAGCAGCTCAATGATCTCGTGCTGGATGCGGGAGGTATCCTGCGCCTCGTCCACGCAGAGGTAACAGTACTGTTTCTGAAACGCCCGTAGAATATCCGGATATTTCCGCAGGATCGTCCGGGCATAAACCATCTGGTCATCATAGTCCATGCACCCCCGCTCCCGCAGAACGCGGTTATACTCCCGATAAATGGTGGAAAAGTGCTCAATTTCCCTGTCCAGTCCCCGGATCTCCTCCTCAGAAAGCATCTGGTTCTTGGCGTAAGTAATAGAAGAACGTATGCCCTTGATCTCGCTGTCAGTGGGATAGTCCTTACTGACAGCGGCAGTGATCTCCGTCACCAGCGCGGTGAGCTGCCGTTCATCACTGATAAGATCAAAGGCTCTGCGTCCGGTCAGCTGCTCGTAACGGCGGATAATGCGGGCTGAAACGCCGTTGATCGTCCGAAATTCCAGCCGCTCCGCCAGCTCGCTTCCAAACAGGCGGATAAAACGCTCCCGCATATCCCGCGTCGCGGCGACTGTGTAGGTCATGGTCAGAATGCTCTCCGGCGCAATGCCGCAGCCATAAACCATGTAGCCCAGGCGGGCAACCAGCGTGGTGGTCTTTCCGCTGCCCGGCACCGCCAGAAGCAGCACATGACCGTCCACCGCCTGCACCGCCCGCGCCTGCTGGTCGTTTAACGCAAGCTGATAGTGTTTTTGAAAGGTTTCAAATGTCATGGAGCCTTTCCTCTGTTCTAAAATCTCAGTTTCCGGCGCTCTCGTAACGCTGAAGTCCCTTGCGGAACACACCGTAGGCAATGAGCCAGAAAATCACGGCAATGGCACACTCTACGGCAATAATGCCGCCACTCCGTCCCGCAACGCCCAGGAAGAAACTGGCGGGCAGGTATGCCACAAAGGCAAACGGGATCACCCATGTAATAACGAACCGGATGCCCCGGGCATAGATATCGGTGGGATATTTCGCAAAGTCTGCCAGCTCGTAGGCAAACTGCAAAAACGGTCCGCTCCGCTTGATCCAGAAGGAAAAGGACGCGAAAAACAGCTTGATAGAGGTGTAGATCAGCGCACCGGCAAAAATCGAAACAACGAACAGCACCGCGCTTTCCACGCTCCAGACCACCACGCCCCGCATACCGGAATAGATGACCAGAATCGTTCCCACCAGCAGCTCACCAAGGGCATCCGGCTGCAGCTTTTCCGCGATCACCTGAAAGAACACATTCATGGGACGAAGCATATACCGGTCAAAGTCGCCGTTGACCACCAGCCGCCATGCCACCAGCCAGATATTATCGGTCAGGAGATGGTCGATCCCCCGCGGGATCTGGGCAAAGCCGTAAATAAAGATGAGCTGCTCCATGCTCCATCCCTGCAGATGAGGGATCTGCTGAAACACCAGATACAAAAACAGGATACCGGAGATCTGCGCAAAGAAAAAGCCGAACAGTCCCATGAGGAAATCCACTTTGGACTGCAGCACAACCTTGAAAAACTGAGCGATCAGCACCCGGTACAGCCGAATATATCGTTTGATCGTTTTCATTTCTCAGCCTCCCAGCACGACCAGCCGCTTCACGACCATTTTCCAGATCAGCTCTCCGAAGCCATAGAGCGCTGCGACCCATACCGCCTGCCGTAGCAGCACAAATACGAGTTCATCGCCGCTGTATTTCCCAAGATAGATCATCACAGGCGTGTAGACCATGGAAGAAAACGGAAGATAGTCGAACACGCGCTGCACAGCCTCCGGAAAGAAGGTCAGCGGGATCAGCTGACCGGTAAGGAAACTCAAAAGCGCGTTCTTGACCAGCAGAAGCCCAAAAATGTAGCTGGTGAAAAAGGCGATCATGCCCACACAGAAATCAAACAGCACATAGATGAGAAAGCTCATCATGCAGCTGCAAAGATATAAGACCACATTGGAAAATTCGGGAAACGGGCATCCCAGAACAAAGTGGCGGTAAAGCTCCAATCCGATCCAGATAAACACGCCGGGGGCAAGAAATCGATGGAGCATCAGTCCTGCCGCCCGCGCCACCAGACTCATGCGGTAGTCGATGGGCTTGATAAGCTGCATGGCGACCATTCCCTTGACCACGTCCTCGCTGACCCAATCTGCGATAGAGATGGTGACCATGGAGCTGGTGACATACACCATAAAGATATAAACCACCATTTCCCCGCGGTTCAGACCACCCAGCACCCCACTGTCAGAGCTTGCATAAATGGCGCTCCAGAGAAAATAGGAGATGAACACGCCGAACATGCTGATCAGCATGAACAGATAAAATGCACCCTTATAGGACAGCTGCGTTTTCAGCTCGTTGACGGTAAAAGGAAGATATATCCTGAGCTTTTTCATTCTGCCTGTTCCCCGCTTCCCGAAGCCCCGTCGGCGGAAAGCGTGCGGGTGTAAATCTGCTTCACGATCTCCGCCAGCTCCGTTTCCCTGACCTGAACATCCGTTACATCCGCCACTTCCATCACAGCACTCAAAATGCGCGGAGCGCTCAGCTTCCGCTTATCGAAGCTGATCTCCAGCGTCTTATGCTCAGCGTCATACCAGGCAGCGCAGTGGGCGCTGTCCTCCCCCAGAAGCTCCTCCAGACGCAGCGCCTCCGCCTGCGCCGCGCTGCGGATCTCCATACAGATACGGCAGTGAGTGCCGTAGGTCTCCTTGAGATGCTGCAGCGTACCGTCGTAGATCTTTTTTCCCTCGTCGATCACGATGATTCGGCTGCAAAGCTGCTCGATATCTCCAATGTCGTGGGTCGTAAGGATAACGGTGGTGTTGTATTTTTCGTTGAGCTCCTTGATGGCAGCCCGGATCTTGTCCTTGACCACGATATCAAGACCGATGGTCGGTTCATCAAGGTACAGAACCTTGGGATTGTGCAGCAGCGCCGCGCCAAGATCGGCGCGCATACGCTGTCCCAGCGAGAGAGTACGCACCGGGCGGTCAAAAAACTCCTTCAGATCCAAAACACCGTTGATAAACTCCATGCGTGCGGCATAGTCCTCATCGGAAACATCGTAGATCTCCTTCAAAATGGTAAACGACTCGCTCAGGGGCAGATCCCACCAGAGCTGGGTGCGCTGTCCAAAGACAACGCCGATATTCGCGGCATTTTCCTTGCGCTGACGGTTGGGATCGATGCCGTTTACCCGGCATTCTCCCGCCGTGGGATGCATGATACCGGTCATCATTTTAATAGTGGTGGACTTTCCCGCGCCGTTGCTGCCGATATATCCAACGATCTCACCATCGTCAATGGTAAAGGAAATATCATCGACCGCGGTTTTTACCACCTTTTCCCGGGAAAACAGCCCCTTGACCGCGCCCTTCAGCCCGGGATATTTTTTTGGAGAAACAAACTCCTTACGGATGTGCTTCACTTCTATCACTGTATCACCTGATCTCTTTCTCATTTCGCTCAAAAAGCCGTACAGCTCCGGCAGGGAAAATATAGCACCTGCCAAAGTCCCCTGTCAATCAAAAAAATTGTTCCGTCGAAACATGCTGGTTGTATTTACGCCGCGCTTGTGCTACAGTTAGAATAGAATAAAATCGGTTTTCGCCGCTAACGAAAATCCGAAGAAAGGGGAGTACTCTATATTTCCATGAAAAATTTTGGTTTCCGGCATAAGGCGGGCATCATCATGCCCGTCAGCAGCCTGCCCTCCCGATACGGCATCGGAAGCTTCGGCAAGGCTGCTCACGACTTCATCGACTTTCTGGACGCCACGGGGCAAAAATGCTGGCAGGTCCTGCCGCTGAACCCCACCTCCTATGGCGACAGCCCCTACCAGTCCCCCGCCTCCGTGGCGGGCAACCCCTATTTTATTGATCTGGACATTTTGAAGGAGAAAAAGCTTCTGACCGCCGAGGAGACCGCCGCCGAGCGCTTTAGCTCTGTCCGGGTGGATTACGGTCATCTCTTCCAGACCAGATTTGCTGTTCTGCGCCGCGCCTTCAAGCGTTTCGTGCCGGACAAGGGCTACCGCGCTTTTGTAAAGAAAAATGCCCACTGGCTGGAGAAATACAGCCTGTTCATGGCGTTGAAGGTGCATTACAGCCACAGTCCCTGGACACTGTGGGACGAGGAGCACCGTGACTACCGCAGGGCACTGACCCACAGCGCTGAATTTGAGGGTGAAATGGCATTCTGGCGCTGGTGCCAGTACGAGTTCGCCACCCAATGGAGGGATGTGCTGGCACACGCCCACGAAAAGGGTATTCTGATCATCGGTGACATGCCCATCTATGTTGCCCATGACAGCATGGATGTGTGGGCAGCTCCCGAGCAGTTCCTGCTGGACGAAAACTTCAACCCCACGGTGGTGGCGGGCTGTCCGCCGGACGGCTTCTCCCCCGATGGTCAGCTCTGGGGCAATCCCATCTACAACTGGGCGCTCATGGAGGAGCAGAATTTTGGCTGGTGGATGGACCGCGTGGGTCTTGCCTATCAGCTCTATGATATCCTGCGCATCGACCACTTCCGCGGCTTTGCAGGCTACTACAATGTTCCCTACGGCGAGGCGACCGCCCGAAACGGCAAGTGGGACTCCGCCCCCGGCATCGCCCTTTTCCGCACCATGCGGGAGAAATTCCCCCGGGCGAAGATCATCGCCGAGGATCTGGGCTTTATTACAGAGGATGTCCGCGAGCTGATGCGGGACACGGGATTCCCCGGTATGAAGATGCTCCACTTCGCGTTCTATGACGAGGACAGCGAAAATCTGCCCCGCATGTATGAAACCAAAAACTGCGTGGTTTACTCCGCCTCCCACGATTCCGACTGCACCTTCACCTGGCAGAAGGATCTCTCCGGCGAAGCACGGCGGCGCTTCAACCGTGAGTGCCCCCGCAACAGGGCGCAGCACCGCACCTACGATCTCATCGAGTTTGCTTACCGCAGCGGCGCGAACCTCGCTATGGTACCCATGCAGGACTATCTGAACCTCTCCAACGAGGAGGGTCGCATGAATATCCCCGCCACCGCGGCAGGCAACTGGGCATGGCGCGTTTCCCCCCGTTACAATACGGAAAAGCTCAGAAGCAGAGTTCTGGATCTGACGGTAAAGACCCGCCGAAATAAATAAGACAGACAAGAGAGGATAAAACCATGAGGCAAGCAAAGCGTCTGACCGCACTGCTGCTCACCCTTGCCATGCTGCTGGCAATGGCTGCGGGCTGCGCGCAGCAGGGCAACGACACAGAAAACACGGACAACACCGGAACCGACCAGCAGGAGCCCGCCCCCGGCTCCGCTGAAGAGTACACCGAAGAGATCCCAGAGGGCTATAATCAGGTCACCTTCTACTGGAGCTACCCCGGCACCTACGAGAAGTGCGACATGTGGATCTGGTGGGGCGACGTGGCCGGTAAGGGCTATCTGTTCCACGAATGTGACTACGGCGCGAAAGTCATCGTCAACGTTCCCGAGGGCATTGACGAGATGGGCTTTATCGTCCGCCGGGACTGCTCCGACCCCGGCGCAAGCTCCTGGGGCAGCGCAACCAAGGACTATGAATCCGACCGCTTCGCGGCGATTGAAGGCAAGGAAACCGTTATTTATCTGAAGCACGGCGAAGCCGAGCAATATCTCAGCAATGATGGAGGTAAAACATTGTATATGGCAAAGAAATTCACTCTCGCAGGCATGGCGGATCAGTACAAGATCCGGTACAGCATCACTCCCAAGACCACCATTTCCGATCTAAGCCAGATCAAGGTCTATGAAGGCGACCGTGAGATCGCCGTTGCAGGCGTTTCCACACTGGGGCAGGAGTCCGTCTCCGGCTACATCGAGACCGCCGAGCCTCTGGATCTCTCCAAAACCTACCGCGTGGAGATCGCGGGCTACGGCGAAAAGACCGTTATCCCCACTGAGATCTTCGACAGCGAGTATTTCGCGCAAAACTTCCACTATGACGGCACCGATCTGGGCGCTGTGATCAACGGAAACACCACCACCTTCAAGCTTTGGGCTCCCACCGCCTCTCAGGTCGTTCTGAACCTTTTCGAGATGGGCGACGGCGTCGATGCCTACAAGCGAGTTGAAATGACCCGAGGCGAAAAGGGTGTCTGGGAGCATACCGAGGAGTGCGGTCACGGCACCTACTATACCTACTCTGTCACCACCTCTGTCGGCACTCAGACCGCCGTGGACCCCTACGCAAAGGCAGCAGGCGTGAACGGTGAGCGCGGCATGGTCGTTGATCTCTCTCTCACCGATCCCGAGGGCTGGGAGAACGCCGATCTGAAGAACCCCATTGAGAGCTACTCCGAGGCCATCATCTGGGAGGTCCACGTCCGCGACTTCTCCAACAAGATCGCAGACTCCCAGTACAAGGGCAAGTACCTCGCTTTCACCGAGACCGGACTGAAAAACGAGTATGGACAGAGCGTGGGTAACGACTACCTCAAGGAGCTGGGCATCACCCATGTGCATCTGCTCCCTGTGTATGACTACGCCACCGTCAACGAGGCAGACCCCAACGCCGGGTTCAACTGGGGCTATGATCCCAAGAACTACAATGTCCCCGAGGGCAGCTATTCCACCGACCCCTACCACGGCGAGGTGCGCATCAAGGAATACAAGCAGATGGTAATGGCCCTCCACGAGGCCGGTATCAGCGTGGTCATGGATATGGTTTACAACCACACCTATGACGCAAACAGCTCCTTCAACTGCATCGTCC
>JAZOBV010000132.1:0-6887 GCA_045596145.1 Candidatus Pelethomonas sp.
ACTTAAAGTAAAGAGAAGGGGTATGCGCGTCGCGCATACCCCTTTTTTATCAGTCTACAATATCGACCGAAACCTTCTGTCCGGTGCGCTGGGCCTGAGAACGGATCAGAGTCCGGATCTCCTTGGCGATACGGCCCTGACGACCGATCACCTTGCCCATGTCGTCGGGGGCGACACGCAGCTCCAGCGTCAGCTCCTGCTCGCCCTGGATCTCCGTAACGGAAACGGCGTCAGGATCTGCTACCAGATTTCTGGCGATGTAGAGCAGCAAGTCCTTCATGCTGTGCCCTCCAACCGGTGCCATTAGAGCACGTCGACCTTCTTGAGCAGAGCGCGAACGGTATCAGTGGGCTGAGCGCCGGTCTTGATCCACTCACGGGCGCGGTCAGCGTCGATCTTGATAACAGCGGGAGAAACGCAGGGATTGTAGGTGCCGATCTCCTCGATGAAGCGACCATCACGGGGATAGCGGCTGTCAGCGACAACAACGCGATAGAAAGGAGCCTTCTTAGCGCCCATGCGGCGCAGTCTGATCTTAACCATGATAATTTCCTCCAGATTTTGTTATATAAATGTTTTTTTGATATGATAAATGCGTAAGGCATTTATTTCGTAGGGATCGCCTGTTATTTCAAGCGCTTTTTGCGGCCAAAGCCGTACATCTTGCTGCCGGGCAGCTTTGCGGGCTTGCCGAAATCGGCAAGACTCTTGGGCATGTGCTTCCCGCCGCCTTTGGAGAACTGACGGGTGAGCTGCAGCATCAGTTCATATTGCTTGAGAAGCCGGTTGACATCTGCGATCTCCATACCGCAGCCTGCGGCAATGCGCTTTTTGCGGCTGGCATCAATGATGCCGGGATTTTCGCGCTCCTTAACGGTCATGGAGAGGATGATCGCCTCCTGGCGGGCAAGGATCTTCTCATCGATCTGAGCGCCCTCCATCTGCTTGCCAAGGTTGCCGGGCATCATGCCAAGAAGCTGGCTGAGATCGCCCATCTTCTTGATCTGGCTCATCTGATCGAGGTAATCGGTCAGCGTAAAGCGGTTCTTGCGGAGCTTTTCCTCCAGCTCAGCTGCCTTCTTCTCGTCATAGCTCTGCTCTGCCTTCTCGATGAGGGAGAGCATATCGCCCATGCCGAGGATACGGGAAGCCATGCGCTCGGGATGGAACAGCTCGATCATGTCCAGCTTTTCGCCCATGCCGACGAACTTGATGGGTTTGCCGGTAGCAGCGTGAATGGACAGCGCGGCACCGCCTCGTGCGTCACCGTCCAGCTTGGTCAGCAGCACACCGTCGATGCCCAGCGCGTCGTTGAACGCGGTAGCGGCGTTGACAGCGTCCTGACCGGTCATGGCATCGACCACCAGCATGATCTCGTTGGGATTGACCGTGGACTTGATTTTCTTCAGCTCGTCCATGAGCTGCTCATCGATATGCAGACGTCCGGCGGTATCCAGAAGGATCGTATCGTGTCCGTGATCCTTGGCGTAACGCAGTGCGTGCTGCGCGATCTGTACAGGATTGACCTGACCGAGCTGGAACACAGGGATGCCGAGCTGTTCACCGACTACCTGC
Organism: Candidatus Pelethomonas sp.; assembly: GCA_045596145.1. GTDB lineage: Bacteria > Bacillota > Clostridia > Oscillospirales > Oscillospiraceae > Pelethomonas. The sequence continues at coordinate 1,576 of JAZOBV010000132.1, forward strand.
AGCTGTGTGATAGCGGCGGGACGGTAAACGTCACATGCGACCAGCAGAGGACGCTTGCCCAGCTTGTTCTTCAGGTAACCTGCGAGCTTTGCGCCATTGGTGGTTTTACCTGCACCCTGCAGACCGACCATCATAATAACGGTGGGACCGGAATTGGCAAAAGCGATGCGGGAATTGACACCGCCCATCATCTCAGTCAGCTCTTCGTTGACGATTTTGATGATCTGCTGAGCGGGCGTCAGACTCTCCAGCACATCCGCGCCCACAGCGCGCTCGGTAACGGTCGCCACAAATTCCTTGACGACCTTATAGCTTACGTCTGCCTCCAGCAGCGCCAGCCGGACCTCACGCATGGCTTCCTTAACGTCAGCTTCTGTGATGCGGCCCTTGCCGCGCAGGCGTTTGAACGCAGCATTCAGTTTTTCGGAAAGACCCTCAAATGCCATTGCTATACCTCATTATTCCTTAAGCGCCTGGGCAGCCTGAGAGATAGCGCCGACCAGAGCGTCGATCCTCGGGTCTTCGTACTGCCGGTAGTTGATGGTCTTCAGCTCCGCCGCACTGTCAACAATGGTGTTGATATGCCCCTGCATCTGCTGGAAACGGCGAATCAGTCCGGTCTTATCCTCAAACTCCTGCATCGTCGCCTCTGCGCGGACGATCACATCGCGCACACCTTGACGGCTGATCCCGCTGTTTTCAGCGATCTCGCCGAGGCTCAGATCCTCGTTGTAGTAGAGGTCGAAGAACTCCTTTTGTCTGTCTGTGAGGAGTTCTCCGTAAAAATCATACAGCATAGTCATGCGGTAGGTCTGGTTTTTCACGAGTTTTCCTCCTTTGTGTAAAGTGCGTTAGCTTTACAACAGGGTCTATAATACAGGATAGAACCCGAAAAGTCAAGAGATTTTTAGGGGAAATTTTATAAATTCTCATTTGCTTTTTTGTTAATTCCAGAGATAGACGAGGCTGTTGCCGACAGATTACCGGCAGCAGCCCCGTATGGTGTTTATTTCATTGATGCGCCTTCAAGGTTCAGCAGAAACAGCTTTGTGGTCAGACCGCTGGCATATCCGGTCAGAGAACCGTTCTTTCCTACAACACGGTGACAGGGGATGAAGATGGGCAGGGGATTGCGGTTGTTGGCGTTTCCTACAGCACGGCAGGCGTTCGGATTGCCAAGTCTTGCGGCGATATCTGCGTATGCGGCGGTGTTGCCGTAGGGGATCGCGCGCAGCTCCGCCCATACGCTCTGCTGAAACAGGGTCCCGCGGGGAGATAGTGGTACGGAAAATTCACGGCGCGCGCCGGAAAAGTACTCTGCAAGCTCCACAGCCGCCTGTTCCAGAACCGGACAGGAGGGAAGCCCCCTGCGGTGGTCGCCAAAGCGCAGCGCGGTCACGCTTGTGCTGTCGCTTTCAAGGGTCAGGATACCAAAAGGACTGGTGACTGTCCGCTCACAGCAGGGTGATGCTCCATTCATTATCATAGGTCTTTCCGGCCTCCAGCCTGATGAGATCGGACTGCTGACTGAGATCCTCCACCACACCGTCGCGGGAGGGGAGGCTGACCCACGGCTCAATGCAGACATAGGGAGCCTGTGTCTTCGGAGCGTGCCACAGTCCCAGACACTTCATCTGCGGCATATAGACCCGTACGCCGCGTGTGCCTTCGCCTGCGGAAAGGGTGAGCGTCTTGTCAAAGTGGTGCAGGATGATGGCATCATCGTCAAAAAGCTCGTGGCGCAGCGGGATCGTTGTGTCGTTTTCCAGCGGGAAGAGGACCTCGGTTCCGCTCATCATGTACGAGGGTGCCAGCAATGCGCGGGAGGGATGGCAGGGCTGACCAAAGGTGAGGGTATAGTCCTCAAAGCACTTTCCATCCTCTAGCGGCAGGCGGAAGCCGGGGTGACCGCCCAGACCGAAGTACATCGTCTTGCCATCTCTGTTCTCCACATGGTAAGTGATGCGGATCTCAGCACCGACCAGCTCGTAAATCACAGAAAACGCAAAGTGGAAGGGGTAGCATTCCAGAGTGCTCTCGTTATCGGTCAGTGTAAAAACAATGCGGCTTTCCGAATCCTGTTTCGAGGTAAATTCCATCTTTCGGGCAAAGCCGTGGATATTCAAAGGATACTGCTTGCCGTTGAGAATGTAAGTCTCGTTGGTCATACGACCCACATAGGGAAACAGGTTGGTGGCACGGCTGCCCCAATAGGTCTTGTCACCGTACCAGAGATACTCGGTGCCGTCCGCTCCGGTGATGGACTGCATCTCCGCGCCCAGAGTATTGATCGTGACGCTCATGGCGTCGTTTCTGATCGTATGTAACATACGCGTTCCTCCAATATACATTTATTTCTCACTGCGGTACAGCGCCTGCTTCGCAGGAGCGCACAATAACGGCAACGCCCTCCATGCGCAGGATCTCAACCAGTGCGCCTTCTTCGATCGCTTCTCCGGTCTCGCTCCGCGCTGTCCAGATCTTGCCGTCGGCATAGACGGTTCCTGCGCTGCAGGCATTATCGATCCGTCCGGTCACACGGCACTGGGTGCCAAGCAGACGGTCAGCGTTAGTGGGAATGATATGGGGATCCAACCAGCGCTTTGCCAGAGGCCGCGCGAGAGCCAGTGCAGCCAGAGAGATGAAAACGAACAGACCCAGCTGTACACTGATATCTGCGCTGAAAAGCGCGGCGATGAGAGCGGCGAGACCACCAAGCGCGAACCAGATGGATACCAGAGATGGTGTTGCTGCCTCAATGAATACGGCGGCGGCGATCACGCCCAGCCAGATGAGAGGGATCAATACATTTAAATCGAGCATAGCGAACCTCCTTTTAAATTACTCTACGACCACAGTATATCAGATGCGGTGAAATCTGTCCATACGCCGCCGCGGGGGAGACGGTCAAAGGAAAGAATTTCCCCGCTAACCGGATGGGGGAAGGAGAGATGACAGCTCCACAGCGCCAATTCACCCTTGCCGCCGCCATATTTTCCGTCACCGACCAGCGGCATTTTGCGGCTGGAGAACTGCACACGGATCTGGTGGGTGCGTCCTGTCTGAAGGTGGACACGGATCAGCGTGGTATCACTCCGGCACGCCAGTACACGGTAGTCCAGCACGGCCTCCTTTACTCCGCCGCGCATTCGGTTCACAACAAAGGTCTTGTTGCGCTGTTTGTCATGCAGAAGGAGGTCGCGGTATGTGCCAAAATCCTCCTCCGGCGCACCCCGGACGATGCAGACGTATTCCTTTTCCAGTTTGTGGTGCGCGATGGCGTCGGAAAGCCGCGCGGCAGCTTCCTTTGTGCGGGCGTAGACCATTATACCGCCGGTTTCCCGGTCGAGCCGGTGGACAGGATAGACCGGTGCGCCGTGAGCCTCCTCCAGTGCGGTGAGAAGGCTCTTTTCACCGCCGTTTCCAGCCTGAGAAAGTTCGCCGGGCTGCTTGACGCATACAATTATGCTGTTATCCTTGTATAAAATGTCTATCAAAAGGGAACACCTACCTGTATCGCTGTGTTATTTTCATATTCTGTATCAAAGTTACCACAAAATACTTGCATTATCAACAGAAATACGGTAAAATACGACGTGGACAAAATTTATTCCATATAGGAGGATATGAAATATGGCAACTATTACCGCCGGCGATTTCCGCAATGGCAAGACTTTTGAGATGGACGGCAAGATCATGCAGGTCGTCGAGTTCCAGCACGTTAAGCCCGGCAAGGGCGCCGCTTTTGTGCGCACCAAGATGAAGAATATCGTCACCGGCGCTGTGACCGAAACTTCCTTCAACCCCACCGCAAAGTTCGAGGAAGCTTTCGTTGAGCGCAAGGACATGGAGTACAGCTACAACGATGGTGACCTGTACTACTTCATGGATCAGGAGACCTATGACAGCGTTCCCCTGTCCCGTGACCTGCTGGGCGATGCATTCCGCTTCGTCACTGAGAATACCATGTGCAAGGTCCTGAGCTACAAGGGCAACGTCTTCGGCATTGAGTGCCCCAACTTCATGGACCTGACCGTCACCGAGACCGAGCCCGGCTTCGCAGGCAACACCGCCACCAACGTGACCAAGCCCGCTATCGTTGAGACCGGCGCTGAGGTCAAGGTTCCCCTGTTCATCGATGTGGGCGATAAGATCACCATCGACACCAGAACCGGCGAGTACCTGTCCCGCTGCAAGAACTAAAATTTTTATCAATCTTTTTCTCTCGCACCACCGAAAATATAGGACACTTTGAAAGGAGAAGTTACAATGGAAATTCTGGAAAAGGTCGCGTATATGAAGGGCCTGGCTGAGGGTCTGAGTCTGGACACCAAGACCAAGGAGGGCAAGCTCCTCACCGTCATGATGGACATTCTGGAGGACATGGCTCTGGAGATCGAGGATCTCTACGAGGAGCAGGCTGAGCTCGAGGAGGGTCTGGACGCTGTCAGCGATGATCTCAGCGATGTCGAGACCTATCTCTACGAGATGGACGGCGAGTATGACGAGGACGAGGATGAGGACGGCGAGGTCTATGAGACCACCTGCCCCAGCTGCGAGGAAGAGATCTTCTTCGACGAGACCATCCTTGAGGATGGGTGCGTTGAGTGCCCCAACTGCGGCGAAAAGCTGGAGTTCGACCTGTCCGAGCTGAGCGACGGATGCTGCGGCGAGTGCTGCTGCGGCAACTGCGAGGACGAGGATAAGTAAATTTATCGGACGCGCTGAATTTTCAGCGCGTCCGTTTCTTTGCCGGATTTTTACTGAAAACTGATAGAAAATCTGTTTTTATCCTTTACAATTCTTCCGGATATATAGTATACTATACTAGTTAACACGCTCGATTTCTTTGGGATCGGGCGTTCCTACCGTAATGAACAGAACCGAAAGGAAGCTACGCCTATGTCTAAAGTTCGTAAAATGTTTGGTCCAATTATTTTCCTTGCGATTTTTCTTGGGATCTTTTGTGCTATCGGCAGTGTAATGGGTGCAGCCAATATGCTCAGCACCATGATGAACACCGCGTATGCGCTCCTGCTGGAAACTGTCTTCTATATCATGGCCATCGCCGTTCTGGCAGGCGCGGTTTCCGCCCTGTTCAGTGAATTTGGCGTGGTGGATCTTATCAATAAGTTAGTCTCCCCTCTGATGAAGCCACTGTTTGGTCTGCCCGGCGCGGCATCTCTGGGTATCATCACCACCTATCTTTCTGATAACCCCGCTATCCTTGCCCTGGCTAACGACGGTAAGTTCCGCGGCTATTTCAAAAAGTATCAGCTTCCTGCGCTGACCAATCTGGGCACCGCCTTCGG
>JAZOBV010000133.1:0-3596 GCA_045596145.1 Candidatus Pelethomonas sp.
TCGCCGCCCAGACCCCAGAACTTGCACTCGATGGTGCCTTCTGCGGCGGTGTTGGGAGCGGGAACCTCGGGCAGGGACAGGTTGGTGACATCGTCCACGATACCGATGGTGAACTGGCGCTTGGGAGCATCCTTCTTCAGCCCCCCGTAAACAGCGAACACGCTGGAGGGAGGAGTATCCTTGGAGCCCAGACCATAGCGGCCGCCGATGACAGTCACGTCGGTCTTGCCGGCGTTAGCCAGAGCGGTGACGACATCCAGATACAGGGGCTCGCCCAGAGCGCCGGGCTCCTTGGTGCGGTCCAGAACCGCGATCTTCTTACAGGTTGCGGGGATAGCAGCCAGCAGACGGTCAGCAGCGAAGGGACGATACAGGCGGACCTTAATGAGACCGACCTTCTCGCCGTGGGCGTTCATGTAATCGATGACTTCCTCGGTCACGTCGCAGATGGAGCCCATAGCGATGATCACGCGGTCGGCATCGGGAGCGCCGTAGTAGTTGAACAGCTGGTAGTTGGTGCCCAGCTTCTCGTTGACCTTGCCCATGTACTTCTCGACGACTGCGGGCAGCTCATCGTAGTACTTGTTGCAGGCCTCACGATGCTGGAAGAAGATATCGCCGTTCTCGTGGGAACCACGGGTGACGGGATGCTCGGGGTTCAGAGCGTGCTTGCGGAAAGCCTCAACAGCCTCCATATCGCACATATCCTTCAGGTCCTCGAAATCCCACACGGCGACCTTCTGGATCTCGTGGGAGGTGCGGAAACCGTCGAAGAAGTTGATGAAGGGAACCTTGCCGCTGATAGCGGACAGGTGGGCAACGGGAGAAAGGTCCATGACTTCCTGCACGTTACCCTCAGCCAGCATGGCGAAACCGGTCTGGCGGCATGCCATGACGTCGGAGTGATCGCCGAAGATGTTCAGAGCGTGGGTGGAAACGGTACGGGCGGAAACATGGAAAACGGTGGGCAGCTGCTCGCCAGCGATCTTGTACATGTTGGGGATCATCAGCAGCAGACCCTGAGAAGCGGTGTAGGTGGTGGTCAGCGCACCAACACCCAGAGAACCGTGGACAGCACCGGCTGCACCGGCCTCGGACTGCATCTCAACAACCTTGACCTGGGTGCCGAAGATGTTCTTCAGACCGTTTGCGGACCACTGGTCGACCAGGTCGGCCATGGGGCTGGACGGAGTGATGGGGTAGATAGCAGCAACTTCGGAGAACGCATAGGATACATGCGCGGCCGCGTTGTTACCATCCATGGACTTAAACTTTCTTGCCATAAATAGCTCCTCCTGAATATTTGATACTGCTCTTGCGCCGGGGAATGCGCTTGGCATTCGGGCAACACAAGGCGCGGTACTCATACGGATACAATATAACACGAAAACGCTCTGGTGTAAATGTGACTTTCCGGTTTTTTCGGCAAAATCTGAAATTTTGACAATTAATACAATCTCCTTTTCCTTTTTTGTGCTTTTTTCCTGCCTTTGCGGGGGTGAAATAGTGTGGTAAACTATAGGCAAAATGTATGTACAGCAAGGAGAAACCGTTATGGTCAATATGATCCGTTCTCTTGGTCTTCAGGGCATCACCGGATACGAAGTACAGGTGGAATGCGCGCTGAGCGGGGGGCTTCCCGCTTTCGATGTGGTAGGGCTTCCCGACGCGGCGGTGAAGGAGTCCCGTGAGCGGGTGCGCGCAGCGATCAAGGCCTGCGGCGCGAAGTTCCCCGTGTCCCGCATCACCATCAATCTTGCCCCCGCCGCGCTGAGAAAAGAAGGTACGGTCTATGACCTTCCGATCCTGCTGGGAATTCTAGCCGCGCAGGGGGATATTGACGCGCCTCCCGCTGACGCTGCCTTTCTGGGAGAGCTGTCCCTCACCGGCGCGCTGCGTCCCGTGACCGGAACGCTGCCCATGGCGATGGCTGCGGCGCGCTGCGGGGTGAAGGAGCTGTACGTCCCGGCGGACAATGCCGCGGAGGCGACCCTTGCCGATGGCTTGACCGTTTACGGCGTAACGGATATCGCAGCACTGCTCCGCCACCTGCGGGGAGAGGAAAAGCTTGCGCCCGCGCAAGCCTGGCAGCCCGAGGGAGGCGCAGAAAACGGTCCTGATTTCAGCGAGGTCATGGGACAGGAGAATGTGAAGCGGGCGCTGGAGATCGCTGCTGCGGGGGGGCATAATATTCTGCTCATCGGTTCTCCCGGCGCGGGCAAGTCCATGCTGGCACGGCGCCTGCCCTCCATCCTGCCGGATATGACCCGGCAGGAGGCACTGGAGGCTACGGAGATCTGGTCGGTGGCGGGCATGACCGACCGCCGGGATCCCCTGCTGCGCCGCAGACCGTTCCGCTCGCCCCACCATACCGTTTCTTCTGTCGCCCTTGCAGGCGGCGGTACGTTTCCCCCCCCGGGCGAAATTTCCCTTGCCCACAACGGTGTGCTGTTTCTGGACGAGCTGCCGGAATTTCAGAAGGACGCGCTGGAGGTCCTGCGCCAGCCCATTGAGGACGGGGAAGTAACCATCACCCGCGCGTCAGGCTCGTTGCGCCTGCCCAGCCGGTTTATGCTGGTGTGTGCCATGAATCCCTGCCGCTGTGGCTGGCGGGGGCATCCCTCGGGGCGCTGCACCTGCACCGACCAGCAGGTGGAGAAGTATGTGAGCCGTATCTCCGGTCCCATGCTGGACCGCATGGATCTCCATGTGGAGGTCCCCAGCGTGGAATTTGATGCCATGCGCCGCAAGGAAACGCCGGAGTCCTCCGCCGAGGTGAAAAAGCGCGTGGATGCGGCGCGGGCGATCCAATCGGAGCGTTTTGCGGGAACAGAAGTTTCCTGCAATGCCAATATGTCCCCTGCTATGGTGGGAAAGTTCTGCGTTTTGGATGAAAAAGGGGAGAAGATCCTCCGCGCGGCGTTTGAACGCATGGGACTGACTGCCAGAAGCCATGACCGTATCCTGCGGGTCGCCCGCACGATCGCTGATCTGGACGGGGAGGAGAATATCTCCGCTTCTCATCTGGCGGAAGCGATACAGTACAGAAATTCTGAGATTTTGAGGGGATAGCTTGGCGATTGCTATGCCGCCGCGCGGCAGGGATAGCATCATCTATCTGCTGGCTGGTTCAGCCTGCGGCGCGGTACTTTTTCCTTGGCGAAAAAGTACCCAAAACGCCACATAAGGGGATATCCCCTTATGTATCCCCTTGAGCAATCCATCCTTAGTGCATCTATTATCGGCACTTGCTTATTGAAATGGCGAATCGTTTGCCCCGCTCACCCGCTCTTGCGGTGATTTTGGGGCAGTCTATGTCTTTGTTTTGGAGTGCCTGGTTGAAAAGCAGGCACCGGAAGGTTGCTGCATTTGCACGGCACACCGCAGAAAAGGCAGAAAGCTGCTTTGACGACAGAGTAGCGGGCGAGCGGGGCAAATGCTTCGTGTTTCCTTCAAGGGTGTGCCGAGAATCAACGAAAAATGAAGGACTTTTTAAAGCGGGAAGGCTGAAACCGAAGAGGTTTCAGCGGCGCTTTGCATACTTTCTCGACGAGGAGAAAGTATCCCGCCGGAGGCAGAACACGGTATCGACTAGA
>JAZOBV010000134.1:0-6966 GCA_045596145.1 Candidatus Pelethomonas sp.
CAACTCCTTGGCTCACAGAACGACATGGCTACGATCCGACTTGATTTTTGGAAAGTAACAGGTTATCGTGAATAGTGACGAAGCAGGATGCAAAAGGAGCGTTTACTAATGTTCACTCCTTTTTTGAAACGCCCGGAACAGGCAAACCCCTGTCAGCTCAAGACTCAGGAGCAAAAGAATGCCATAGACCATCACTCGCCCCCACTCGCCGAACCGAACCGCTGTGACGACCAGAATGGTGAGCAACACCGCCGTAGCCAGACCAATGACCGCTGCTCCTGCGCAGACTATCTTCTTCATTTCACGTTCTCCTTTAGTTCTAAAAAACACGCTTTTGTCTACCGGACAAAAGCGTGTTTTTTCATGGAGCAGGGTACGGGAGTCGAACCCGCCTTAACGGCTTGGGAAGCCGCTGTAATACCGATATACCAACCCTGCGTATCAAATTGTGAACTTGATTATAACAGAGTTTTCCTTCAAATGCAAGGCGAATTTTGGCACCCGGCTTGGAAGATTCAGTTTGTCCACACCTCGGATACATTTGACCGTATCAAAAAGCACAGGTATCTCGCCGTCATTCTATTGTAAATTTCTGTATTTTTCCTATTTTTGCAACTTTTTTAGTGGTTTTCACGCAAGAAGCGTTGACATAATATTGTGGATAACTATGTGGACAATGTGTAAAACCCTTATGTTTCCTGCATTTGCGCAGTTGTCCATTTATTATGCAGAATATTGTCTGCATCACTTTTTTAAAAGTTTTACTGTTTTTTAGCAATCCCCTCCCCTTGCCTTTCTCGCGCATTTGATATAGAATATTTTCCAATGAAATTTTCTTTCTGTGCCGCTGCATACTATAGCTGTTATTCTGCCATCCGGCACAGAAAGGAGCATTTCGGTGCGCAAAATAATTACCGCGGTCACGAACCGCCGCGAGGTAAAGCTGGTTCTTCGCCTGATCCGGCGGTGCAGCGTACATGATTCCGCGCAGCAGGGCGCGGCACTTGCCTACTACCTGCTGTTCTCGCTGTTTCCCATTCTGATCCTTATCAGCAGCCTGATCGGTCAGCTCAGACTGGATCTCTCTGCTGTGCTGGAGCCTGTCGCGCCCATTCTGCCAGAGGGTGTCATGGCACTGACCGATGCCTACCTCAGCTATGTATCGGAGCATGTCAGCGTATCCATGCTCTGGTTCAGCGCGGTATTCTCCGTATGGTTTCCCATGCGCGCCACAGGCTGTCTGATGCGCGCGGTGCGCCGCGCCTACGATATGGGGATACCGAAAAGCCGTGTCCGCGCCGCCTTCAAGGTGCTGTTTTTTACGGTGCTGCTGCTCGTTTCCCTCATGCTGACACTTCTGCTGATGACGGCAGGAAACCGATTTATGAGCGCGCTGGGTCAGCTCCTCGCTCTGCCAAAGTGGTTCGCGGGGCTGTGGGGCATTCTCCGCTTTGCGGCACTGGGAGCCGTGATCTTTGCCGCGCTGAGCTTACTGTACGCTTTGGCGCAGGATACGCATCGCCCACTCCGTGAGATTCTCCCCGGTTCGGCTGCCGCCACCCTTGCGTGGATCGTGCTTTCCTTCGGCTATTCCTTTTATGTTGAAAACCTATCCAACTACTCTGTTATCTACGGTGCACTGGGCGCGGTGATGGTACTGCTCATCTGGCTCTACCTGTCCGCGCTGACGCTGATCGCAGGTGCGGAGCTCAATCATATTCTTACAGCCCCTCCCGCACGGCGGGACGACCGTTTCTATCAAGGAGGAACGCCATGAAAATTATTATCATCGGCAACGGAAAGGTCGGCTTTACCCTCGCCCGCCAGCTCAGCGGCGAGGAGCACGATCTTGTTCTCATTGACAATGATGCAGACGCGCTGCGCACTGCTGACGGCGTGCTGGATATCCTCTGCATGGAGGGCAGCGGCGCTTCCATTCAGACACTGCGGGACGCTGGTGTTCGGGATGCCGACCTCGCTATCGCCGTCACCGGATCTGACGAGCTGAACATCGTCTGCTGTCTGATCGCCAAGAAGCTGGGCGCAAAGCACACTGTCGCCCGCGTGCGCAGTCCGGAATATTTCCGTGAGGCAAGTCTTCTGAAAAAAGAGATCGGAATGGACATGATCATCAATCCCGAGTACGCCGCCGCACAGGAGATCTCCCGCGTACTGCGCGTCCCCGCCGCGTTCAGCGTGGAAACCTTTGCCCGGGGACTGGTGGAAATGATCGGCTTTCCCATTCAGGAGGGCGATGGCCTGGCGGGCATGACCCTGTTTGAATACAATAAGCGCCACCCCAACGGCGTGCTGCTGTGCGCCGTGATCCGTGGGGACGAGGTCTTTGTCCCCAACGGACGGTTCGTTCCCCATGTGGGTGACAAGGCATACGTCATCGGCAGTCAGAGCGAGCTGAACAAGTTCTTCCGTCTGCTGGGTCGGGATTCCGGACGCATTAAGGATCTCACTGTTCTGGGCGGCAGCAAGATCGCCACCTACCTCACCTGGGCGGTGGAAAAGGCGGGCATGAAGGTGCGCATCGTCGAATTGAACGAGGATCGCTGCCTTGCGCTCTCCGAAAAGCTCCCGCAGGCAACGATTCTGCAGGGCGACGGAACCGACAGCGCGGTGATCGAGGCGGAAAATCTCATGAATACGGATGCGTTCGTTGCCCTGACCAACCGTGACGAAGAAAATCTTCTCATGGCAATGACCGCCCAGCGCAGCGGCGTGAAAAAGGTCATTGCCAAGATGAACCGCCCCAATTACATTGAGATGATGCGGGAGTTCGGCGTGGACAGCGTCATCAGCCCCAAGGAGATCACCGCCAACCAGATCTCCGCATATGTCCGATCTCTTGCCCGCAGCCAGGGCAGCGCGGTTGAGAACCTATACAAGCCTCTGGGCGGCAAGATCGAGGCCGTGGAATTCACCGCCACCGCCGCCACCCATTTTCTGGACACTCCGCTGCGCGATTTGCAGCTCAAGGCAGGACTCCTGGTCGCCGCCATTGTCCATGAGAATAAAACAGTCATTCCCGGCGGTAACACCTGCATTCACGCGGGCGACCGGGTGGTCGTTATGGCAAAGAGCCTGTTTCTTCAGGATCTCAACGACATTCTGAAATGAGGCGGCTATGAATTACAGACTGGTTCTTTCGATCCTGGGCATTGTTCTGATGGGCGAGGCGGCATCCATGCTGCCGTCCACAGTCATCGCCTTTTTTACCGGCGACGGTGATTTTCTGGCATTTCTACTCTCCGCAGCGATCACCCTTGGCGCAGGCGCTCTGCTGACGCTGCTGCGCCCCAAAAATTCCAAAATGCAGGCACGCGATGGATTTGCCACCGTCGCGCTGAGCTGGATCTTCCTCTCCGTGTTCGGCGCTCTCCCGTATTTCTTCAGCGGCGTTCTTCCCAATTTCGCTGACGCGGTGTTTGAGACCGCCTCCGGCTTCACCACCACCGGCGCGTCAGTCCTTACCTTTATCGAGGGGCAGCCCCGGGGAATCCTGTTCTGGCGCGCCCAGACCCAGTGGATGGGCGGCATGGGCGTTCTGGTGCTGACGCTGGCGCTCCTGCCAAAATTGGGCGAAGGCAGCGTCTACCTCATGCGGGCGGAGTCTCCCGGTCCCATAAAAAGCAAGCTCACCCCCAGACTTGCAGACACAGCGAAGATCCTCTACAGCATTTATATCGGGCTGACGGTTCTGGAAACCATCTGCCTGCGTCTTGCAGGCATAAGCTGGTATGAATCCATCATCCACGCCTTTTCCAGCATCTCCACTGGCGGTTTTTCCACCCGCAACGCCAGTGTCGCCGCCTTTGACAGCATCGTTGTCGAGTGGATCATCATTGTTTTCATGTTCCTGTCCGGCATCAACTTCTCGCTGCTGTTCTTCGCCCTGCGGCGAAACTTCAAGGCAGTTTTTGAGAGCGAGGAGCTTCGCAGCTATACGCTGATGGCGCTGATCGCCTCCGGTCTGATCGCGGCAGATCTCCTTGTTCACGCGGGTGAGATGCTCAGCACCCAGACTGTTACCGACGCAGTCTTTCAGGTCGTGACGCTGATGACCACCACGGGCTACATGACTCGGGACTATGTCCTGTGGCCCACGTTCTCACAGACCGTACTGGTTCTCGTCATGTTCGCGGGCGCCTGCGCCGGCTCCACTGCCGGCGGTATCAAGCAGATTCGCGTGATCCTTCTTATAAAAAACCTCCGCCGTGAGGTGCAGCGCATTCTCCGTCCCCGTCAGATCACCACCATCCGAAGCGACGGCGACCGGGTGGATGAACCCATTCTCTCCGGCATTTCCCTCTTTTTCTTCGCGTATATCCTGCTGCTGATGATCGGTATGCTGGTCGTTTCATGGGATAACGTGGGCTTTGATGCCGCCTTCGGCGCATCTCTCACTTGCATCAGCAATGTAGGACCCGCTTTCGGTATTCTTGGACCAACGGCGAATTTTTCCATCCTCTCCAATTTCAGCAAGCTGTTCCTCAGCGCGCTGATGCTGCTGGGACGACTGGAGATCATGCCGCTGCTGTTGCTGCTGTTCCCCACCCTCTGGAAAAAACGTTAACGAACAAAAACAGTGAGGAATTTTCTCTTAGAAAATTCCTCTCTGTTTTTAGTTTATGCCAAAAAACCGTCTTCCGTTTTCCATGGTGATCCGCGCACAATCCTCAGCGCTGATGCCCTTGATCTCTGCAAGCTTCTCGCAGGTGTGCACCACCAGTGCGGAGTCGCACCGCTCGCCCCTGTGGGGCACAGGCGCCATATAGGGGGCGTCTGTTTCAATCATAATGCTCTCGATGGGAACCGCTTCTGCGGCTTCCACCGCTTTTCTCGCGTTTTTATAGGTCAGCACTCCGGTAAAGGAGATCATCCAGCCCATTTTAGTGAGCTCCTTTGCCATCTCCGCACTGCCGGAAGAGCAGTGGAACACGCCCTTGACCTCCGGAAACTCCCGAATGATGGCAAGACTGTCCGCGTGAGCCTCCCGGTCATGGACGATGACAGGCAATCCAAGCTCTCGCGCCAGCTCCATCTGGGCACGGAAGACCTGCTGCTGCAATTCTCTGGGCGGATTTTCCTCCCAGTAGTAATCCAGACCGATCTCACCGATGGCGACCACCTTGGGGTCCTTCGCCATCTCCCGAAGGATGTCCAGCTCACTCTCCCGATAGGGCGCGCAGCTCTCGGGGTGGTAGCCCACGGCGGCGTAGATATAGTCATAACGTTTTGCAAGCTCCAGCGCCTTTTGGCTGGTGGGAATGTCGCAGCCGGGATTGACCACCAGCGCGACACCCTTTTCCGGCAGGTCGGCAAGAAGCTCCTCCCGGTCAATGTCGAATTGCTCGGCATCATAATGGGCGTGGGTGTCAAATAATTTCATACTATCTCCTCCATAAAAATGCAGCGGCATTGCGCCGCTGCATTTTTAAGCATTAGCCCAGTTTCGCACCTGCGGGGATGGCATCACTGACCATCAGGAGGTTCAGCTTCTCCTCGCCCTTCTCGGTGTGGATAGCGGAGATCAGCATACCGCAGCTCTCCAGACCCATCATCTTTCTGGGGGGCAGGTTGGTGATTGCCACCAGCGTCTTGCCGATGAGCTGCTCGGGCTCATAGAACTTTGCAATACCGGAGAGGATCTGGCGGTCGGTACCGGTTCCGTCATCCAAAGTGAACTTGAGGAGCTTGTCGCTCTTCTTTACCTTCTCGCAGCTCTTGACCTTCACAGCGCGGAAATCGCTCTTGCAGAAGGTATCGAAATCCACGTTCTCGGTGGCGTAAGGCTCGATCTCGATAGGGGGCAGGGCAGCCTTGCGGGCAGCTTCCTTCTTCTCCTCGATCTCAGCCAGCTTAACTGCGGCATCAATGCGGGCAAACAGGATCTCAGCCTGACCCACGCTCTCACCCACGGGCATACCGTCAAAGGAGGCGAGGGACTCAATGCCGCCGTCAGCCACACCCAGCTGCCGGAAGATCTTGTCCGCAGTGCCGGGCAGGAAGGGCTTCAGCAGAACGGCGGCGAAACGAATGGCCTCCAGCAGATTGTAAAGCACAGTACCCAGACGGGCGTGGTCTGCCTCGTCCTTTGCCAGAGCCCAGGGGGTCGTCTCATCGATATACTTGTTGGCGCGGCGCAGCAGGGTGAAGATCTCGTCGATCGCGTCCGCCACATGCAGACCCGCCATCTTTTCCTCCACTCTGGCGGGCGTTGCCAGAGCGACTGCCTTCAGCTCCTCGTCCACATCTGCGGCGACAGCGGGAGCCATGATCTTTCCGCCAAAGTACTTCTGCCTCATGGCGATGGTGCGGTTGACCAGATTGCCCAGAATGTTGGCGAGGTCGGAGTTGATGCGCTCGATCATCATCTCATAGGTCAGCACGCCGTCGTTGGCAAAGGGCATCTCGTGGAGCACATAATAGCGCACGGCATCCACGCCAAAGAGATCGACCAGATCATCGGCATAGATGACATTGCCGGTGGACTTGCTCATCTTGCCGTTGTTCACCAGCAGCCAGGGATGACCGAACACCTGCTTGGGCAGGGGCTCGCCCAGTGCCATGAGGAAGATGGGCCAGTAGATGGTGTGGAAGCGGACGATGTCCTTGCCGATGATATGCACGTCGGCGGGCCAGAACTCCTTGTACTGGGGCTCGTGGTTGCCGTCGGGATCGTAGCCGCAGAAGGTGATATAGTTACTCAGCGCATCCAGCCAGACGTAGACCACATGGCGGTCGTCAAAATCAACGGGGATACCCCAGCTGAAGCTGGTGCGGGAAACGCACAAGTCCTGCAGACCGGGCTTGAGAAAATTGTTGACCATCTCGTTCTTGCGGCTCTCGGGCTGAATAAACTCGGGATGCTCTTCGATGTGCTTCATAAGCCGATCGGCGTACTTGCTCATCTTGAAGAAATATGCCTCTTCCTCGGCGTCTGCGCATTCTCTG
>JAZOBV010000135.1:0-3794 GCA_045596145.1 Candidatus Pelethomonas sp.
GCCCCGCTCACCCGCTTCTGCGGTACGTTTTCGCAGTCTGTGCCTTTATTTTGGAGTGCCTAATTGGGGTGTGCGCACCGCAAGACCGCTGCAACAGCAAGGCACCCCGAAGCAAAGGCAGAAAGCTGCCATTTATAACAGAGTAGCGGGTGAGCGGGGCACACTCGGCCTAAGAGCCGCCTTTGGCGGTTGGCCTCGTAAGCGCCCGCCTGCGGGCGGGTGAACGCGGCGCGTTTCCTTCGAGGGCGTGCCGATAAGCAGCCGGGAAAGTTCATTTTATGTCCAAACGGGGATATTAAGGGGTGTCCCCTTAGCGGTTTTTGGTGACTTTTGTCCGCACAAAAGTCACCCGTCGGAGACAGACACCAGCTATCAATTAGATGATGCTGTCTCTGCTGCTTCGCAGCAGAGTGAAATCTAAATTGTCATGTAAACAACAATTTACCTCTCTCCCACAAAGAGAAGATGATTACTCATACCGAGAAACTCCTGTTTCTCGCAAATATAGTAGTGATACCGCAGATACTGCGCATAGCTCTCCTCATCCATGGCGTTGATCTTCTCTGCCAGCAGCTCGCTGATACCGTCGGACGCAACGGCGTGGAGAATATTGACCTCTCCTCTTGCCAGCATAGCGCGGCATTCCTCCACCGTATGGAAAACAAAGGGAAAATCGCAGAGCTTGAAGGTATCCTTGTCGTAGTCGCCCGCTGTGAAGTAATCCGGACGGTAGGAAAATTCCGTCAAGATCACAAAATCGTTGGAAATAAACGCGAAAAACAGCTTTCCGCCCCGCTTGCAGACCCGCTTTGCCTCTGCAATACACTTCTGGCGGTCATCCTCGCTGTGCAGGTGGTACAAAGGACCGAACAGAAAGACCGCGTCGAAGCTCTCGTCGGCATAGCGGCTGAGATCCACTGCGTTTCCCCGCACAAGCTCAACCTTGTCCGCGGGAGTCAGCTTTCTGCGAAATGCCTCGATGTTGGCGGGAGACAGCTCCAGCGCGCTCACATCGTACCCTTTCCGCGCAAAATACAGACTGTACTCCCCAGCCCCCGCGCCAACATCCAGGATTTTCGCGCCGGGGGTGAGATAGCGTTCGATGTACCGCACGGTGGTAAGAAATTCCACCCGTGCTGCTTTGGAGTGGTTCAGCCTGGTATCCTCGTTGAATAATTCATAAGTCTTTTGGATCTGTTCGACCTCATTTTTGATTTTATAAATCTCCTGAAAATCCATATTTATTCCTTTCCGATCGCACAGCCAAGCTCAAATGCCAGCAGCGCGATTTTTTCTTTATCCTCCAGCCGGGCAAAGCCGGAGAGGCTTCTGGGGTCCCATGCGGAGTGGTCCAGATTATCCCCCGCGTAGAGAAACTGGAAAAACTCCACACCGCGGAAGTCGCACAGTGCCTGCATAGCGGCGCATTCCATCTCCACGGAGATGGCTCCCATTTTCTTGCGTGCCTCCACCTTATCCCGTGTTTCGCGGAAAAAAGCGTCAGTGGTCCATGTGATGCCCTCGGTGTAAGGATATCCAAATTTATCGCACACCGCCTTAAATTCGCCGCGGTACTTATGATTGACCTCGATGAGATCTGAGGGCGGCGCATAGTGATAGCTGGTGCCCTCATCGCGGATGGCGGCGGTAGGGATGATGATGCCGCAGTCCTTGATGCGCTGATCGAGAACGCCGCAGTTGCCCAGAAGAATGAGCCGCTTTGCGCCGAAGGCGATCACATCCTCAAAGCAGCCCACACAGGCGGACGCGCCGAGACGGGCTTTATAGCAGGCAAAGCGGTGACCATTGTAGGTGACCTCGTATACCGGCCAGACACCATCCACATCATGGGTCTCCGCGATCTTTCTGCCGCCAAGAAACGCGACAACGGCATTGAAAAGCTGGTGCGAGAAGATGGAGATCACCGTCTCGGGGAAATCCGGTATGGGATGAAAGACCATATCCGGGTCGATGACCGCATGACGTGCGGGATCAAATTGTTCCAAAAGCATAAATGTTTCCTCCTTTATTGTTCATCTGCCAGAATGGCGTAGCAGCAGGCATCACAGATGCCCTGATTGTTCCGGTCAGCGCGGCGGTGGGTACCCTCGTACTTCATGCCGCATTTGCGCATCACGCAGCCGGAGTGGGGATTGCGGGGATCGTGGCGGGCTTCGATACGCTGCATCCCCACTTCATCAAAAAGGTAGCCGATGACCGCGCCGAGTGCTTCTGACATGATCCCCCTGCGCCACCACGCCTTGCCAATGCAGTAGCCGATCTCAGCTTTCCCGATACTATCATTTTGCGAGACAACCGAGATGCTGCCGATGGGCTCGCCCTCAAATTCGATCGCCCACTGGTAAAAATCCGGTCTGGCGTAGTCCGCCAGCCAGTCGGTCAGCACCATTTGGGTAACCCCCTCATCCCCGTGAGGCGGCCAGACGAGATAGCGGGTCACCTCGCTGTCTGATGCCCAGTTTTTGAACATGGCGGGAGCATCCTCCGCCGTAAACCGCCGCAGAAGAAGCCGCGGCGTGCGTAAATCACAGGTTCCTTTATGAATAAGCATGAAATAACGACCTTTCTCAAATTGTGTTAATAAAATAAAAACAGTGCAAGCCGGGGCCCTCGGCTTGCACTGCTGTTATCCTGAAGTTTTTGGGGACTGCTCAATTTCCCCCAACAGGGTACGACAATGTAAGCCCGATCTGCATCGCATCAGCATTACCGGACAGCATGGGGGTATGATTCATAGTGATAACATAACGGCGCATGGTCGTACCTCCTGTAAGAAATTTTTGCCAGTATACTCCATAATTTTTCCTTTGTCAAGAAAGAATTTTATGCCGCCGGCTGAGAAAAAATAAAAGAAGAAAAAACAAAAAACATATTGACAAATCAAATCTTCCATGGTAAGATATCCAAGCTGACGATTGTTGCGGTGACGTTTATCCGTCGGCGAAGAATGCGGGTGTAGCACAATGGTCAGGGCACCAGCCTTCCAAGCTGGGGATGCGAGTTCGATTCTCGTCACCCGCTCCAAACTATGCGCCAGTAGCTCAGTTGGATAGAGCAACTGCCTTCTAAGCAGTAGGCCAGGGGTTCGAGTCCCTTCTGGCGTGCCATTTTCCTTACGGGATGTCCCGTACATCTGGTGGGTATAGCTCAGTTGGTTAGAGCACCGGATTGTGGTTCCGGGTGTCGTGGGTTCGAGTCCCATTACCCACCCCAGATTCGCAAGGGATTGGGAGTAAATCCCAATCCCTTGTTTTTCTTTCGGACTCAGCCATATTGGGGTGTCGCCAAGTGGTAAGGCACGGGACTTTGACTCCCGCATCCGCTGGTTCGAGTCCAGCCATCCCAGCCATATGATCCGTTAGCTCAGTCGGCAGAGCAACTGCCTTTTAAGCAGTGGGTCCGGGGTTCGAATCCCCGACGGGTCACCACGACGGAGCAAGCGATATATCGCTTGCTCTAACTTTTTTTAAGTCAGAGCGCGCTCATGCCGCTGCTCCTCCTTTCCAAATCGAACCCGCTTCGCTGGGCTTCGATTTGGTTTTGGCAAGTCCTTTGGCTCACAGCATCTATAGTGTTGGGATTACACAAAATCGACATTCTTCGACAGAAAGATGTCGATTTTTGGAAAGTAACAGGTTATCGTGAATAGTGACGAAGCAGGATGCAAAAGGAGCGTTTACTAATGTTCACTCCTTTTTTGACACGCCCGGAACAGGCAAACCCCTGTCAGCTCAAGACTCAGGAGCAAAAGAATGCCATAGACCATCTCTCGC